>JADKDV010000003.1:0-306992 GCA_016718315.1 Candidatus Obscuribacter sp. | reverse complement strand
TGGCGAGATGTTTGGCAGTCCACTCTACATGAGCCCGGAGCAATGCCTGGGCAATGCCATCGATGCCCGCTCAGATATTTATTCTCTTGGTTGTGTTTTGTACGAGCTAGTGGAGGGACATCCACCTTATCAGGCAGACAATCTTTTAAAAGTCTTGCACATGCATATCTCGGCAAAACCCGCGCCAATAGCCAACCCACTACTGAGCAAAGAACTCAAAATCGCGCTCAATAGTGTGATCTCAAAGGCGATGGCGCAAAATCCTGCCGATCGATACAAGACAATTGAGGACCTGAGCAGTGATATAAACGCTGTTGCCGCTGGCAATTTAAGCCGCTTCCTCAACAAAAAACAGCAAATGCAATTGTGGCATCTGCCCTTTTTGGTAGGTTGGCCACTACCAGCGCGGATGGCTCTTTATGGCTTTTTAGCTCTTTTGATACCAGCCTTATGTGTTGGCATTATGTTTGGATACTTGAGTCTGACAAAACCAAATAACGAGGCAAGACTTGCTAATGAAGGTTTTTATGTGGCTCCTTTAAACGCTACCGAGCCACTAATCCAAATTGATGACTTGCGGCTTGAAGTACACCAGCCAAACTCAAATTACAATCTTGCAGTAAGGCAAAATCGCCATGGTCGCTATGGTGATTTTTTGCAAGGTCTGCGCATGAAAGACGCTGATCAAGAATATCAGCTAAGTCCATATTTGCTCTGGAGCGGAATGCCTCTTATGGCCCTCACAGACGAAGGACGCAGTCTATTGATGGATAACATTACAAACTCACTAGAGGGTAAGCCAGTAAGGGCAGTACCTCGGGAAGAAATTTTATCGGCAGCAAAGCAATTACATGAATCAGGAGATATTTACAGAGCCCTTAATCTCTATTTGATGCTACTAAATCAGCCTCTATCTGATTTAACAATTAAAAAGCGAGCGGAGGAAGGTTGCGGGGATTGTTACCTCGATCTCGGTTTTAATTTTGACGCAAAAGAGCACTACAACAGTGCCCTCAGCATATCAAATGCTTTAAATACCAAAATTGTAGACAGGGCAGTTTTGAGTCTCAAGCTAGCACGCATATACGAAGCGGAAGCCAATCACCTTACTGCAGAGAAGTTAGTCAGAGACTGTATCGATGACCTATCAAAGACAAGAAGCAATGATCTAAAGATAGCAAATACATTGAGCGACGCCCTGATCATGCAAGAGCGCTATAAAGAAGCGGCTGATGTCCTAAAAGGAGCCATCCCAGGTTGGGACCAACCCTTGCACCCGACGATAGACAACCTCAGACCATATTTACTTAGAGCAAAATTGGCAATGGCATTGGCTGAGTCCGGCGAGGTAGACAAAGCTATTGAGATTACCGAGTCGCTGATTGATACTTTGCCCTCAGATCAAACCAAAACCAGTCCCCCAATCGCCTTTACTGCCCCTACTATCCGTGAAGAGCTACTTTCCAGGCTTTATTATGCGCTGGCATGCTTTTATGAGAAAAAAGCCAATCAAACAAATCCTCCTGGAGCAAAATACTCTCGCCGAGTGATAGGCAATCTTGGCACCGCCCTATCTCTCACAGCCGATAACCTGCACGATAGACTGCTCAGAGCGATTATTTTAGAAAAAACTGCGCAATTCACTCGCACTGCTGACGGTGGCAATACTCCTTATGCAGACCGTGCTGCCAAAGAAGCGGCAAGCATAAAGAAAGAACCAGATGCATATCGCTCAATTAGACCAACAATTTTTGGCAGATAAACAACAAAGGCAGACGCATTACTGCATCCACCTTTGTTTGTCAGGCACGGGCAAAACTAATAGATTATCGGATAGCACGTCTCACTAAAGTGACATGGTTATCCAGCTCTTGCGCCAGCATGACCCGGTTGGTCTTGCGCAAAAGTTTAGCGTACTGCTCCTCGACATCGGCGTAGCGCGGATGTTGCTTACCGTAAAGTTTTTGTCTTATTGTCAAAGCTCGCTTAAAGAGCGGCTCGGAGAGCTCAAAGCGATTGAGGAAATAATAGAGACGTGCGAGGTTTTTAAGACTGCTCGATACCAGTGAGTGCTCTGGTCCCAGCGCGCGCTCTCTTATATGCAATGCATCTAGCAAAATAGGCTCCATCTCACGGTAACGTTTGTTACGGCAATAAAGGTCTGCAAGCCGAGTCAAACAATCAGCAACCTGAGGATGTTCCTTACCCATAGTCGCTTTGACCGAGGCAAGCTCAAGCTCCAGCTCTCTTTGTTTATCCACGTCAAAGGCACTGGGCCAACCAAGCGCCATCGAAGCTGGTATCGCATCTAAAGATGTGGACGAGTCGCTCAGATTTTGCTCAGCGCGTATCTGGGCAGGTGTGCGCTTGCGAGTCAAAACCTTTTCGAGATTCTTTCTAGTGTCTTCAACTTCCAGACGATGTGGTCCAAACGCTTGCTCTCTGATGGTGAGAGCACGTCTGTAAAGAGCTTCCGACTCCTCCAGCATGCCCTTACTAAAGTACAGACCGGCTAGCCTGGCCACCGTAGCAGCTACTTCAGGACTATTTTGACCGAGCGCTTGCTCCTGAATCGTCAGGAACTTCTCTAATTCCGGGATGGTGTCACACTTCATAGTTTCCTCGGATGCTCGACTCTAGTGCATTTAAGACCGGTGTCGATACGGTAAGAGAAGTAGCCTGGGGGCCTCCTCCCTACCACCTATTTAATTGTTGGCTTCCTAAAGAAACCAGCGGCGTACTAAGTGATGGACAGGACTCTCGACTGAATGAATGCAATTTCACTGCCTCCTCTATCATTCTTACCGCTGGTTGGTTGCCTTATTGCTCCCCTTTCCTATAACTTTGTACCGAAAACTGTATAAAAACGCCCAAAACGCCCAGAATTTCTGGCTTTACGCCCTATAGGGTTCTCTATAGGCAAGCATGCATACAAATACGGCTAAATCTATACCGCACACCCCCGGTACTGCGATAGCATCGATAATATTTCTTCAGACTGGCATGTTGTGAGCGGGAGCTGTGGGGGATGGGAATCATACAAAACAAACTGGCCAAGCTCCTTAAAAGGTGGCTGACCGGCTTGAAAACGCAGGTAAGGATGGCGAAGCAGCAAAAGTAGAATCTGTAGTCGAAGGCTCTGAGCCAGCTCAGCAGTCAACAGAAACTCCTTGCGCTTCACTAGATGTACCAGTCGATCAACCGACTGCCACCGCTCAGGCTGAGGACATTCAGCCCAGGGACGCTGACAGCCTGAGTAACTTTGACTATCCATCACAGGGTAGCAAATGGGCACGAGCTAAAGTAGCTAATACTTTTGTACCGCAGCCGCTCCCCGCATCCAGCCTCGAGTCACCTAAAAAAGCCACTCCCAGTGCGGTACAGTCACAACCTATGGCGCAGACTGAGCCAGCCACACCTGTGCCAGCCAGTCAGCCCAAGACAAGCCCTACCAGCCAGCCCAACGCTGTGTCACAGCCAGTGGTGCAGTCAGGGAGTGTAGAGAGCAGTCAGCCTCAACTCAATTTTGCCGCACCAGCAGACAATAACGAGATTTTCGAGACCCGCGTATCCAGCTCATTCGAAAAAATAAGAACAGCTGACATATCGATAAAAGGTATGGACGAAGACACATCCATCAAAGACCTTTTGCAAATAAATACAGAAGTAGACTTGAAGGTTGAGTCAATCAAAAAAGAAGCAGCCGCTAGAGAAGAAGCAAACCAAGCAAGCCAGAGCAAACCAGCCCATCATGCGCCCGAGCTAGTCGTTAGCAAAGGCAGCTCTATTATTGATTCGCTTTTGGTATCTGATTGGCAAGCTGGCGACGAAAACCTTGTCTTTTCAGAACGCAAGACTAGTGATCTATCTATTGCTACCGAAGACTCATTCCGCATCGTAGCCGAAAACCCGAATACTCCTCCAACCACCCTCAACTGGATGGCTGGTCAATTATCGGTGGACGTAAGATCTGCCGTGGCAGGCAATCCCAGCACTCCCCAGGAGACATTGCGCCGTCTGGCATCTGACCGCAGTAGCGATGTAAGACAGCGTGTAGCCAACAACCGCAAGGCAGGCTCTGATATTTTGCGCCTGCTCTCCAACGACAAAAACAAAATCGTGGCAGGCGAAGCGCGTAATATGCTCGTCAAAAAGCTCAAGACCTGCGAGATGGAGTCTACCGGCGCCAATCTTTTGAGCACACACAAGTTTAGACCAACCACCAATCATGTCACCGCCACACATTCATCGATGCAGGCTTTGCCTCAGCCAACACACCTGGATGGCAGCCCAATTGAGCCCACCACAGGCTCTGGTGAATGGCATGCGCTCAATAGCGACGATGCTAAAAAAGCCTATGTCAAACAAAAAGACACGGTCAAAGATCTCAAATTCAACCCGGCCTCGGTCTATGATCGGGGCGGCGCACCAGCTCCTGAGCGCAATATCGTGCAACCCTCACCGGGCGACACGATAGCTTTTCAGACCATGGTGGCAGCACGTCCCACTACACCAGCAGCTCGCCTCATTGAGCTAGCTGCCCACGAAAACGAAGCAGTACGCAGGGCCGTAGCCGAAAACGTAGCTACTCCGCCGGAAGCATTTGCCATACTCGCCAAAGACAAAGCACGCGAAGTGCGTCTAAGACTGGTCGAAAACTACAGCTGTCCGATTGATATTGTCAGACAACTGGAAAACGACCTAGATCCTTTTGTCTCTTACGAGGCACGCAAAATTATGCGCCGCGCTGAGCACATATCCAATACCGAGGCCAAAACCTTCCACGTCAATCCAGACGGACAGGCTTAATTAGCCAGCACGGGTCAAGAGACCCGGTCAGGCTAGGCCTGACCAGGTTGACTTTAGCGCAGTAGCAGGACTTAGCGACTGACAGGACTCAGCTTCGATACTTCCATGATGGACTCTTCAAGTGCCTTGAGGAAGACATCGATTTGCTCATAAGAAATAGTCAGAGGCGGCTCCACTCTCAAGCACTTAGCGTTGATATAAGTGCCGGAGATAAGGATGTTGCGGCCAAATAGATTTTTTGCCACTTCATAGCCTGTGTCGTTGCCGGTAAATTCCATGCCGAGCATGAGACCGACACCGCGTATCTCTTTGAGTACATCAGGGAATTTCTTAATTAATTCCTTCATCTTGGGCACCATATAATCGCCCTTGGCCTTAGCTTGAGCAGGCAGGTCTTCTTCTAACAGCACCGAAATAGTCGCGATGGCAGCAGCACAAGCTAGTGGGTTGCCACCAAATGTAGTTGTATGCAAAAAGGGATTCTCGATATACTTGGCCCAGGTCTTTTCACAGCCGACAACAGCGCCAATCGGCATAATGCCGCCGCCAAATGCCTTACCGAGCGCCATCAAGTCAGGGACGACCTGATCATACTCGCTATAAAACATCTTGCCGGTGCGTCCCATACCACACTGGATCTCGTCAAAGACCAGCATAGCGCCATACTGGTCGCAAAGCTCGCGAGCTTTGGCTAGATAACCAGGAGGTGCGACGTTGATACCGCCTTCGCCCTGTAGAGGCTCGACAACAAAGGCAGCAATGCGGTCACCACTAAAATCGCAGCACTTAAATACCGACTCAAGGGCATCAGCATCACCAAACGGTACGTGTGACCAGTTGAGCAAAGGCAAAAATGGTTCTCTAAAGACAGCCTTAGATGTGCCACCCAGTGAGCCCAGTGACTTACCATGGAAGGCACCAATAGTGCCAACAAAGTGGTGCCGTCCAGTTGCCAGGATAGCCATTTTGAGACAGCCTTCTACAGACTCGGTACCAGAGTTTGTAAAAAACGAATATTTTAAATCGCCAGGAGTGATCAAAGAAACCATATGCGCTAGATAAGTGCGCAGTGGATCAATCAATTCTTGTGAGTGAATAGCTTGCTTTTGGAGCTGGTCTTGCACTGCCTTTACGACACGAGGGTGTCTGTGACCGACGTTGTAAACGCCGTAACCACCGAGCATATCGATAAACACTTTGCCATTAATATCGCGGAAGCATGCGCCTTCATCGTCCCACTCAACAGCGGTATAGTCAGTACTGACTGACTTGCGATACTGCAAAAATCCAGCGTTGACGTGGTCCGCCCAGTATTTTACAGATTCGCTGATGACAGTTTTGCGTTCGTCTTCGTTGAGCTCACGCTTACTTATATAATCAAGCACTTGCCTGGATTTGGCTTTTGCTGCTTCCAGATCTTGAGTCATTATTACTCCGATAACGGTGTGCGGACGAGGTCCAATGGGACACTGTCCATGGGATTATGACGTATCTATTTTACATCCTTTCCAACGTATTTCTGCCCTGTGACATTTGTGGGTCCAAGGCAGCGTAGTTTACCCACTGAGGCGGTCAGGCGTTGGCTGCACCTTTGCGGGTGATATTAAAATATTTGGCTTCTGGATGGACCACGATAACAGCGGATGTACTCTGCTCTGGCACCAATTGGAACTCTTCGGTAAGCTCCATATCGATGTCTTCAGGACGCAAAAGCTCAAATAACTGCTGCTGGTCCTCAAGATTGGGGCAAGCGGGATAGCCAAAGCTAAAGCGAGTGCCGCGGTAACCCTGCTGGAAAAATTTGCGCTTATCAGTGGCATCATATTGAGCAAAACCAAGCTCGGCTCTAATACTTTTATGCAAGACCTCAGCCAATGCCTCGGCGGATTCAACGGCTAAACCATGAAAATACAAATAATCACTGTATCTATGCTCAGCAAACAATAGCTGGGCGTAAGCAGATGCTTGCTTGCCCATGGTCACAACCTGAATGGGCAAGACATCGATAAGCCCGGACTCAGCAGAGTGGAAAAAATCTGAGATACAGAGGTTTTTGCCAAAATTTTGCCTAGGGAAACTAAAGCGCACCCATTCTTTAAACTCACTGGCGGGCATTTTTAGTACATCAGAGGACAATACATGGTGGGGTGGGTGATAAACGACCAGATCATTGCCCTGTGCCTGACAGGGGAAATAGCCATAAACAGCTTTGGGAATGAGCAAATGCTCGTGCTCGCATCTCTGTTTGAGATCGCTTAAGAGCGGATAGACCTTTGCTTCAAGCATTGCTTGATAGTCACTACTGCTCATATCGCCTTGACGCACTCTAAATTGCCCGCGTATAAGCGAGTCCTGGTTGATATAGCTAAAGACCTCTGGCAAGCTAAAGTCAGAGACAATTTTGCGTCCCCAAAATGGCGGCTGGGCGGGAGTGGGATCGGGAGTGACAGTAGATTTTAGCGGAGGCAAAGACTGGGCTGAGAGCCTGGACTTGTCTGCACCGTTTGCGTCAGTAGCTGAGCCAATGAACTCTCCGGCAGTATTTTTACCAGCATCTACTTCGGCGGCTATAGCGGGCGCGCCATCAGCATCTTCATCAGTGTTTAGCTCGCCGTCCAGATCGTCTTCATCAGGACATTCCACTTCTGGAGCACTGACGTTAAGCAAGTCGGCGGTACCACTGGCGATGGCTTCCATGATGCGCAGGTCGTCAAAAGCATCCTGCCCATAATAAATCGTACCCTTGTAGATGCGCTTACAGTCTTCTTCTACATAGCGCCGGGTCAGTGCGGCGCCACCGAGGATAACTGGTACGCTGACGCCTCTTTGGTTGAGGATCTCAAGATTTTCTTTCATGATTACAGTGGACTTGACCAATAGTCCACTCATACCGATACAGTCGGCTTTGTGCTCCAGAGCCGCAGATACGATGTTTTCGATTGGTTGTTTGATGCCCAGGTTAATTACCCTGTAGCCGTTATTAGTAAGGATAATATCGACCAGATTTTTGCCGATATCGTGCACATCACCTTTTACTGTGGCCAGGACCATAGTGCCACGCGTTGTACCTTCTACCCGCTCCATATAAGGCTCCAGGTAAGACACAGCGGCTTTCATAGTCTCAGCCGATTGCAAAACAAATGGCAATTGCATTTTGCCAGAGCCAAAGAGTTCACCAACGGTTTTCATACCATCAAGCAAAATACTATTGATAATCTCAAGGGGTGGATGGCTCTCCATAGCCAGGCCCAGGTCTTTATCCAGGGCAATGCGATCGCCATCGATGATGCGCTGTTTTAGCTTTTCTTCGATGGTCAGGACTTGAGTACTGACAGACTTTTTGTCTGATGATTTTTTTGATTGATAAAAATCAAGCAAAGCAAAAAGCGGATCATAAGATGCGTCGCGCTCATCAAAGATCAGCTTGCGGTGGAGATCGCGCTCAAATTCGTCGATTTTGTAGAGCGGCAAGATTTTTTGAGCATTGACGATAGCCATATCAAGACCGGCTTCGACAGCGTAATGCAAAAATACCGAGTTTAGCACCCGGCGGATTTTGGCATCCATACCAAAACTGATATTGCTCACTCCCAGTATTGTTTTAACACCAGGTAGATGCTGCTTTATAAGCTTTATGCCTTGCAAAGTCTCAAGCCCGAGCTTACGGTCGTCTTCGTTACCTGTAGAGAGGGTAAAAGTGAGTGCGTCAAAAATCAAATCATATGGCTGCATGCCACCAGATAATGCCAGGTCATAGATGCGCCTGGCAATAGCCAGCTTTTTGTCAGCTTCTTTGGCCATGCCGTTTTCGTCGATAGTGAGAGCGACAGCACTGGCGCCATAGCGCGTGATCAGTTCGACCTTGCGCATCATTTTGTCAACGCCGTCTTCGAGGTTGATGGAGTTAACGACTGGCTTACCGGCTATCAGTTTGAGACTGTCCTCCAAAACTGGATACTCAGTGGAATCCACCATGATGGGGATAGTCAGTTCGACATTGAGCCTTTGCATAAAGCCATGCATGTCTTTGACTTCGTCGCGGCCCACATAAGCAGCACAGACATCGAGTATATGAGCGCCTTCTTTTTCTTGCTCGCGAGCCATAGAGACCATGCCGTCTATGTCCTCTGCTTGCAAGAGGTCCTTAAACTTTTTGCTGCCATTGGTATTGGTACGCTCACCTACGATAAGTGGCGGCTGCATCGTGGTGACATCAAGCTCAAGAGGACAGGAAGTATAAATGCTGGCCACTGATGGCGTGTAATTACCGCTTCTGGCTTTAGGCGCCATTCCATCAATGGCTTCCACAACACGCTTGAGGTGGGCTGGAGTAGTGCCGCAACAACCACCAACGATGCTAACGCCATCTACTTCTACAAAATGTTTGAGGGCGACTGCTAGCTCGTCGGGAGTGAGCTTGTAGACAGTCTGGTCATTGATGTTTTCGGGCAGTCCGGCATTAGGGAGTACTGATATTGGACGCGGTGATGCCTCACAGAGATAGCGCACCGGATCAAACATCTCAGAAGGACCGGTAGCACAGTTGATACCAATGATATCGACAGGAAAAGCAAGTAAGGTCGTCAGCGCCGCCGAAATATCTGTACCAACAAGCATTGTCCCCAGAGGCGGAGCCTCTAAAGTGACCTGGGTGATTATCGGGATACGCTTGCCGATTTTGCGCATATAGTCGGTCATAGCGATAACTGCGGCTTTGGCCTGGAGCAAGTCTTGACCAGTCTCAAACTGCAAGACATCGACGCCGCCATCAATCAAACCGCGCACTTGCTCATAGTAAGCATCGCGCATTTGATCAAAGCTAATATGTCCTAGAGACGGTATTTTGGTGGTCGGTCCCACCGAGCCTGAGACATAGCGCCTCTTATCATTTGAGTAGCCATGCGCTACTTCGCGCGCCAATAGGGCTGCTTTTTTATTGAGTTCGTAGGCTCTATCTGCCAGGCCAAACTCCGCCAGTACAACTGGTGAGCCACCAAATGTATCGGTCTCAACACAGTCACAACCCACCTTAAAAAACGATTCGTGGATCTCGGCAATTACGTGCGGTCGGCTCTCTACAAGTATTTCAGGACAATTCTCATAGCCATGATAATCATCAAGTGAGAGGTCATAAGTATGGATGGAGCTACCCATAGCACCATCAAATATCAGCACTTTATTTTTTAGCGCATCAAGAAAGTCCAAAGGGTCTCCTCTGACCATTACGGTATAGGCATAAAGCCCATATCATGCACAGCCTTGCGACCTTGTTCACTGCGTGTGTAGTCTATAAACTTCTGGATGCGCTCTTTTTGATTGGTCTTAAAAAACAAATAGAGCGGTCTGGACAGTGGATAGTTATCCATTGATAGCTCTCCAACCGAGCTTTCCTTAGCCACCTGATCTGGTGCTTCAGTATGCAGAGCCAGTTTGAGGATCTTTACTTTGTCAGCGGCCTTTTCGGCTTGCGACATGCCGACAAAACCAATCGCCAGACGATTACCAAAGACACCACCGATAACCGCCTCTGAAGATGGCATCAGTTTTACATCTGGGTCAAAAGTGGCATCGGTCATTATATGTTCATGGAAATAACTAGAAGTCCCGCTGGTAGCCTCCCGGCCAAAGACCCGAATTGGCTCTGACACCTTTAGCTCTTTGACCATTTTGTCCCAGGTCTTAATTTCGCCTTTGTAAATGCGGCGCAAATCATCCAGACCGATCTCTTCTAATTTATTTTGTGGATTAACGATAACGGCAATGCTATCTCTGGCCACCATCACCCTAGTAAGATGCTCTTTTTTCTCGTGGGCGAGTTTATTTTCTTCTTCGGTAAGCTCACGACTGGCACTGGCCACATCGATTTTGCCCTCGATCAGATCCTTGATACCAACACCGGTATCACCAGAGCTAACGGTCACTTGTATACCAGGATTGCCCATCATAAATCCATTGGCCCAGGTCCGTACAAGCTCTTCCATTGTGTCCGAGCCCAATACCACGATACGATTTGGGTCGACACCAGCACCCGGGGATGGGGTCGAGTTACTGCAACCAGAGCTAAAAACTGAGACAAAAACAAGGGAGGACAGGCAAAGCAAGAGCGCTCTGCTTTTTGTCAGGTATTGGCTGTAATTTAAGCCCTTCAACATCTGCACCTCGATTGCGTCAATAGTGGCAGAATTGCACCCTCATAACAACATCTGACTACTAATATTTGACTTTATCGTTGCATTCTTGACAAATCAGCTAGCAAAGCCTCAGCATTGGCATAGCGCCCCTGGGGCACAAGGGCAGTGGCTGTAGCAATGATTTTGTCAAAGTCTGCCGATACCGGACAGCTGCCCCCATGGGCTTTTGCAGCACTTGCTTGAGAGGCAAAATAGGCCACCGGACTGGAAGTAGTCAGTGGCTCAGGCTCCAGCCCGGTAACCAGATAGTAGAGCGTGCCGCCCAGAGCATAGATATCGCTCTGGCAAGTCGGTTTACCTCTAAACTGCTCAGGTGGAATATAAGCATGCTTGCCCACCACCGTGGCACTGGCGGAGGATTCGAGCTGTCTGGCGACATTAAAATCCACTACTTTTACGGTACCATCGTCGCTCAAAAGGACGTTGTCAGGGCTCAAATCGCGGTGCAAAACTGGAGGATATTGCTCATGCAAATGTTTGAGGATCAAACAGAGCTTAATGCCAATAGCAATGGCAGTTTGTTCATCCTGGGCGCCCTTTTGCAAGACCAGCTCTTTGAGCGACAAGCCCGGGACATACTCGAGTACCAGATAGCCTCTAAAGTCTTCAACAAAGTGGTGATGCAATTTGACCACGCCCGGATGATTGAGCTTTTTTAAAATCTCAGCTTCTTTAAAAAATCTATCAGTCAGGTTTTGGGTCACCTGAGCGCCGCGGTAAACAGGCAAAACATATTCTTTGAGGACGACAGTGGCTCCCTCTTTTGTCTGAGCGAGATAGGCGTTGCCCTGTCCACCGCCGCCCAGTATGCCTGAGACTATGTAGTCGCCAGATTGCAGTTTGTGACCACTGGCTAACAGGTCGGCATTGACGCGCTGGCCGGTGGTGGCAAACTCATGCAGCCATAGCTCAGTAAAAGCAGGTTTAACCTGAGCCTGCTCACCACTAACCTTAAGCACACCAGGCGCATGAGTCTCCAACTGATTGACCAGACTGGCATGAGAATTATCAATCAAGACATCATCCCAGGGCACGACATAAGACTTGCCGCCCCGGGTATTAATCACCACCGAATGTACCTCGCCTAAACCGAGACGTTTAGCCGATTTGATCTCAACAGAGACGAGACTACTCCAGGGTATGTAGTGCTCCACAAACAGCTCATTGTCTATCTGTCTGGCTATTACTATTTTGTCAGGCAAAACACTAAGTCGCCTGGTTTTGTAATTACTGGAGAGCAAAAAGGCAAAAGCCGAAGCACCAATTGTGATGGCAAGCAAAACAGTCAAAAAGAGCATAGCCAGCTCATGAGAGCTAGCGATCATGCCAAAGAGAGCATCCACACTGGGCAGTAAACTAAAGATGCCTTTAAAAGTAAAACTAATAACGATAATGGCCCAAAACAGTAAATTGATAGCAAACAAATTACGCAAAAACGGTTTTGGCTGATCCAGTCGCCTAAACACACAAATAGAGTTAATGCGCAAAACCAGATCGCTATTGCCAGCTCCGGCAAAGACGCTCTCAGCAATAACATTACGACCGTATCTATCTGGCAAAAGCTTAGGCATGACCACTACCCTTTGCAAGAGCAGCACGACTCTCTTTGAGCAGGGATTCTCTTAGGTTTTGCAACTCCTCATACAGTGCGGCGGCACTGTGCGGACGTACGCCAGCATCCTGGTCAGTCAAACGAGCAACCAGATCTACCAGTCGACTATCTGTACTTGCAGGCAAGTCTGCAGCCGACACTTGCATTAGAGCCAGTGGATCTGAGCCACAAAGAGCAAAGGCGGCGGTACAGCCTAGGCTGTATAGATCGCTAGCCAGTGTGGCTTTACCTCTAAACTGCTCGGGCGCAATATAAGACTGCTTACCAACGACAGTACCAGTGGCGGTGCCTATATAAGTATTAGCCGCGCCAAAATCAATCAGACAAAGACGCCCGGAGGGAGTCAAAACAATATTATCGGGAGTAATATCGCGGTGGATAAGTGGCGGATTGAGACCATGCAAGTATTGCAACAGCTCCGCAATATCACAAAGCCAGCGGGTCACAACAAGTGCTGACTGCTTACCGCTATCGCGCACAAAATGCCTTAAATCAGTACCTTCGATATGATCCAAGACCAGATAACTGCGCCCGCGCTCTTGAAAAAAATCAAGCACACTGGCGATACGTTCATGCTTTACTGCCGCCAAAAGCTGGGCTTCGCGCTCAAACATACTGAGCGCCTTAAGTCTCGCGTCGTCGCCCACGCTAACTGGCAATACTGCTTCTTTTAAAACCACAGCCCGCCCAGCCACCTGACTGGCTGCAAATGTACTGTTGCCAGCTAGACTACTGTCCGCAAGCTCAGCAAGATAAACAGCCGAGAGCCCGCCAAAAGCCAGCTGTCCTACTATTTTGATTTTGCCATCACGCAGTCTGTCTCCAGGCACCATCGGCACAAAACTGGTACTACCAAAACGCTCAGAAAGCTCAGACTCCCACAGCTGCGTATAAGTAGCGTGCAAACCGACTCCGGCAGCGGATATAGACTGGGGTAAGATGGCCAGATCTACTTGTGATAACTCTGGCACAAAACGTGCCGATGGAGCATGCGCCGATATCGCCAGGACCAGCTGGCGCAAAGTGTCTTGCCCCAGACCTTTGATAGCCAGAGGTACCGCACAATCTTTAAAGACAAATGACACGGTACGTGGGTGCTCAACATTGCCATCATCAGTGACAAAATCAACTTGCTTTAGCTCAGACCAGGAGCGGCGCAAGCGCCCCTTTAGCTCCAGGAGCAAATGACTGGGAAACTTGATCGACTGGCTGTCAAAGCTCAACTTATAATCGGCACAAACACGCAGGGCCAAAAAACTCAACCCAATTAAGGCCAGGCAAAAGCCAATCACAGTGACGTACTGAGGATTGTCCGCCGGTGTAGCAGGGATAAGTCCGAGCAAACAGCCCAGTGCATTAGCCATGACCACAAGGCTCCAGACAAGCCAGATAGGCGATAACGCCAATATAAAATTGCGCGCCGTAATCAACCCGCCGGTAACATAGCGGCAAGTGACCTGATCTTTTAATACTGGCGGTAGCTCGGACAAAGACACTCCTGTTTATTTCTCTTTTACCCTATCTGCCTCAACCGTGCATGTAAAAAAAACTCCCCCGTTATGGAGGAGTTTTCGATTATTTTGCTAAAGGCAAAGAGTATTGATTACTCTTCGTCTTCATCCTCATCTTCGTCGCCCCAGAAGTGGTCGTGATTTTCTTCTGAGTTGGCAGCGAGCAGGATTTCGGTGGTGATTGTGGCAGCAGTGTCAGGTGAAACACCTACGGCTGTAAGGGTTTTAACCCAGTGCACAACTTCATCAAGCAAAGCTGTGTCCATTACTGTGTTGGCAGGAGCAGTAGCTGTAGACATTTAAAATTCCTCTCTCTATTTCAATAAGATTAATCGCGCTCCCCAAGAACGCAAACAATCGATGATGGACCATGCTACTCCACCTTAAGTGGCTTGTGATCAGCTTTTGAATTAAATTCTTTGCCGTGACAACCGTATATGCAACGGTAATATGCCGCAGATTATCAGACCAAACGCCCACCAATTGGGCATCCAAATAAACACCAGTAAAAGTAAAGTATTAAACGCTAAATAAATTAGCCTTTAAACGCCAGTTGCATTGCTTGAGTGCCCATTTGTAAGCCTTCGGAGCCTCTGATGGCCAGGACTTTGTTAAATAAAGTCACGGCAAGCTCCGTACCGGCCAGGTCTCCCGCTCCATCTGTTGCATTTTGAGCCTGCACGGCGCCGAGACTCTCTTTGACCAGCCGGAGGTCTTTAAGCATATGCTGGATGCTAAAGCCCGGGGCAAAATCTTCCTTTAATATGCGCGGTCCAAGTGTATTGAGAGCCCAGGAGCCGCCCGCGCCGCTGCCAAGGGCGTCGACCACCAGAGCTGGGGCAAGTCCGAGCTTTTGAGCCAGGTCAAAAGCCTCTACCACGGCTATCAAATTGACAGCACAGAGCACTTGATTGCAGAGCTTAAGAGCTTGCCCACTGCCGCTTTTACCGCAATGCACAATGGTCTTGCCCATAGCGCTAAGCAAAGGCTGGACCTGCTCAAAGGCAGTCTTATCGCCGCCCACCATAATGGTCAAAGTGCCAAGCCTCGCGCCCACATCGCCACCGGTCACAGGTGCATCCAAAAACTCAATACCGCAGCGGGCAAAGTCTGAGCTGATTTTGGTAGCCATGTCAGGACCGATTGTACTGAAGTCCACTACAATGGCACCCTTAGCCAGATGCTCGATAACTCCGCCAGGGCCTGTGAGCACAGAGGCGACATCATGCTCATCGCCAAGACAACTAAAGACGATATCGGCATCCTTGACGCATTGAGCCAGGCTATCAGCCACAGAAGCGCCGCTTTGAGCCAGCTCAGCTAATGCCGGACGAGTCTTTGTGCGGTTATAGACCGTAACTGCATGACCGGCCTTGAGTAAATTGTGAGCCATGGCCGCGCCCATAATGCCCATGCCCAGGTAGGCTACTTTTTTGGTCTGGCTTTTGTCTTTTTGTACACTCATAGTGCTTTAGCTGCCTCTGTCTGTCCTAAATATTGATCTTGGATGGAGAGGATACAGGATCTGTTGTCCTAAATTTGGGCAGGAGCGCTGTAGCAAATTCATCTAAAGTAACAACAATTTGTGGGTACAAACAAAACATGGCAATCGAAAGGATCCATATGGCTCAAACCAAGCCTGCTGGCAAAAATTTCCCGGGAGCCCATAGCTGCGGTGATTGCGCCCTCAAATGCATTGACTGCAAAGAGCAAATTTGTCCCAAATGCTTTGTCCAATGTGCTGTAGGCAACCGCTGCAAAAAGTGCGCCAGCCGCTTCACTTCACATGTACTTGTTATTCCGCCCAAGATATTGCTGCGCACGATTGCCTTTACTTGCGCTATTGGCGTGGCCTATGGCTTTGTCGAGCCACTTATTGCAGACTTTAGCTTTGGTTACTATGGCTTTATCATCAAACTGGTTCTCTTCTTTTTTGTTGGCAAGCTGGTCCACCGCGTGGCTGGCTACAAAATGGGATTTAAAATCATTGCCGCTGTAGTGGTAGGACTCTTACTGGGACTGGTGCTTGGACCAGTGCGCGAAGAAGTCACCAGCATGATCTCGACCCTCCAACTATTGCCGCCAAGCGAGGCGGAAGCTGCTCAAGGGATTAAACACGCCCTGACAAACCAGGCAATAGGTGCCCTGGTCCTGATTGGCGGCATTTTGATACCATTTTTGCGCAAGTAAAGCGGTAACTATAAGCTGCGTGCTCCCTTCTGATGCAAAAGGCACAGTCTCGGGGCATATAGAAAGACCAAATGTGGTTTAATGAGGCTGCTTGATGACGTCACGCATTCAGGATTTATGATTCCGTTAAAAAAAGTTTGCCTGCAATGCAAAGAAGAATTTGAAGAGACAAATGCTGATGCCTGTCCCAAAGACGGTGGTCAGCTAGTCCCTGTAGCAGCCGACCCACTTGTGGGTACGACTTTTGCTGACAAATATCAAATCCTCAAAGTGCTCGGCTCCGGTGGCATGAGCGTTATTTATCAAGCGCGCCACAAGTATATGGAGCGCATCTGCGCTGTCAAATTGCTTCATCCATTTCTGGTGGCCGACGCTTCGATGTTTCAACGCTTCCAATATGAAGCCAAAGCAGCAAGCAATTTAAACCACCCAAATGTTGTCGGCATCCACGACTTTGGTATCACCAATGATGGCAGAGCCTATCTCGTCATGGATTACCTGTCAGGCGAAGATCTGTCGTCAATACTGGAGCGCGAAGGGGTCCTCCCGGAAGAACAAGCTCGCGAAATATTTAGACAGGCCATTATGGGACTGGACCATGCTCACTCCAAAGGCGTGGTGCACCGCGATCTCAAGCCCAGCAATTTATTTTTAGAACCACAAGAAGACGGCAACATCATAGTCAAACTTGTGGACTTTGGCATTGCTAAGATAAGCGCGCCAGACGATGGCAGTGCCCAAAACCTGACACGCACAGGTGAAGTCTTTGGCAGTCCACTCTATATGAGCCCGGAGCAGTGCTCAGGCAAATCTCTGGATGCCCGCTCTGACATGTATAGCTTTGGTTGTGTCATGTACGAAGTGCTCACCGGTCGCACGCCTCTGGTCGGACCAACAGCGCTTGATACGATGCACAAGCACATCAAAGAAAAACCCATGACACCCACTGAAGCCGCACCAAGGATAGTGGTATCAAAAGAATTAGAAAAAGCGATAATGCGCTGCCTCTCCAAAAAGGCCAGTGACCGCTATGACTCCATGGCCGACCTTTACGAAGCCATCTTTGGCAGCAAGCTACCCAAGCTATCAAGCTCATTACATGGCACCAGCATCCAGGTACAAATACGCTCTAGTGGTACCAATCAACTAACAGGCACAGTGACACCCTCAGGCACAGTCGTCACTGGTGCTGCCACAAAACCCGATAACTTTGCCAGCAAAATCACCAAGACTACTATTGGTCGCGCTCTAGCCAAGCCAAAAGCACAGATAATCACATTGGGATCGTTTTCTATTTTTTGTTCTGTGATGGGTGTCTTTGTTTACACTTACTTTTTTTGGCCCGGTCCAGTCAATGACTCTGGCACTTTTTATAATCGCAATATGTATGTCATTTTGCTTGGACAGGCAGATGAAGCTAAACGCAACGCTAGCTACGAAAGAGCTCGCGACCTCTACAAAAAAGCCGAAGACGTAGCTCGTACTTTTAGTGATCGAAGAGGACGACTGGCCAGTGTCTTGCGCAGTGAGCTTGACTTATTTAGCATCACCAAAAATAACGAAGGCAAAGCTCGCGTTATGAAAGAGCTTAACGAGACTCTTAGCTGGCGCACCTTGCAGGATTTTGACTATGCCATGAAGGCTATGGCTGTCATCGAAAAAGAAAGCGACAAACAAAACCTGTCAAAGGGTGATAGACGCATACTCTCCAAACAACTGGACAATGAGTTAACATCAGTCATCTCTGGCATCATCGAAACAGGCAGAAGACTGGAAGCCGCAAACCAAATAGAAAAGCAAGAAGCGCTTTTGACAAAGGCTTGCTATCTGTATGGCAAATTTGCATCATCCGATGATCCACAACTGGCTGACCTCAAAACCGAGCTTGCTCTTTGTCACTGGCAACAAGACGAGCTCGAATACGTCGGACCACTGTTAAAACAAAGTCTCGAGATAATCAGAGAGGCGCGCACCCACAATAGTCCTGACGTCGACGAAATAGACGAATGCGAAACCTGGCTCAAATTGGGACAGTTTGACCGCGACCGTGGTGTATTTAACGAAGGCAGAGAAGAGCTACAAAAAGCAATCGAACTGGTAAATCCCTATAAAACCAAAAATGCTAGTAAAAATGCCCCAGGTCACGACAAAGTGGTGCAGGGCAAAAGACTACTGGCTGAGTCGATCAATGCTCTTTCAGACCTAGAAAGACAAGATGGTCAGCCGGCCCAAGCCGAAAAACTGAGACTGGAAGCAATCGAAATCAAGAAAAGCCTCAAAGAAGAAGGGGCCCCGGCTGAACCGGAGCCCTCTTCTATTTAACTAACGCTTTGTCTCAACCCTTACTTAGAGTTAGCGCTTGAAGCCAGTACCTGGACTTTGTTCAAGCCGCCTTCGAGATCCGCCAGCAAATCTTCCAGGTCTTCGATACCGACAGACAGTCTGACTAGTGCATCGACTACGCCTCTAGCATCACGCTCAGCTTTAGGAATAGAGCCATGAGTCATAGATACAGGATGGCAAACAAGAGACTCAACACCACCAAGACTCTCAGCCAGACTGAAGAGCTTAGTTGTACCGAGGAATTGTCTGGCTGATTCCAGTCCACCTTTGAGCACAAAAGAGACCATACCGCCAAAGCCATTCATCTGTTGCTTAGCCAACTCATGCTGAGGGTGACTGGGCAAACCAGGATACATGACCTTTTCTACTGCTGGATGTTTTTCGAGGAATTTTGCAATTTCAATGGCATTTTTTTGGTGGGCTTCCATGCGCACAGCAAGGGTCTTTACGCCACGCAAAACGAGCCAGGCATCAAAAGGACCGGGCACGCCGCCGACAGCGTTTTGGTGAAACTTGAGAGTCTCATAGAGCTTATCATCGGATGTAATGACAGCACCACCGACGACATCAGAGTGACCACCAAGATATTTAGTGACTGAATGCACAACGATATCAGCACCGAGCTTGAGTGGCTGTTGCAGATAAGGGCTGGCAAATGTATTGTCCACTACGCTAATGAGCTTATGCTCTTTAGCAAGAGCAGCAATTGCTTTGATATCGCAGAGCCTGAGCAGTGGATTGGTAGGAGTTTCAATCCAGATCATTTTGGTAGCGGGAGTTATAGCTGCTTTTATTTTTGATACATCACTGGCATCAACAAAACTAAAGGTCAGACCATAGCGCTTCCAAACTTTTTCAAACAATCTATAAGTGCCACCATAAACATCATCACCACAGATGACATGATCGCCAGCTGATAGCAAGTTGATGATATTGCCTTCGGCAGCCAGTCCAGAGCCAAAGCAAAGACCGTATTTGCCGCCTTCAAGAGCAGCCAGACATTCTTCGAGAGCTGAGCGAGTAGGGTTTTGAGTACGAGCATACTCAAAGCCTTTGTGCTTATTGAGTCCCTCTTGTACATAAGTACTGGTTTGATAAATCGGGGTGATAATGGCGCCAGTTGTGGGATCTGGCTCTTGTCCGGCATGGATTGCCGCGGTTGAAAATTTCATTTTTTAACTCCAGTAATGCAAATTAAAGAGCGGCCCAGAGGACCGCTATTGTTTATTATCAGGCTGTCACTTTGGTAGCTTTTTCTTTTTTATCAGATTTGACATGTTCAGCACCAGCGCTTGAGCGCAAGTGTTGGACGATATCAAACTTAGTGAGCACACCATTAGCTTTGCCTTCTTTGGTGAGAATAACCATGGAAGTACCGAGCTTAAACTGTTTGTAGACACTATCGATTTCGCTGGCGATGTCCACTTGAGGATAAGGACGTCCCATAACAGAGCTAATGCTTGTGGATTCAGGATGCTTACGCTCAAAGACAATTTGCATAGCGACAAGATCGTTGATATGACCGACATTTTTGCCAGCTTCTGTAATGACAGGCAACTGGTCGATGCCATATTTTTCCATCATATCGATAGCGTCTTGCACCATATCATCAGGCTTGACTGTGATCATTGGCGGTACGCGACCATCGACCTTTTTGCGTTCAAGCAGGTCTTTGGCATAGTAGCTTTGACCATCAGCTGGCAAAAAGCCGTTATCTCTGAGCCAATCGTCTGAGTAGACTTTGCTCAGATAACCACGACCACCATCGGGCAATATAACCACGATGACATCGTCTTCGGTCATTGTCTGGGCAACGCGCAAGGCAGCCACTGTGGCAGTACCACAAGAGCCACCCACGAGGAGACCTTCTTCGCGAGCGAGGCGACGCGCCATCTGGAAGGATTCTTTGTCGGAGACACGCTCAAAAACATCGACAATTTTGATGTCAGCATTGCGTGGGATAAAGTCTTCGCCAATACCTTCGACTTTGTAAGAGCCTGGTGTATCGCCAGAATAAATCGAACCTTCTGGATCTGCGCCAACGATTTTAATATTGGGATTCTTTTCTTTGAGATATTTAGCGGTACCGGATATAGTGCCGCCAGTGCCAGCGCCAGCTACCAGGCAAGTAATTTTGCCGCCGGTTTGTTCCCAGATTTCGGGACCAGTTGATTGATAGTGCGAGAGCGGGTTATTTGGGTTAGCAAATTGATTGGGCTGGAATGAGCCGGGGATTTCCATAGTGAGGCGGTTAGCAACTGAGTAATAACTCTCAGGTGAGCCAGCGCCAACTGTGGAGGGCACCATTACAACTTCTGCCCCATAAGCTTTGAGGAGATTTATCTTTTCGGGAGCGACCTTGTCAGGACAGATCAAAATGCATTTATAGCCTTTGACTGCTGCAATTTGAGCCAGCCCTGTGCCAGTATTGCCAGAGGTGGGCTCGATGATTGTGCCGCCCGGTTTGAGCAAACCAGCTTTTTCGGCTTCTTCGATCATGAGCAAACTTGGTCTATCTTTTATAGAACCGCCTGGATTAAATACTTCAACTTTAGCCAGGATAGTGGGCTTAAGCCCTTTGGTTACCTTGTTTAACTTAACAAGAGGCGTTGAGCCTATTGTTTCAAGGATGTTCTCGCAGTACTTCACGAGGGGCGGTCCTCCCTTACAATATATGGATAAAAGCAAGGGATAATTATACGGTCGTGACACGCTCTAAATACTTCTTCAAACCTGATGATCTCTCTCACTTTCGCTTTGAGAGAGATTTAGGCAGCCCTGGCAAATACCCTTTTACCCGCGGCATATACGCCGAAATGTACCGCAGCCGCAATTGGACGATGCGTCAGTACGCTGGATTTGGCGATGCCGATGCCACAAACCGCCGCTTTAGATATCTCTTAGATAAGGGTCAAACCGGACTTTCGGTTGCTTTTGACCTGCCCACCCAGATGGGACTGGATAGCGATGACCCGATGGCTCTTGGCGAGGTCGGTCGTACCGGCGTAGCTATCGACACCCTCAAAGACATGGAGCGTCTATTTGACCAGATAGATCTGGGCAAAGTCTCGACCTCAATGACAATCAATGCCACAAGTGCCATTTTGCTTGCCATGTACCGTGCTGTCGGAGTCAAGCAAGGAGTGCCTGCCAAGCAGCTCTCCGGCACAATTCAAAACGACATCCTTAAAGAGTATGAGGCGCGCAACACTTATATTTTTCCGCCGCGCGGCTCAATGCGCCTGATTACAGACATCTTTGAGTACTGTGCCTCCGATATGCCCAAATGGAACACCATCTCCATATCCGGCTATCACATCCGCGAAGCCGGTGCTACCGCCGTACAGGAGTTAGCTTTTACTTTTGCTAATGCCATCGAATATGTACGTGCAGCGATTTCACGCGGTCTTGATGTGGACGACTTTGCGCCCCAGCTCAGTTTCTTTTTTGTGGCTCAAATGGACCTGTTTGAAGAAATAGCCAAATTTAGAGCGGCTCGCAGATTGTGGGCCAAAATCATGAAAGAGCAGTTTAACGCCAAGAGCGAAAAATCAATGACACTGCGCTTTCACGTGCAAACAGCAGGGTCGAGCCTGACACTACAGCAACCAGACAACAATATTGTACGCACCACAATTGAGGCTCTGGCTGCCGCTCTAGGTGGCTGTCAATCACTGCACACCAATAGCAAAGACGAAGCCATCGCCCTGCCGACAGAGGCCAGCGCCCTGACAGCACTGCGCACTCAGCAAATTATTGCCTTTGAATCCGGCATAGGTAGTGTTGTCGATCCGCTTGGTGGCGCCTACTTTATCGAGGACCTGACCACACGCACAGAAGAAGCTGTAGTCGAATATCTCAAACGCATTGAAGAAATGGGCGGAGCAATCAAAGCCGTGGAGAGTGGATTTATCCAAAAAGAAATCCAGGATGCGGCTTACGAATACCACCAGGACGTTGAGGCCAAGCGCAAACTAGTCGTAGGGGTCAACTCTTTTATCGATCAAGTCGAAGAAGATATAAACGTACAACGCATCGATCCCAAGCTCGAGCCCAAACAAGTCGCATCGCTCAAAGCCATCAGAGCTGAGCGCGACCAGCAAAATGTCGATAGACTGCTGCTCAAACTCGAGACCGCAGCAGCTGGTAGTGACAATCTAGTACCGATTATCTGCGAAGCTGTCGAAGCTTATGCATCAGTGGGTGAAATCACTGCCGCACTCAAAAAATCCTTTGGCAAATTCAGACCGCTGGTCACAATCTAGTCAAGTCGTGGTTATAAGTAAGTTGTTAGAAGCAAATTTGAGGCGCATGCAAGAGGGACAGTTAGAAAACGGCAATCAAGCTGCCAGTAAAAATGGCATCAGCAAAGGCCAATTTGCCGCCTCAATAGTGATAGTCAACTGGAAAACACCCAAACTCCTGGCACGTTGCCTGGACAGCATCAAGCTCGATCCCAATTATGACCAATTAGAAATCATCGTTGTCGACAATAACTCGGGCGACGAATCAGTGGACATGGTCAAATCCGATTATCCTCATGTCAGGCTGATTGCCAACACCACCAATGCTGGCTTTAGCAAAGGCTGCAATCAAGCAATAGAAATCGCCAATGGCCGTCACGTGCTCTTGCTCAATCCCGACGCTGTCGTGGTGGAAGATGCCATCAGCACTATGATCAAATATCTTGACGACCATGCCCAGGTGGGCGCCGTCGGTCCCAAAGTGCTCAATCCAGATGGCACATTGCAGCTTGCCTGCCGCCGGGCCTTCCCTTCTGTATCTGCTTCCTTTTTTAGACTGACCTATCTGAGCAATTTGTTTC
Organism: Candidatus Obscuribacter sp.; assembly: GCA_016718315.1. Classification (GTDB taxonomy): domain Bacteria; phylum Cyanobacteriota; class Vampirovibrionia; order Obscuribacterales; family Obscuribacteraceae; genus Obscuribacter. The sequence goes on along the minus strand of JADKDV010000003.1, from coordinate 283,511 downwards.
CCAAACATCCAGCAGTCGCTCGCTACAACATGACATTTGCCGATCCCAATGAGTTTTTGGATGTGGATGCGCTATCAGGCTCCTGCATGATGGTCAAAAGTGAAGTGATCAAAAAAATAGGCTTGCTCGATGAAGACATCTTTATGTATGGCGAAGACATCGACTGGTGCTGGCGCGTCAAAGAGGCTGGCTACAAAGTGATGTACATCCCCTCGTCCTCTATTTATCACATCCACGGCGCCTCCAGTCGCAAGCGTGTAGTTGGTACGACGATAAATCTCCACAAAGGCATGGAAGTCTTTTATCGCAAACATATGGCTAAAAATTACTGGCCTGTATTTAATTGGCTGGTGTATATTGCAATATGGGCCAGGGCAGCGATTTTTATTGTTGTCAATTTGCTCAGACGTGCTCTCTCCAGAGAGCATTAATCGGTCGTAACTATTGACGACCACCGCAGTCCCCGGACAGCGGCAAGATACCGGAGTTGAGGCGGGCGCTAGTCAAGAATTCAAACAAGTCTTAGACAAAACGATCAAAATCGCTCGAATCAGTAGAAAATCTAATAGGACCAATAAAGGGCATCTGGCATCAACTTATGGCTGTGGGCGGTTTAAAAAAAATTCTGGTAACTGGTGCAAGTGGCATGATTGGCAGCGCTGTGCTGGCCAAACTCTTGCAAACCAAAGGTTGCATGGTCAAAGCCCAGGTGCGTGACCGCATGGAGGCTCGCTCCAAACTCTCCAAAATGATGGACCTGACCCTGGTCGAACTGGAAGCTCTGGACTTTACCCGAGCCGGCGAGCTAGAGATGCGTCAACTCACCAAAGACTGCGACACAGTAATCCACTGCGCTGGTCTGGTACACAATGAGCAAGCCGCCTACCAGGAATACGAAGTAGTAAATGTCAGAGCCACTCAGCTTTTGGCTGAAGCCTGTGCCGCTAATGCTGTCAAAACACTGCTATTTTTGTCGACCTCAGCGGTTTACGGCAAAGGTCCTTTTAAAAATGCCGATGAGTCTACACCGCTGCAGGCTAAGACACCATATGCAGTATCAAAAGCGACAAGCGAAAATTTTCTCCAGAGTATGAATGGCAAACTCTCTCGCGTCATTGTCCTGAGACCATCACTGGTTTTTGGTGCAGGCGATAGAGGCAATATGCTCTCGCTTATAAAGCAAATCCAGAAGGAAGAATACGTCCATGTCTCCGGTGGCGTCACACCAAAGAGTGTGATTTACGCCCACGACCTGGCTGACGCTATCTTACTGGCTCTCAATAAAGTGCCTGCCGGTCACCATCTCTATAACGCATCTAACCCCCAACCAGTGACAACAAAAGAACTGGTTGAGACCATTGCGCAAGCTCTGGGTGTCACCAAAAAGTTTGCCTCAGTACCAGAAGGTCTGCTCAAAATTGGTGCGGGTTTTGCCAAAGCCTTTACAGGCAAGTCTCCAGTCAGCCCCGAACAAATCGAAAAAATGGCCACTGAGACCACCTGCAACATAGACAAATTTGTCCAGGCCACTGGCTTTGCGCCCCGTACTGATTTGCGCACCGCAATTGGCAAAGAAATAGAGTGGGCCAAGTCAGAAGCTAAGCTATAAGATGTCGCTCGATAGTTTTTTTAAACTAAAAGAGCGCGGCACAACAATTAAAATTGAGCTGCTTGGCGGACTCACCACATTTTTGACGATGGCTTATATCATTGTGGTCAATCCCGCCATTTTGAGCTTTGCCGGAATACCACAAGGACCGAGCACCACTGCTACTATTTTGAGTGCTGTCTTTGGCTGTCTCTTGATGGGACTCTATGCCAATCGTCCTTTAGCTGTGGCACCATACATGGGCGAAAACGCCTTTATCGCCTTTGGTCTTGCGGCTCTCGGCATTGGCTGGCAACAGAGACTGGGAGCTGTCTTTGTTAGTGGCGTGCTCTTTTTACTGCTGGCTCTTTTGCGCATCAGACCATGGCTGGCAAACAGTATTTCGACTAGCATGAAGCACAGCTTTGCTGCCGGTATCGGGCTGTTTTTAGCACTAATCGGTCTCTACGAAACAGGCATCATCGAAAGCGCTGTACAGGGTATGCCCGCCAAGGCACTCCTCCTGCCTGACGGTATTACACTTGGTGCGCCACCAGTACCACTAAAACTCGGCAACATCCATGATGTAAAAGTGTTGATTGCTTTAGCAGGGACAATTCTCACAGCCATATTACTGAGCAAGCGCGTCAAAGGCGCAATGCTTATTGGCATCACATTGAGTGCACTAACAGGCTTTGCCCTCGGTGTTGGAGAAGCACCAAAAGGTCTCTTTAGTGTGCCATTTAGCGGCGACCTATCACTTGCGCCGATATTTGCGCAACTTGATATTGCAAGCACACTCAAGCTTTCGTTTTTGCCAATCTTACTGACACTATTTTTGATGAGCTTCCTCGATACGCTCTCGACTCTGGTGGGAGTGGGCGCTAACTGTGACATGATCGACAAAAACGGCAATCTCATCGATGTCGAAAAACCAATGATAGTCGATGCTGTCACCTGTATGTTTAGTGCGGTAGTGGGCTCATCCACTAGTGGTGCTTTTATCGAGTCCGCTGCCGGTGTGCGCGAAGGCGCTCGCACTGGTCTTGCTACCGTAGTAGTGGCCTTACTATTTGCCCTCTCCATGTTTGTCATACCGCTACTGGAGCCACTACAGCATCTTAAATACGCCTATGGACCAGCTCTCATTTGTGTTGGTCTTTTGATGGTAGGCTCGGTCAGACAAATTGATGTCGAGGATGCCACGGAGGCTTTTCCAGCATTTACTACTATCGCCATGATGGCCTTTACCTATAGCATCGCCAATGGACTGACGGCAGGGCTTGTGCTTTATGCTCTGATGAAAATCCTCACTGGCAGGGTAAAAGAACTCAAACCCGGTGGCATCATCCTGGCAGTACTCTGCCTGGTCTATTTTGTATTTGGCTTGCCACATTAATACGTATTGAACAGTAAATTGTGGTGGCAACAGGAGGATCAAAGATTGGCTCAAATGACAATCCGGTCTTGGGCAGAATTAAAAGTACCAGGTAGGACCTCGGCTATTTGCTGACAAAAAAGATCCGGGTCAAACCAGTCCATAGCAATATAACGTGCCGCTCCAAGCATGCGCGAAGAGGTCCAGACGCTGTCACTAAGATATTTAGCCACTGGCGTTGGGCTGAATGAGAACAGTACAAACTTGGCTTGACTGCTTGCGCGGTGGCTTTTAACCCAGCGCAAAAAGTCAAAGACACTGCCGCCATTTTGCAAATGGACATCAGAGATGATCAGATCAAAAGTATGGTCCTGCAATATCTGAATAGCAGCCACAAATGTCGAGCAAACCACGACCTCATAGCCGGCAGACTCAAGACTAACCTGTACGTTAGACGTGTTTTGATCGTCTTCAAGTAGAGCTAAAACTCTAGCGCGCACAAAGACCACCTCACCAAAAATCGACATTCAAGGGCGAATTGTCGCGGCGCAAAGAGTTACAAACAAAACCAAAATATACAAACTGATAGACCGACCGACAGAGCGGATGTACTCAAAGGCGTCACGTTCATTGCCTTTATGGGCCAAGAATATACGCTACCGTACAATCTGCCATCATCCTTAAGATGACGCCGCGTAGCTCCGCTTGCAAAAGCCATATGGTGATTGCTGTCAGCCAATAATTAAGCTTTAGTCCGACATCATCTGCCAGCAATAATCGCGCTTTTTGCCGATACTCCTGCTCTATTTACCGACTCAATCTGGAAGTAATAAGAAGCATCGACATTGAGAGAGTGCAATTGATAGTCAGTGCGGTCATAAATGAGCATCGAGTTATAGAGCTTATCTGGTGCTACACCAAAGCGAATGTTGTAAGCGTAAGCACCAGGCACTGCCTGCCACTTAAACTTGATATTGCGCCTATCTTTATCATCACGCTCAAGAGCAAAGCCCTGTACGGGCTCTGGTCTATTACCAGGGGCATGGCCAAAGACACGCAAGTCACTAATGGCAAAATTGCCCGTGGGCATCTCGATATTGACCAATTTGATATATCTAGCCACCACTGGCTTATCTAACTCCACATAATCATGGGGCACTTCTTTATTGCATTTGCTCTTATCGATAAGCAAGTCCCATTTTTGCTTGTCGTCAGAGACATAGACCTGATAACGGTGATGCTTGCCTAGTTGCTTGCCAAAGACTTTAGCCTGGTCATCGGCGTAATTTATTTGCACGGCTCTAATTGTGCAAGGCTCCTGCAAGTCCACTGCGATAAATCTGTCTTTTGCCGCATCACCAGCAGTCCAAAAGGTTTTGATATCCTCATCAAAGGCAAGACTCTTATCTCCTACCGCAGGAAGAGTCCAGCAAGGCTTACGGTAAGAGAGCAACATCCAGCCAGTAAAGTCATCACCAGAGCGTTTGCCTTTAGCTATGTAGTGTGGATAGTCACCAAAAGTAGTATCAGCATAGAGTACACCGTCTTTGTCCACACCTGAAGGAAACAGTCCCATTCTGCGTTCAAAAGTGTTTTTGACACAAATATCCATGGTGGCAGCGTGCCAGAGATTGTTGTATCTATCAGCAAATGTATTGCCATGACCAGCTCCACGGATAAAACCAGTTGGCTTCCACGAAAACGGACTATACTTTTGATACTCAAATGGTCCAAGCGGTTTGTCAGAAACATACACACCATCACCGTATACATTCCATTCGGTGCCTGGTGCACCGTACTGCAAATAATATTTGCCATCAAACTTATTCATCCAGGCTCCTTCTATAAATGGAGCCATGGTGCCATTTTGGTTATCCTCGCCAAACTGCTCCCAGCCATGTTTTGCTGGATCAAGTTTAAATAGCTCGACTGGCTTACCTTTTGGTTTGTAGCCGTCAAAAGGATCTAATTCGACGCCATAGATAGGATAGACATTGCTTGAGCCCCAATATATGTAGAGACGCTTGTCGTCGTCCTCATAGATAGAGGGGTCCCATACTGTAATAGGAAATGCTGAAACAAGCTCCTGCCATTTACCACTCTCAGGCTTGGTACTGAGATAGAGTGGTATATGATCGCCTTTGATCATACAGGGCAAAAACATCACCCCCTTACTGGTGGGCCAGGCAGCAGGGGCGCAGACTTGATCTTTGCTGGCGTTTTCTTTAAAAAAATGGCTGACAAAATGCCAATCCAAAAGATCACTCGAATACCAGTAACCTTCCTGGTTGGTGGCAAATAGATAGTACTTGTCCTTATATAAAATGCAGACAGGATCAGCTGTAGAACGGTGACAGTTGTTGTTATGGGAATAATCTTTATCTGGCACTAAAGCATAATCAACATTGAGTGGATTGCAATAAGTCGGATGGCGCTCATTGGCACCGGCACTGAGGCTCACTCCAGAGACCAACACAAGACCCAGAGCAAGAGCTACTAAACTGGTTTTTTGAATCATATCTCTGTCCTACGAAAAACAACCATGCGCGAAGTCATCAATTGCACCACTTCGCCTCTTTGATTTTTTGTTGAGCTACGCACAGTCACCATACCGCGGTCAGGCCGTGAGCGCGACGGTAGTACTTTTACAACCTCAGTCTCTACTTGTAAGACATCACCGGCTCTAGTGGGGCGCGGCCAGGTAACATCGGCTCCAGCACCAATCAGACCATTGGCAATAGGTAGACCGGTCCTCACAAGTAAAGACATAGTGATACCAGCCGTATGCCATCCGCTAGCAGCCAATCCAGCAAAGAGTGTGTCTTTAGCAGCATCTTCATCAAGGTGAAACGGTTGAGGATCAAACTGAGTAGCAAAATCTTTAATCTGCTGAGCATCAATTGTATGAGTTGCACTTACATATATTTGACCTTCTACCAGGTCCTCAAGAAATAGACGCTCTGTCACCGACCACCCCCTTGTGTGCTTGCGAAGATTGTAGCGCACAGGCGAAAGAGACAACTTAGGAGTAAAATGCCTCTGTACCAATCAGGTGTGTATTGAGCATGCAAATCAAAAGACTTTTGTTATTTGGCTCGCTATTGACTACGACCGGATCGATGGCAATTGCCGAAGAAAAACCACAGGTCAAACCGCTCACTTTTGGTGAATACGCTGGTGCCGTTAAGGCAGTCAAAATAAATGACCACGTAATCACTCTGGCTGACTTCCAAAAGATTGCTAACAAGCCAGACACATGCATTCTCGACTTACGTAGTGAGAGCGAATACAAATCAGGTCATATCAAAGGCGCTAAATTGCTCGGCGCAGACATTGCTGAAGCAAAACTCAAAGATTTGATCCCATCTAAATCTAGCAAAGTGATACTTTACTGCGCTAACACACTGTATCCGTCCAGGCGGATTTCGCTTAACTATAGCTGCCTGCCGCAGATATTAACTCTGGGCTATAAAAACACATTTATCCTGGACGAAGTCTGGCACCGCGATATGAATGCTGGTCATAGCTTTACAGAGGGACCTTACTGGGTCAAAGGCGATAATAGTCTCAAATAGCACAACTCAAAAGTGGAGCTACACCAATCCGGGCAACCAGGCTTCTAATTTTTCGCGCAAATCGTCCATGGATACTGGTTTGCGTAAGTAGTCGTCCATACCGGCTTCCATACAACGTTCCAGGTCGCCTTTCATGGCAGCAGCCGTCATGGCAATAATCGGAGTATGACGACCCAGAGCTTTTTCGTAGGCCCGGATACGCCTAGTTGTTTCCAAACCGTCGAGATCTGGAATATTGATATCCATAAAAATCAAATCAAAAATTCGAGTCTTAATAAGCTCTACTGCTTCCAGCCCAGAGCCAACGATTTGAGACCTGACACCGAGTTTTTCTAGTTGCTTGATGGCTAAAACTCGCAAAAGAGGGCTGTCTTCAACTAGCAACACACTGCGCTCTACAGCAGTGGCGCTAGCAGCACCAGCAGTAGTATCAGAATGAGACAAACCATCGCTGCCCACTGAGCCTGATATAGCATTGATATCGGCATTGATGTACTGGCCTGAGGCACTCTGGAGAGCATTGCGATCCCAGCGTCTGAGCGGTATCACAAACCAAAAGACCGAGCCCGATCCTTTGACACTATCAACGCCAATTCGACCATTCATGGCTTCAACCAGACTTTTGCAAATACTGAGGCCAAGACCTGTACCAATTGATCGTCCGGTATAAGTCTCAGCAACCTGACTAAAAGGTCGGAAGAGCGCTTTTAGCTTTTCGCCATCCATGCCAGCCCCAGTGTCTCTCACTGTGAATCTAACAGAAATCGTTTTATCATCGTCGTTTTCACACGTAGCCTCAAGAGAGACCTGACCTTGAGATGTAAACTTGACAGCATTGCCCAGCAAGTTTATAAGAATCTGTTTGATACGCTCAGGATCACCAATCAAATAAGCAGGCAGACATTGATCGACAGTGGATACCAGCTTGATATTCTTAGCTTTAGCGGCTTCATTAACTACACGCAGTGACTGGTGTACAACATCGCTAATACTCAATTTTTCGGATGACAAAGCAACTTTACCAGCCTCGATTTTGGCTATATCCAGCACATCGTTAACGATGCGCAAAAGAGCCTGCGATGAGTCTCTGATAGCCTCTGCTATCTCTAGTTGCTCTGCTGATAATTCCATACCAAGCAATAGCTCGTTCATACCAAGGATGCCACTAAGGGGAGTGCGCAGCTCATGGCTAATATTGGCGACAAAAGCAGTCTTCATTTGAGAGAGATTGATGGCGCGATCACGGGCTTCAATGAGGTCTTCGTTACGTTTGCGCTCAGTCAAATCGAGCACCGACAAAAGTACAAGAGCGCCAGTATCCAGGTCTATCGGGTTGATACCAATTTCGATGGGTAACTCGCTACCGTCCTTTTTGAGAGCAAAGAGATCGATACCCTTACTCATGGCGTCAGTCCAGGGTAACTCTACAAATTCACCTTCAATTTTTTGAGTGGCAGCATGAAATCTCTTTGGAGCAATAAACGCAAGCTCTCTACCAATAAGCTCTTCGCGAGTATAACCAAATAATGATTCCACGCGAGAATTGATCATAACGACACGACCATCTCTATCAACCATCAGCATGCCATTGGGAGCTGCCTCAAAAACCAAACGGAAGCGACCTTCGTGATCAGTAAAAGCAAGCGGTCTAGCAGCCTTCACTACACCAATCAATTTTCCTTCTTCGTTGCGCGCTGCATAATAAAAGATAGCAACTGGCACTGGAGTGCCGTCTTTATGCAAAAGTACGGTCTCAAATGGACCAAAGTTTTGTCCAGACTCAAGACGATTTAGGATGGCGTAAAAAGCATCCTTCTTTTGATGCTCCGGCACTAAAAATGCAGCATCCCTGCCAATAGCCTCGGCTGATGTATAACCAGTCATCTTCAAAGCTGCGTCGTTGACCAGACAGATATTATTGTGGCAATCGACAACTATACCAGCGGTTGTTGAGCTGTGAAAAACTGCTTCAAGTAGATGTGGTGGAGCATCAGACCACAGTAAATTATCGCGCTGACCCACTATTATCTTTCACAAAACAGAGGAGTAAAACCTTGAGATACCACAATTCTATCACTTTGGTAACCCTTGTTACCCACAACTGACATCTTTCGTTCTTTTTTATAAGGAGATGTTGTCGCTTATAATGACCGCCGGGGTTCAGAGGTCACTGTTTTGCCATATTCAAACAACAAATCACTAAAAAATCGTTTGCTTCTGGCAATTTCAACTTTTTTCCTGGCGGTTATTATGTCAGGTTTTGCTCCAGGCTTGGCACAAGAAGAGAAAAAAGATAATCGCCTGGAAGATCAGCCCGGCTATGTCTATGTCGATGGAATTAGAGTTATTGGCGTCTTTGGCAGCAACGGTCCCCTTAGCAAGGAAGAAAGAATCAAGCAGATTCAGTCCCGCGTCGACAATGCCTATGGGCGCAGAGATTTTGACCCATCTAAATTTCACATAGTAGATGATGAATTCGGCACCAGAATATTCTACGGTGAAGAAAACATTATGCTGGTGGCTAATGAAGAAGCACAGAGCATAAAGATATCGAGCCGAGCGCTGGCCACTGACTACATCAAGCGCCTCAATGAAGCCGCTTCGCATTACAAGAAAGACAGTCGTACCAACAGACTGGTACTGGGCGCACTGGGCTCGTTTGCTGGCTTTATTACTTTGATATTTTTATTTAGTAGATTTGGCACCCTGACTGATAGTCTCTCAGTCGCGCTGGTAACCAAGCTCAACTTGCTATTACCCGGCACCAGAACTGATGTACTCAAGGACTTCTTGACACTGACTGTGTCTTTTGTCAGTCGCACTGCCTTCTTTGTTTTCTGGGTTGGTTGCTTATTCTTCTATGTATGTACGGTGCTCAATTATTTCCCCTGGACAAAAGTCTACGGACATCAGCTCCTGGAACGCACTATGGCGCCCCTCACCACCGGACTCCATGATTTCAGTGACTATATCCCCAACTTTTTCATTATCCTTATAATTGGCTACTTCACCTATGGTGCACTTGCTCTCTTTCACTTTGTTTTTACCGAGATAGGCAAGGGCGAGCTGAGCCTGCCTGACTTTGATCGCGACTGGGCAGAGCCCACTTACAAGTTGATCAAAGCGCTCACTATCTTTATGGCGATCATTGTGGCAGCGCCCTACCTGCCAGGCTGGGAGTCTCCAGCCTTTAAGCAGATGGGACTCTTTATTGGATTATTGGTATCGCTGGGGTCCACTGGCGCTGTTGGCCATCTGGTCGCCGGTGTAGTACTGACTTATACTCGTGCCTTTAAAATCGGTGATCGCGTCAAAATCGGCGAGCACACAGGCGATGTCATCGAGCGTACACTCTTTACGACACGCATAAAAACCATCAAAAACGAGGCAATCACAGTCCACAATGGACAGGTGATTACCTCCGAAATCATCAACTACAGCACCAACGCTCTGGCCAGTGGTTTGATTTTGCACACCTCTGTCACCATCGGCTACGATGCCCCCTGGCGCCAGGTCCATCAGCTATTAATTGATGCCGCTAGCGACTGCCCCGACCTACTTACCGATCCCAAACCATTTGTATTACAAAGAGCACTCGATGATTTCTTTGTCGAATACGAAATCAATGCCCACACTAACAAAGCTCATGAAATGGTGAGAATTTATTCGGAGCTGCATCAAGCTATTCAAGACCGTTTTAATGCTGCACAAGTAGAGATAATGTCGCCACACTACGGCGCTATTCGCAACGGCAACAAATCAACAATACCAACGGTAACTGCAGCAAAATAAAGCAAGAGATTGGTCTAAAGATCCAGGCTAAAGCTCACGGCTCCAGCCTTAACTTAGTGGCTCGGCGTGTGGCGCTCTCATATAGACTATCGGCTTTTGCCAAAATTGGTGCTGTTAACGGCTTGTTCTTTTCGGCGCCAAGGTCGCGCAACATATCAGCAGCAGTATCCAGTGCCACCACATCCTGTTTATCATCAGACACGGCAAGGGCATGCTCCAGGTGTTCTACCGCCTGCACTTTCTGGTCGTCTAGCATAACAAGACGAGCACGTTCGATTTCGAGCCAGGGATTGATTGTATAGTGCCTGGAGACACGCTCCAGTAAAAGGTCAGCCTGCTTACGACAGGCCGCTGCGGTTGGTCCATTTTGAGCGGCAATCTCAATATACACTGCCACCATTTGCAGTAGCACCTCGTCTTCGTGAGGACGTCTGGTGACTGCAATATCGGCAAGATCCTGTGCTTCTTTATACTGTCCGCGCACCACATCAATACGCGCTCTTGTGGTGCATAGCATGGTGAAATTTTCACCATGGGTATAAAGCCTGGCATCTAATGGGTAGTCTTTTATCTCAGCAAAAGCCATGTCAGACTGCCCTTTATCAAGCAAAATTTGCGCAATAAAACAATGCGCTAAAAGTTTATGGTCAGCCGTTATACGCTCTTGCGCCAAAACCTTTTTGCTAGTAGCAAGGGCTTTATCCAGACGACCCCGTCTCAAATCCAGCTCAGCTTGTTCAAGATTGACTAGATTGTCTGTCGGCGCCAACTTAGCGGCGTGCTCAATGAGCTCTGCCGCTCGCTTAAAATCGCGTCTAAAAAAACAAAGCCTGGCTATATTTAGTCGAGGCTCAACATAATCAAGTTTGCAGAGGATAGCATTATTCCAGCAACGCTCTGCCACCTTAAATGGTGTCAAGTTTTGCTCAGATAATCTAAACTCGGTTTGCCCCAGAGCATTCCAGGCGACAGCAAAAGTGGGATCAAAGCGCACTGCCATTTGATAAAAATCACGCGCCTTATCAAAATGAGCATAGCTATAAGAGCGGTTGCCTGAGTTGTAGGCAAAATTGACCACAGCCTTGCGTCCTAAAAAAGTGACCAGAGATATAGCGATGATCACTGTGACAAAGATGCGTTGCTTGTTAAAAAATCTCCAGGTACCTGCCACTCTTGGCAAATTTTGAGTACGGACTGCACAAAGAGCAAAATCAGTCGCTAATGAATCTACGCCCTTTAGTGACTTGGGCAATAGCTCTGTACGCTCAAGCAGTGTCAAAACTAGCGCATCAAATGTCGGTTTATCAAAGAAGAAAGATGGAACGAAATTTGGAAAGAGAAACTGCTTGACGATTTTGCCACCAAATCCAAGGTCAAACAAAATCGTCAATCGCCGCGCTGTCTCTGGCAGTCCAAAGACTTTAGTAAAAAATCGATTGGGCTCTAGCGATACTGAATGAATGCATTCAAAAGGAATAACGCGATCAAAGCGCGAAACCTTAATGCCTTTATCTGTTATCAAAATGCCGCGCGAAATAAAGCGAAAAAGATTGACGAGATATAAAAACCCAACAAACCAGAGTACTGAAGCAATCACCCATACTTTGATCAAATTTATTGCCCACGACACCAGAGATGTGGCATTAGGAATCAATGCCACAGCATCGGGCAAAGCAAGGCAACAGGCAATTACGACGGCCGTACCGCGAGCCAGTTGGACAAGTGCCTGGCCACTAAAAGGAAACAATAGACCTTTGCCTTTTCCAGATTCGGCAAGATCTATGAAGGCCGGCTTATCTATGCCTCCCTTATCCCCCTTTAAAACGCCCGGGTTGCCATGGGCTCTAGCTTTTCGCCCTTTTTTCTTAGTATTTCCCACTTGGGAATTTACACCCATTTTTGAGGCTCGCAAAATGGGCTATTAATGACCCGGCTTGCCTTTCGAGGCTTTCTGTAACAAATTTAGACATGTTGGACAAAAAGATTAGATCATGCCATATTGAACGGGGGTTAATATTAACCGTGGCAAGTGCATGTGAGGTATGTCCGTTGAAAATCCTGATTATTGAAGACGATGTGAACATTGCTCGTCTCATCGAGTTGGAGCTAGGTTATGAGGGCTATCAAGTGGCCGTGGCTCACGATGGTAATCAAGGTCTTGATCTTTTCAAGAAGGACACGCCGGACCTGGTATTGCTAGACGTCATGTTGCCCGGATTGGATGGCATCGAAGTCTGCAAACGCCTGCGCGGCATGTCCAAAGTGCCTGTGATTATGTTGACTGCCAAAGATGGTGTACAGGATAGAGTTAGCGGCCTCGACAGTGGTGCTGACGACTATCTGACCAAGCCTTTTGCCACCGAAGAACTCCTTGCTCGCATCCGCGCAGTAATGCGTCGTAAGCCTCAAGAAGGCATCTTGACCTATGCCGACCTGTGGATGGACCAACTCAATCGTATCGTCAAACGTGGCGAGCGTCAGCTGGACCTGAGAGCTAAAGAGTTTGATTTGCTCAGACTGTTTATGCAGTATCCAGAGCAAGTTCTTTCTCGCGAGTTCATCTTTGACAAGGTCTGGGGATATGACTTTATCGGTGAATCAAACGTTATCGAAGTCTATATCAGATACTTGCGTTCCAAACTTGAGGACGCCACCTCCAAGAGACTGATTCAAACAGTACGCGGAGAAGGCTATGTCTTGAGAGAAGAAGAACCATCACGCTAGTCGACAGCGTTCAATAAATCAAAAAGCCGCTCACAAAAATGAGCGGCTTTTTTTTAGCGCCCCAGCTGCTGTTAATTAGCCATACAGTCTCTGAATCGGACATGCCACTACCAGGGTCTCAGCCTCTTCTGGATAAAGGGCATTGATTGTCTTGATAGCGCGGAAGCGTACATAAGGATTGACATCGTTGGCAAGGTCGGTAAGACTCTCGCGCTCAAGATGGAGGCACTCGGCCAGACCGTAGCGCACGTCGTCACTAGGATCCTTCGCAAGCTCTCTCAGGGTTGCCTGAGCAGTGTTTCTATTTTCTGCCACAGCCAACCTGACTTCAGGACAGGTATCAGTAGCCATCTTTGCCAATAAATCATCACTGGCGCGTGGATTGCCAGCAACCGCTCGCCTGACTGTGGTTGAAGCGTCATGTGACAACCTGAACAGCACCGTAATTGGTGTGTTTGGATTGCCCGCTACCACTCTCCGGACATGCGAAATATCTCCAGAAGTGCGCATATTGCCCACTTCATCCCGTTGACCAGTTTCCTTCTCGTTATGAGAGTTCCAATTCGCCATAGTCTCACCCCACGCCTGTAGGCTGAGGTTATGCCCAGTCAAGGGGTGGCGGTACCAAAACGCGGACAAGCAGTGGCTAAATAGCTCACAACCTAGCTACCAACCATTTCAAAAGTGGTTCGTTTTTGGTCAAAATTTAGTTCTTGCTCATTATGATAAAGATGCCCCTGACAAGAAAATGGGAAAATTCCCATTTCAAGAGCTAAAAACAGCCTGGAATGGGAATTACCGGGGTTGTAAAAAAACGTGTAGTAACGTTATGATAACTACATATGGTTTAGGTATATCTCAGGAGCGGTCCACCAACCAATCCAGCTGAAACCCGAAGACCATACAAGGGCACCCCACGTGCCCGGCGCTCGCGCGCCACGTTTTATCGAGCAAAGGAATCAAGAGGTGTCAGATGAGTACGGCTTTAGGACAGTACGCAACCCACATAATGCCAACAGAGGGCACAATGGAGCTTTTGTCCGTCTCCGAAAACGGACAATATGTTGTCAGTTTGCCTGCCACGCTCAAGGATCATCAACAAGAGCTTGAGCGCCTCTTAGGCAAAGTTTTTACTGGTAGACCGACATCGGCCAACAATCTTGCACTGGCCAGACAGATGTCTATCAACTGGTGCATCTCCAAGTGCAAACAAACAGGCCAATCCATAGACAAGTGTCTTGAGACTTTAGCCTGACCAGTCAGCGGCAACTATCAATAAAAGTGCGATGGTTATGCCTACGCATTTTGCTAAATACAAAAACACCAGACCTTTTGATCTGGTGTTTTTTATTGGCATTTTCGTACTTAGCAGTCGGCTAATTAGCTTGCTTCTTATTCAGCAGCAGGCTCATCTCCACCACTTCCAGCCTCGATATCAGCTGAGGGCTCGACCAGCGGAGTGACTGAGACGACCAGGTCGTCAGCGCCTACTTGCTGCAATCTCACACCTGTCGCCATACGACCCTGGATGCTGATGTCATTGATGTTCTGTCTTACGACCACACCATTGGCAGTGGCGATAATCATTTCTTCGCCTGGTTTGACTACGCGCAAGCTTGCCAGTCTGGACTGAGCATTTTTAAACTTGGTACCGATAAGACCGATACCGCCTCTACCTTGCTGACGGAATTCTTCCAGTTTGACGCGCTTACCAAAGCCATCGTTGGTGACAACGAGTGCGTAGATACCATCAACTGGCTCGACTGCATCAAAGCCCACAATCTTGTCGCCTTCGCGCAGAGTGATAGCACGCACACCGCGAGCAGAGCGACCCAGTGGTCTGAGTTCGTCTTCGGAGTAGCGGATGCACATACCTTCACTGGTACCGATGATGACATCGGACTTACCAGCAGATGGTCTGACCCAGCCGAGTTCGTCGCCATCATTAAGAGTGATGGCTATGATGCCGCTCTTTCTGATGTTGGCAAAATCCGACATCTGTACTTTTTTGACATAGCCCTGGTGTGTCAGCATGATCAAGTAGCTATCTGGATCAAAGCTTGCTACAGGGATAACTGTAGTCACGGTCTCTTCTTGTGAAATCGGCATGAGGTTGACTAGAGCCAGACCTTTAGCGGTTCTTCCACCTTCAGGGACGTTCATTACTTCGACAGAGTAGACCTGACCGCGGTTTGTAAATACCAAAAGTCTGTCGTGCATGCGAGCAGCAAAGAAATGCTGCAAATCGTCTTCGTCTCTGGTCTTCATACCAGTTACGCCACGAGTATTGCGCTTTTGTCTGCGGAATGTCTCAAGCGGTACGCGCTTGATGTAATCCTGCTTGGTGATAAACAATGCCATCTCATCGTTAGGAGTGAGATCTTTAGCCGATAGTTCGGTATCGGAGCTAGAGCCTTCGATGCGTGTACGGCGCTCATCTTTGTTGCCTTGCAAATCTTTGAAAGTATCGCGGATTTCAATGAGCTCAGCTTTGATGATATCGAGGATGCGTTGACGGCTTTCGAGAATTGCTTTGAAGTCAGCAATGGCAATTGTCAGTTCGGCATGTTCGCTTTCTACCTTGCCGCGTTCCAATCCTGTCAATCTGCGCAATTGCATTTCAAGGATTGCGTTGGCCTGCACTTCGGTCAGACCAAACTTTGAAATCAAGTTGGTGCGAGCTTCTTCTGTTGCATCTGCCTTACGAATGATCTTGATCACTTCGTCGATATTGCCCATGGCAATCAAGTAGCCCTCTAAGATGTGGGCTCTATCTTCGGCTTTGCGCAAACGATAACGAGTGCGACGAGTTACGACTTCGATGCGGTGATCGATAAACTCCTGGAGCATATCGACGAGCTTTAGTGTGCGCGGCTGGTTTTTGACCAGAGCCAGCGTATTGACTGGGAAAGAACTCTGCAGTTGAGTGTGCTTGTAGAGGTTATTAAGGACGACTTCAGGATGAGCGTCGCGCTTCAGTTCGATTACTACACGCAGACCAGTTCTGTCTGTTTCGTCATTGACGTCAGAGATACCAGTTAGTTTTTCATCACGCACCAGGTCAGCAACACGCTTGGTGAATGCTTCTGGTCCAACCATATAAGGCAACGATGTAACAACGATACCCATCTTAGTCTGGCGACCACCAGATCCCGGAATCTGCTCAATGGTGGCTTCACCACGCAATGGCACAGAACCGCGACCAGTTGTATAGGCCTCAGTAATACCGTCTGTACCGAGGATGATACCGCCCGACGGGAAGTCTGGACCCTTGACCCACTGCATCAAATCGGTCGATGTCAGCTCTGGGTTATCGATCAAGGCAACTGTGCCGTTAATGACTTCGGTCATGTTATGCGGCGGGATGTTTGTCGCCATACCGACTGCGATACCGGATGAGCCGTTAAGCAACAGGACTGGCAAACGTGAAGGCAATACAGAAGGCTCTTGCATCGAACCATCAAAGTTAGGACGCATATCAATCGTCTCAGCTTCTATGTCCTCGAGGGCACGCATGGCTAAGGGAGCCAGTTTGCACTCGGTATAACGCATGGCAGCAGCTGGGTTATCGAGGTCACCAAAGTTACCGTGACCATTGATAAGCACATAGCGACTGGCGTTTGGCTGAGCCAGACGGACCAGGGCTTCGTAAATAGCAGAGTCACCGTGAGGGTGATATTTACCCATGACGTCGCCGACGACTCTGGCTGATTTCTTAAATTTTTCGTTGGGAGCAAGGTTTAGCTCATACATGCCGTAGATGATGCGGCGGTGTACTGGCTTGAGACCATCTCTAACGTCGGGTATAGCACGACTGACAATAACGGACATGGCGTAGTCGATAAACGACTTCTTCATCTCTTCCCGTAGTTCGACATCGACGATGCGCTCGGGAGAGCCGCCCCCAGACTGTGTCACAGTAAAATCACCCCATCAACTTGATCTGTGTATCCGATACTCGACAACAATGCCGAGATCAATATCCGCTCGATATATTTAAAATAATCGTATGGGCGGAAAGCCTGTAAATGGCTCGTGCAAAGTATATCACGCTCCCTGACCCAATTAAAACCTGCGGCTCCACTGAGTTATAGAGAGTTTTTAAGGGTGCAAAAAAGCGCCAATTTCGGTAACGAAATAGCGCCTTATTGCCACATGCCAACATGAAAACTTGGGCAGGGGCTCTACAATATAGAGTTTGTCTATATCGTTCGTAGAGGTTATCAATGACCATGTCTCCAGTTGTCGGCAAATCTGAATCACCCGCAGATGACGGGCACGAGATGAGCAAGCTCAAGCTTGACCGTCTCAAAAAGCTTGCCCAACTAAAGGAAGCTGGCGTCAATCCTTATGCTTATAGCTTTGAGCGCACTCATAAAGCAGCTCAATTGCAAGAACTATATAAGGACCTGGCCAACGGCGTTGAAACCCAGGACGTGGTCAAGGTGTGCGGACGCATCCATAATGAGCGCAATACCTGGTTGTTTGTTGACGTTTACGATGACTCAGGCAAGATTCAACTCTTTTGCCACAAAGAGAGCCTGTCAGAAGAAAAGCTCAAGATGCTCAAGCTCCTTGACAAGGGCGATTTTATTGGTTGTGTTGGCACAGTCAGACGCACCGGTAAGGGCGAGCTGTCCATCCGTGTAACCGACTTTGAAATCCTCACCAAGTCTTTGCTACCCCTGCCTGATGGCTGGGAAGGCTTTACCGATGTAGAGGCTCGCTACCGCCACCGCTATGTCGACATGATCACAAACCCTGGCGTGCGCGAAACCTTGCGCAAGCGCAGTTTGACCATACGCCATATGCGCAACTTTTTGGATATGCACGACTATCTCGAAGTCGAGACCCCGACTCTCCAGGTAGAAGCCGGTGGAGCTGACGCGCGCCCCTTTGTCACCCATCACAATGCCCTCGATATCGATCTCTATTTGCGTATCGCAACTGAGCTGCACCTCAAGCGCATGGTAGTAGGCGGTATGGAGCGCGTCTATGAGATTGGTCGCATCTTTAGAAACGAAGGCATAAGCACCAGACACAATCCCGAATTTACAATGCTCGAGATGTACTGCGCCTATGGTGATTACAATCACCTCATGGACTTTACTGAAGAAATGCTCAGATACGTAGCAGACAAAGTCCTCGGCCAAGCTGACTTTATCTATCAAGGTGAGCAAATCAACTTTAGCCGTCCCTTTAGAAGACTGCGCATGGCTGATGCCATAAAAGAAGTAACTGGACTGGATGTAAGCACACTCAAAGATTTTGAGAGCGCTAAAAAAGCAGCACTAGATCTAGGCGTCAAACTCGATGGCGAAGACAGCCGCGGGCATGTTATCAACGCCATTTTTGAAGCCAAAGTCGAACACACTTTGATTGCTCCGACTTTCTTAATGGATCATCCAGTCGAAATCTCACCTCTAACAAAAGCGCACCGCGCAAACGAAGGTGAAGTCGAACGTTTTGAACTATTTATATTTGGTCGCGAACTAGCAAATGGCTACAGTGAGCTTAGCGATCCCCAAGATCAAAGAGCCAGACTGGAAGACCAGGCCAAACGCAAAGCAGCTGGCAACGAAGAAGCGATGCCACTCGATCTCGACTTTATCATGGCCATGGAATACGGCATGCCCCCAACTATGGGTATCGGAATCGGTATCGATAGACTCGTCATGCTACTAACAGACAGTGCCTCTATCCGTGATGTCATCGCCTTTCCTACGATGAAGCCTGTGGCTCACACAAAGCCCGCTAAAAAAGAAGAATAGAAAACGACTTTGGGACAATGCTATGAACATGATCAAACTCTATCTCTGGGGACCGGGCAAAAAGGTGATACTGCCAACGATGGCAGAAACCGACGGCGGTGTCTTTGTCGAGACAAGCCCTCTGCGCGTATTTGACATGGCAGAAGTAGACAAATGGAAAGCTCGTGTCTATCACGAGATGACACAGTCTATGCCGCTTTTGCCCCAACAAGAAGAGAACTTGGAGCCAGGCTCGCTTATCCTCGAAAAACTGCAGCTCAATTCATGGGCTGAATTTGAGAAAGCAGCCACACTCTTTACAATCTACAAGGGTGCTCGCTACATCTCCATCTATGCCACAGGCAAAGGTGAGGACGAAATGTGGTCACACGCACTCAGTACCGAGCGTAAATTTCACAGTAAAGCTCCGCTGGAAGTCGTCGTAGACGCCATCGTGCAGGACATCATCTGTCATCCACAGACGGTGGAGAAACAAGTGACCTTGTTGCTTGGTAGCTAAGGTCAATCGAATAAGTGCCAAAGACAAGGACATCGTCGTCTCATTTACTTCCGGTTGTTTTTTATGATTTTAAAGCTTGCCTCAATAAATGCCTGTTTTGCAGGCGTAATTTTGCTGTCTCAACCTGCTATGGGCAAGCGAGTCGAGTCAGAATGGCATCCTGGTGAGTGGCAACCCGCTCCAGAATTTAAACAACAGGCAATTTGGCCAGATGCCAAATCCATACCTGATAAATTTACTATCCCGGGCAAAGAAGAGCTAAACAAAGAAGGCGACTTTGTTGGCAAAGTCTCAAACCCGACAATGACTGTGTATCCAGCGCGTGGCAAAAATAGCGGCACGGCAGTGGTTATCTTTCCCGGTGGCGGCTACTGGTGCCTGGCTATGAAACTGGAGGGCACCGATGTCTGCGACTGGCTCACTGCCCGCGGTATCACCTGCGTTTTGCTCAAATACCGTGTACCTGGCGATGCTTTATACCCTCGTTCCGGTTGTTACCCTGGCAACAAAGCGGCATTAGAAGACGCTATGCGCACAATAAGATTAGTGCGCTCTCGTGCCAAACAATTAAATATCGACCCACATAAAATTGGTGTTCTCGGTTTTTCGGCTGGCGGTCATCTTGTGGCAGCGACAAGCACACTCTTTGACAAATCCCTGCACAAGCCCGTTGATGCCACCGACAAATTAAGCGCGCGTCCTGATTTTGCCATAGCACTCTATCCGGGGCATTTGACCGAGCATACAAATCAAAAGGATCAATTAAATCCCTATGTACCCGTGACAAAAAACACCCCACCTACATTTATCGTACAGGCACAAAATGACCCGGTGGACGATGTGACAAATTCGCTTGTATATTTTGCTGCTCTAAAAAAAGCAGGCGTGCCAGCTGAAATGCATATCTATGCAGACGGCAAACACGCCTTTGGAGTAAAGCCTTCTAAGTTTCCAATCTCTAATTGGCCATCGCTGGCCGAGACCTGGCTCAAGTCAAACAACCTGCTAGAAAACTAGTGGCAGTGAGCCCAGGGCATACACCATACTTATCTTCCAATGTTTACCTCAGAAGATCGCGTACAGCAGAGATATCACGACGCTTCATTGGCTTTTTTGTGATTGAAGAATAGGGCACAACATCTCGCGAATCCCAGGGATAAACAGTGATTTCCACTGGGTAGTCGCGTTCCAGCCACTTTAAATGTACAAAGCTACCTTTGGCATTGTCGACTAGTTCTTCTTCGACCTCGTCATAGCCCCACTCAGACAAAACTTGCTTGAGTTCTTCAAAGTCATCGCAATAGGCGTGGATATCGACATCAGAAGTGATCCTTATTTTGCCACTGAGAGTGCTGCCAATTAAAAAGGGATCAAAAGGCTCAATAGCCGTCATGATTTCATAGGCTATTTGACGCATCTCCTGCACTCGGCGCTTATGCTCAGCTTCACCGAGTTCGGACTTTGTATATCGGCCGATGTATTCTTTGATCATTTGATTGGAGGGCATACTCTGCATGCTTGAGATGCCCAGCATAAGCAGAGCCCGCTCCTTGGCGTGGAGATACTCCGCGTCAAGACCGGTCGCCATAAACCTAGCCGCCTCCTCTGCGACTCTCCTGCGAGATGTTTTTTTCAAAATTGAAACAAGCCATATGCTTGCTTTTGGGAATAGGGACGATCCAACTCAGGATGGTCTATTAGAGTCATACTCGAACAGTAAGAAAGTGTCAAGCAGCGAAGTCTATATTCAAGACTACAGTCTGTTAAAGTCCAAAAACAGATCAAACTCCAGCAGTCCCTTACTTACCGACTCATCGCAAGGGAAAGCCCGGTATCTTGCGAATCGAGGTTTTATCACGAAACTCGCTAATCATAGTCCGCACTTGTTCAATGGAGTGGCAACCGGACAGATCATCAAAGTAAAGTATATTTTTAGCCACCTTGTTTATATCAAAAGCCATATAGAGAAGCATCAACGGATTAATCCACAGCTCCGTTCCAATCGTTCTGCGAGTCCTGTGATGATCGCCAAAATACCCTTCAAGAGCTGAGATAATCGAGCTACAAATGACACTCTCATAACCCCGCATCTCATAAAACACAAACTCAGTAGCTTCAACAAATTTGATCATTTCTGGCATGTCCGGGCTGAGCATCAATCCACCCAAAAACGCCTTAGCTTTGATCAGTTGAGCCACCGTTTCCAGTGCATACAGATGACACACATCGGTTTCGGCACCAAACCCCAGACAAAGAAGCTGCTTGGGCACATCGATTTGCAAGGACGCAGCAAGGCTCATTACGTCTTCGAGGGGAGTGCCAATACGCGACTCATCGCCACGCAATATCGAATCAACTCCGCCATCCACCAGCACCATCATGTCAAACTCAAGATGCTCGTGTAAAAGCCTATAACTCTGCACAAGCTCCTCAATTGGCGTCATCCTGATGCAATAGATAGGCTGCTCCATGCGCTTACGACTCAGCCACTGCGCTAAATAGCCCTCCGGAAAATAATATTCATTGCCTTGAGACCTGGCTGTTACAGCAACGACATTTTTACCGAGCATCTTTCCAGTGATTTCACCATGTCTAAATGAAAAGGACAGGTTTGCTAGATGAACATTCACCCCGGCATCGCGCAAAGCAAAAAACAACGGCAGACCGGCAAAGACGTCAAAACCGCCACCAGCTCCCGCAATCAGGATGTTTTTGCAGCCTTTTAGTTGTTTAATAAAGGTCGGTTCAAGCATGAATCAAATATACCCACAAACAACCACTAACCAAGCCTCCTTCAGGGCATCTATCCAGACCGCGTCTGGGCTGATGATCGAGATTTATTCCAAAACAAAAACCGCCGCAGTGCTCGAATACTCGATGCCATTACCGGCGGTTGCAAGATACAAGTGAGGCACAATCTAAATCAGGTCTATTTGAGCTGATGCTGGTGTGATGAAAGGACTGTAGAGGGATCCAGCATCATATCAAACGTGCCATTTTTATAGACATGAATACAGACGCCAGAATCCTCACCGGTATATCTACCACTGTCTGGAAACCCTACACTCCAGCCATCTTTCATCTCAGAGTAAGCAACTGCTTTGGCTCCATACATATTCATATAGTGTCGGCGCAGTTCCGACCATTTTAATTTGCCAGCCATAATCAAACCCAATTCCTCATCAGTTGGATTCCGCGCCTTTGACGGCTCATCTGCGTATCCAGACTCTTTCATGCGTTCTTCGGCAAAAGTAATGGCCTGGGCGGCGCTCGTTATGGGTTTAACAGGCGTCTCCTGGATCTTGAAAGCGATAAAGGCTAATACCAGGTAAAAGACTGTCACAACACGAATCAACCTTGTCGGACAAGACATATAATGGAATAGCGTAAATGTGTTTCTATTCATTGTTGCGAAAGGCCTGCCGGAGAAAGTGCTCGTTACTCCAGCATAACATCGCGCTGTAAAGTCAGCATCTTGTTGCGTCCCTCTTCTAAAACAGTTTGCAAATACTTGCCTGCAGACAAACAAAAACCGCCGCAGTGCTCGAATACTCGATGCCACTACCGGCGGTTTCTAAGTTCTTACAAGTAATTAGCTAATTAAGCTTCGCCTTCTTCTTCAGCGAGAGCTTGTTCGGCTTCTACTTTTTCTTCGACATAAGCTACTACTCTGTCAAATTCTTCTTCGGACTCAATAGTCTGGAATACGAAATCTGCACCACGCTCGAAGCAACGCATGATTACGAGACTTTGCTCGCCATCTTCGTCTTCTTCTTCAGTGCCATCTTCGTTTACTTTGAGCAAGAGTGCGTACTCATTGCCTTCAAATTCAAAACGATCCAAAAACTCGCACTGGTAGGAGTGCCCGTCTTCACCTTCCAAGGTCAATGTCGGTTGAGCGTCTTGAGAAGCTGGAGTCTCGGTCATGGAAATTTACCTCATTGAGAAAGTTTGTGCCGAGGAGCAGTCCTCTACTTTGCGACGGAAATTTCCGCCAATTTTTTTAACTGCTGCTCTGTCCCCAGAGCAATCAGATCATCTCCTGCCTGAAAGACCAGATCAGGGGACGGATTGTACATCAGCTTACCATTTTGGTTAACGGCCAGGATCATGGCACCGCTGGCTTGCTTAATGTTTGCATCTTTTAAGGCTGCCCCAACAAGTACAGAACTGGCGGCCAGGGTCATTTGTTCCATGCGCAAATCGTATCCTGGGGTATGCATGACAACATCCAAAAACTCAGTAACCAGCGGATGCGTAACAGCAGCAGCCATACGTTTGCCGCAAATGACATAGGGCGATATGACCATGTCAGCCCCAGCCCGTCTCATCTTGGCTTCAGATCCGGGATTGGCGGCGCGGCAGACTATTTTGATTTTTTCATTTAGTCCGCGAGCACTGAGAGCAATAAAAGTATTGGCGCTGTCATCCGATAGCGCACAGACAATGCCGCTGGCTTTAGTCACCTGAGCCTGGATTAAGAGTTCGTCATCACTGGCGTCACCATGGAGCACCAACAAGCCTTCTTCCATGGCTTGCCTGGCTTTCTCTTGATTTAGCTCAATCAAGACAAAGGGGATGTCGTTTAAAAGGAAATGGTTAATCACTTCCTGACCGCTGCGGCCATAGCCACAAACGACGTGGTGATTATTGAGTTTGGCTATTTTGTGCCTCATCCTGCGCGCTCCCAAGTTAAACCGGAGGAAAATCTCCACCATGTCCGAAAGGAGGTAGAGCACAACGCCCACCCCTACGAAAATCAAAAAAATTGTGTAAATGCGACCGTTAGGACTGAGGGGATGACTCTCGCCATAGCCCACGGTAGTCAAGGTGATGACGGTCATAAAGAGACTGTCGAGAAAGTCCCATTGCTCAATCAACATAAAGCCAAGGGAACCAGCCAGGACAAAGCCCACCAGGCGGATTACATCGATTGCAAAACGCTTTCCAAGCGTTTCTTTCACAGGACACCCCAGAGCTAGTTGGACCTTACCTTAGGTAATGATCACGTACAAAGAACGAAAACTATCATAAACGAGAGGCATTGTGGGCAAAGAACCATCTATCCTTATGATGATGTAGAAGGCAGGAAGCCAAGGGGATTGCCTTCTCGGACTAACGAGGCGAATGATTTTTGTCTTAGAGAAGTCAGTCTTGCATTTCAATATATTGATTTGACTTAGTCAAAGCGGTTAGGGAGAACAAATGAGTACAGTACTAGAAAAGACCCAAGGTACAGTCGTACAGGTCATCGGACCGGTTATCGACGTTGAGTTTGCCGGCGGCAAATTGCCCGAAATCTACAACGCCATCAAAATCACCGGCACAAATCCAGCTGGCGACATGCTAGATGTCGTTTGCGAAGTCCAGCAAATGCTCGGTGACAACCGCGTAAGAGCTGTTGCGATGAGCAGTACCGACGGTATGACTCGCGGCATGGTTGCAACAGACACTGGCTCACCAATCAAAGTCCCCGTAGGCAAAGGCACACTGGGTCGCATTATCAACGTATTGGGTCAAGAAGTAGACGAGAAAGAACCAGTTAAGGCTGACGACTACTGGCCAATCCACAGACCAACTCCTGAGTTGACTGACCTGCAAACAGACACAGTTATCTTCGAAACCGGTATCAAAGTTGTCGACCTCCTCGCTCCTTACGTAAAAGGCGGCAAGATTGGTCTATTCGGTGGAGCCGGCGTAGGCAAGACCGTTATCATCATGGAACTTATCAACAACATCGCTAAACAACACGGTGGATACTCTGTATTTGCCGGTGTAGGTGAGCGTACTCGTGAAGGTAATGACCTTTATCACGAAATGAAAGATTCGCTAGTAGGCGACAGCTGCGTACTCGATAAAGTAGCACTAGTGTACGGTCAGATGAACGAGCCACCAGGCGCCCGTATGCGTGTTGCTCTTTCTGCTTTGACTGTAGCTGAATACTTCAGAGACGTAGCCAAACAAGACGTTCTTCTGTTCGTAGACAACATCTTCCGCTTCACCCAAGCTGGTTCTGAAGTATCCGCGCTCCTTGGACGTATGCCATCAGCCGTAGGTTATCAACCAACACTGGCTAACGAAATGGGTCAGCTACAAGAGCGTATTACCTCAACCAAAAACGGTTCAATCACATCAGTACAAGCTGTATACGTACCTGCCGACGACTTGACTGACCCAGCCCCAGCGACCACATTTGGTCACTTGGACGCGACAACAGTACTTAGCCGTCAAATCGCTGAGCTTGGCATCTACCCAGCCGTTGACCCTCTGGCATCAACATCCACAGCGCTCAAACCCGAAGTAGTCGGTCAAGAGCACTATGACATCGCCCGTGGTGTACAACAAAACTTGCAACGTTACAAAGACTTGCAAGACATCATCGCCATTCTCGGTATGGACGAACTATCTACAGACGACAAATTGACCGTAAGTCGTGCTCGTAAGATTCAACGTTTCATGAGCCAACCGTTCTCCGTAGCGTCTAACTTCACAGGACGCGAAGGTAAATACGTCAAACTCAAAGACACCGTTGAAGGCTTCCGTCAAATCCTCGAAGGCGAGTGTGACGCAATGCCAGAAGGCGCGTTTTACATGGTTGGCGACATCAATGAAGCCAAAGAACAAGCCAAGAAAATGGCCGAGTAATGAAGAAAAAGCACAATCCGGAAAAAGGTGAGCACGAAGCCAAGGCTGCCGAAGCCGAAAACGCTACGACAAACCGTAACGTCTATGTCTTTGGCCGACTTGAAAACGAAGTAGCTCTGCCGGTAATCCGCAGACTGCTAAAGCTCAACGAGCGCGATAAAAAAGCTCCGATCAATATGTATATCAATAGCTCTGGTGGCAACGGCTACAACGCCGACTGCATCATTGCGCTGATGCACAGTATCGAAGCTCCAGTCAACACAATTTGTCTGGGTCACGCGCTCTCCGGTGCCTGCGAAATTTTGGCATCCGGTACTGGTGAAAGATCAGCGTACGAATTCGCGACATTGATGTTTCACCAGACTCTATGGGAAGCCGAAGGCGACATCACCAATCTGGAAATACAAGCAGTGCAAGGACGTAGATTTCGCGAAGCGCAAATCGAAGTCTTGCACCGCTGTACAGCCCAGCCTAAAGACAAATTGCGCAAAGATATTGAGCGCGATTTTTATGTCTCCGCCAGAGAAGCTCTTGAGTACAACCTCATTGACAGCTTGATCGAGCACAAAGGCACAACCGCTGGTAACAAAAACCATGCTGGCAAAAAGCCCGAAAGCGCTAAGGTCAAATCAGTCAAAGCGGCTGCACAAAAACCCCACGCCAAGAAATAACGACCAACAGTTAATCAGGACAAACAAAGATGGCTAACACAATCAATCTCAAGATTATTACTCCCGAAAGAATAGTCTTTGAAAGCCCGGTAGATCAGGTCACCGCTGTCTCAAGAGACGGCGAACTGACAATTTTGCCAGGCCACGAGCCACTCGTAACGACCCTGGCAATTGACGTCATGCGCTTTAAAAGACAGGGCGAAGAAGAAACTGCGGCAATCATCGGCGGTATCATGGAAGTAAGCACCAGCGAAGTAACAATCATGTCTGACATGGCTGAGCTGGATGTTGAAATCGACGAAACCAGAGCCAAACAAGCCAAAGAAAAAGCAGAAGCCGAGAAGATTCAAAAGACAGACAAAATGGATGTCTATGTATCCG
This sequence comes from Candidatus Obscuribacter sp., assembly GCA_016718315.1. GTDB lineage: Bacteria > Cyanobacteriota > Vampirovibrionia > Obscuribacterales > Obscuribacteraceae > Obscuribacter. Next base: position 256,487 of record JADKDV010000003.1, on the reverse strand, counting down.
AAATGGCGCTATCCAGAGCGATGGCTCGACTCAGAGCAGCCGAACTGGGCAAGCTGCGTAAGCGCGGCAATCGCTAATTGAGTGCCGCCATACAGGGCTTACGCCTTGTACTGCTGCTTATCGCAGTATGCTTTGCTTCACCAGGTATGGCTGGCAACAAAGTAAATACCAATGACGCCACCTCAGTACAAGCAGTGACTGAGGTGGCGTTTCGTTCACGAATACACGGACCATGCACATTAACGTATAACAGCTCGGCAATACGCATGGACTGCACCAGTCGTGGAGTAGTTTTTCTAATCAAGGCGCCTGATTGGCGCATGTACTATTTCAAACCCTCGAGCAAGGTCTATTTCGACTGCCCTGGCAAGGACTTCATTCCGGATGATGTGAAGACCTTTCACTCCATGCGTCCCGGATCACCAGGAGCGCTAAAACCTATCAGCTACAGAAAAACTATCTTAATGGGACGGCCCTGCACATTTTGTGTGATGGAAAACCCACAAAAGGTAATTGGTGCAAAGCTACCGCGCTGGCAGAAGCTGCTCATCAAATCAGGTGAGCTGTGGATCGATGAGGTGCCAGGAATTCCTATTGATGCATTTCACACAATTCAGAGGTCACTAGGTCTGCCTTATACAAAAGGGCTGCCGCTCAAGATGAATACCGTAAATAATGATGGATTTAACGTGTCGGAACCGGAACTAAAGCTATATTCGATCAATTACAAAAAAGTTCCGAGAGACTTTTTCACCCTGCCCAAGGGCTTCAGTCGCGCAAAGAACGCTACAGCAGTTGGCGAAAATCAAGATCCTGAAATTTATGAAATCATGCGCTGAGCTTTTTGGTTATCAGGCGTGTACTATTAAATTACAGCGCGTAGGTTTATATTGACCTTTTCAAAATTGGTAGTGTCGGCACTGCCCATAATAACGGTAGCCCTTACATGGATCAGCTCGGTCCCGATTTGTTACGGGCAATCTGAGGGCAGCCTGGCAAGCATAAAGTCCGGTATCACTTCGTTTGATACTGCTTTTGCCCTCGTGCCACCCAAAAAGTTTGAAATAGCACCAAAAGCGGCAGAGATATACGAATACGACAAGAGCGCCCTCGGCAATCGCGAGGCGGTTTTACTGGTGCATGGTCTGATTGGCGAGTTTCATCCGCTCTTTCGCTGGCAAGAATTAGCGAAATATTTGAGCCGTAACCAGGACTTTCAAAAGCGCTACAAGATCTATCTGGTGCGTTATAACACCCATACATCTTTGAGAAACATGACTGAAGATCTCGGTCAGGCCATTATCAAAACAGCACCACCCGGTGGCTTGAATATTGTAGCTATAAGCCTTTCGGGAGCAGTTTTACGTAATGCCATGAAAGATGAGCGTGTCAACCGCTCTGTCAAAAAAGTCATTACAATGGGTGCCTTCTTTAGAGGCTCTCCACTCTTTTGTACAGAGTGGATGGCGATGTCAATCAAAAAGCGCCATATATCGCCATTTTACCGGGCTGATAGATTGTTTGCCTACAAAGTCTACTTTGCTCTGCACAAACAATTAGTGAGCGATTTTAGCTGGGACAATGTCGACGGACAGATGCCCAAAGACATCCTGAATAAAGTGGTATCACGCACGGCTTCCAGTCGCACCCTGGAGAGCAATCCCCAGATAAGTACAAAGCTTCCTGGAGACCACAAATTTATTGTCTACGCAGGCTATCTACACAATCAATACGTGCCTGAGCACCAGGGCAAAGCCAAAAAGACTCTGCTTGCACCATTTAAATTTCTCGATACGACTTTACCCATGCACTTTGGTCTGGAACATCCGGCCCTGCGTTATATCAACAATTTGATCGCAGACGCTGTACCGGGCAAAGGCGATCCCAACAAAGTCATATATCCACTTAACGATGGCATCAGCCCTGTGTCCAGCAGCTTGCTTTTGACTGATGAATTTATGGCAAATAACGATCTGAGTTTTTGCGACAAGGCCAGCATGCAAAGTTTTGGACACCATACTTATGCCAAAAAAGCCAGACTATTCGAAAACACCGATCACCTCACCTTTATCGAAGCCAAAAGACCTTCTGGCTCAGAGCAAAACGTGGAAGACGTGCTCAATCAATCGGAAAAACCAAGACCAATTTTTGACTGGATCATCAAAGATTTGATGGAGTAAAACTCTCCATGGCCAAAAGACCCTGCCTAAGCAGAGTCTTTTTAGCGCGACCCGGAGAAAATCTCAAAGACAATCAGGCAGCTTCTGAACGGGAGCGTGTAGACTCATTTGACTCAGCGCCCTGAGCATTGGCGTCACGCATTTGATTTGACTCTCCACTAGCTTGAGAGTCATCTCCATGATCGCCGTCACCCTGGCCGTCGTGCTCGCCCTCATGATCATCAGAACCATTGGTTTCATGATCACCTTGGTCATCGCCTTCACCTGATCTGTCGTCGTGACAACCATCGCCCAGGTCGTCCTCGCCGCCATTCTCGCAATCTGCATCTCTTTCACTATCGTTATCTTTCTCATTGTCCGAGTCTTTGTCATTATCTGAGTCTTTCTCGTTATCTGAATCTTTCTCGGCTTTAGCCCCGGCATCGTCCTTCATGCCGCCATCTTTGCCAGATTGCTTTTTGCCATTTTCAGCACCGGCATCGTCCTTCATGCCACCATCTTTGCCAGCTTGCTTCTTACCACTTTCGCCGTCAAAGTCATCTTTCATGCCGCCATCTTTGCCGCCTTGCTTTTTGGGGTTAAAGTCCAGATCGCCTTTGCCGCCCTTTTTGCTTTCAGCGTCAAACTTGCCGCCTTTTTCTTTACTGTCTTCACCCAGCTCTAGTTTAGGCATAGGATAGCCCTGCGATTTATCGCCTCTTTTGCCCAGCTCGGACATAGCACCATAGGCTTCCGCACGCGCTCCAGCATATTCATTGGCTCTGGCGTTAGCTGCACCAGCGGCATTATCATTGATGCGGGCACTATCAAAGTTTTTCATGGTAAATACTCCAGTAGAAAATAGTTTAAAGTCGCTTGTTTATTGGTTTTTGTAGATTGGGCAATTAGTTTTTTGCTCAACTCAACTCTCGATGGCAGTAACCTAACAAGCCAAGTTGACATGAATTTGACATGAATAAAAATGGCGTCAAAACCAAATAGCGCCAAAGCAAAAGAGCCCCCTGAGGGGCTCCGGTCGGTGCCTATACATGAGTGACAATGACGGGCGCTACGCCCAGGTCGGCAGCTAAGCTACCACATTGACACGAGAGCTTGCGCTAACTACCTGCTCTACGGCGCCAACAATATCGCTAAAGCAGCTAAGCGCAACCAGGGCTGGTGCCTTTGCTGTGGCATCATAAGGCTTGGCAGTCTTCAGGCTGGGGATATGGCTTTCGAGCACTTGATAGCGCTCATCAAAGAGATCATGATTGCCGTAGTCGGCTTTGACAAACTGGATATCCATTTGTGAGCCGCTATATGCCTGTCTTTGACGCCAGTTTTGTGCAGCGTGTCCTTCTTTTGTATCTTTGTCACCGCATATTACTATCTGTCCAGACAGACAGCCCAGGCGCGATGCAATCAGCTCAATACCAGCAGAGCTGGGCTTGGCAAAGGTGGCAGGTATGGCCATATTGACTTTTAAATGACTTAAATCATGGCGTCTTTGTCTCTCGTCAATCCGTCTTTTACTGCTACGCAAACACTCACGGTAACCTCTCAACCTCAATTTAGGAGCTTCCGATGCAATGGCCACAACACCGTCCACAAGCGGCAAAAGTCCAGTCAGAGCCAGTCTATCTAGGGCCACCCACTCCGGTGAATCAGTCAAAATAACGATATCCAGGTTAGCAAAAGTGCGGCGCAGTCCCTGGAGAGTTTCATGAACACCATCATAGACCTGAATCTTTTTGTGCTCACCATCAAATCTATGCCAAAATTCTGCGCTCAGTTGGCTCACTGCATCAAAGGACAGCTTACTGTGCGCTTTGAGTCTGGCAGCAATTGTCTCTACGACAAATGCATATTCATGGAGTGTGGTAGCACTGGCCACCTCGGCATAGATGCCATTGACAGTTGCTTGCGGCACATCAAAGGCATGAGCCAAGTGCTCTAATGAATGCAATATAAAGCTGGCAAACCAGCTCCTTGTATCAGTAAGTGTATTATCCAGATCCAGTAACAATAGATTGTTTGTTATGGTTCTCGATGCTGGCAAAATGCGTCCTTGATTGCTATTGATGTATTGCATTGCTTAGTCCTCTATGTCCACAATTGGTGTCGTATATGGTTGCACCAGGACAGTGGCCCTCCAGCCACGTCACTTGATCTGTGATAAGGCACAAAAATCGACATCAGTACAAGCACCTCAGTGCAAGCACAGTTATATGCAAGTAAGCAAAGGCATTGGTACCGCACCGCTAGATGCAATGCATCCCGGCAACGATTTCGCTTTAGCGCAATGTTTCAGTAGTGACTGAGCGATCCGCTTTCTTTCTTAGAACAACCTCATTATTTCTGGCGTAACGGTTCATGTCAATAGGAACTTTTTTTAAGAAAATGACGCAATCGCCTGTGGTATCACCCTGAATTTTTTCAAAGGGCAGTCGATAACTTTCCAAATGGTCAAAATAAGGCGCCTTAAGCCATTTTGGCACACCCACGTATTTTTACTATCAGGTCGAATTAAAACAGTTATCGCAAAAAAATTAGAGACACTCTGGCAGCAAAAACAAAACGGTTATAGATAATCTCTGTGAGACACTGTCCATTATTTTAGCTCTAAGGCCTCGGCGCGGGACTGATCCTGCGCAGCTTTAGCACTATCACCAAGTGCTTTATAGATGCGCGCCCGCTCAATATAAAAACGGGGATAATCTGGCTGCTCCACAATAAGCAGATCTAGATCTTGCTTACACTCATTATATTGTTTGAGTGCTTCATATGCCAGTGCCCTCTCTTCAAGAGCGGCTTTTTGGCGAGGGAAGTGTTTGAGCAATATATTGAGTGGCACAAAGCACTCCTTAACCTGACCCGCGGCGCGCAGAGCGCTGGCATAAGCATAGATATCCAAAGCAAGCTCACGACCTATAGTGGTCTTTGACTTACTGTTTTGTTCTGCCAATAGCTTGAGCCAGGAGGGATTAGCCTCAAGCACAGCCAGTCGGCAAGCAGCGGCTTGTCTAAATTGCTTGAGTTCTTCCAGACAGATTGCAAGTCCTCTATTGCCTACAACAATTTTTGATGGATGTGGATTAGTCTGCAAAAAGAGTCGGTAGCATTTAGCACCGGCAGCAAACATCTCATGCTGTCTGTAAACATCAGCAAGAGTGCGCTGAGCAAAGTCATTAACGGGACTAATGCTCAATATCTTCTTTAAGTCATCTACAGACTGCTGCCACTTACCGAGCGGCCTCAGTGTTTGGGCGCGCAACATACGCAAAGCAATGCTGTCAGGCTCAGCTTTGATGGCGTTATCGATAAGAGCGAGGGCTTCTGACTCTTTGAGTCTATCAAGCAAGATCAAGACACGCACTCGTAAAAACATCAAGCTCTCTTCGCCACCAGACTTACCGGGTTTAGCAAGTTTAGTAAGCAGTTGCTCGATAATGCGATCTGAGGCTAAAAACTCTCCAGTCTGAGCCAGTGCGTAAGCTTTGACTGCAAGTGCGCGCCTGTCATTAGCCCTTTTATCAAATGCCTGCTGCAAGAGATCCAGCGCCAGGGGTGCTTTACCATTTCTGGTAAGACCATAGGCAAGCGAGCACAACCGATGTGGATTATGTCTATCCATAGATTGTGCTTGAGATAAAAGTCTAAGAGCCTCACGCTGGTCAAAGTAAAAGGCTTGCAATAGCCCTGCCTGCTCCAGACACTCACTACTAGCGGCGATGGCAGGTTGCGAGTCAATCATGATCATCACTCTTGTCAGATCCTGATTAAGTACAGCCTGCTTAAATGATTGCTGACTGCTTTTAACAGCCGGCGGCGCAGCACCGACGGCAGTACCACCACAGGCGGTGGATAAAACTATCAGTGGGAGCAGAAGCATTGCAAAAGCACGCACAGTGCCAGGCTCATATAACCTTTTAGGCACTAGCATTGGATTTACCTTTACCGGCAGCTGGTAATTTTAGCCAAAATGTACTGCCTTTACCGACTTCGCTTCTGACGCCGACCTCTCCACCATGGGCCTCGGCAACAGCTTTGCAAATAGCCAGACCCAGACCAGAGCCCTGACTGGTAGCACCACTGGCGTCCTTGACCTGACGAAATCTCTCAAAAACCAAAGCTAGATTAGCGGGCTCAATTCCAGGTCCCTGGTCGGTCACTTCAAAATACACCGACGGACCATCGGCAAAGACTGTTGTCTTGATTTTGCTGCCTACGGGAGCAAACTTAATGGCATTGGCAAGCAAATTGGTGAGGACTCTTACGACTCTGTCTTTATCGACAGCAATCACTGGACTCAATCCCGCACTTTTAGACCCGGGTGTATGCACAGTCATAATCAGCTCTTTAGCTTGGGCACTATCGGCCAGTAGACCGATAGCACGGTGGACCAGAGCTATGGACTCGATATTTTCCAGGTTAAGCTCAAAAACACCTGACTCTAATTTTTCTACTTCCAATAGTTCATTGACCATCGAAACGAGCTCACCGGTGCTGTCTTCTGCTCTTTTGATACGACTGATATTTTTATCAGATAGCTCGCCTGCACTGCTAGCAAGCACATTGAGTGTAAGTTGCAGTGACGTCAAAGGAGAGCGCAGGTCATGGGATATCATCGCCACAAAGTCGCTGCGCAAGCGCTCCAGATGCTTGCGCTGAGAAATATCATGAGCCACACAAAAGAGATTTTGTTTTTCAGCGGACCAAATTACATTCCACTGAGTTTCAGTGATATTGCCTTCTTGTCCCACCAGACTTAGTTCAAATGAGCCTTTGCCCTCAGACTCGATAATCCGATTAAACAGCTGGGCGGCTCTATCAGCGTCCTTTGCGCGCAATAGAGTAAGCAGACTGCGTCCTCTTAAATCATCAACGCCCATCTTAAATACACGACTGCAAGCAGGATTAGTCAAAACAAAACGCAAAGATTGATCAAGCGAACAAATCATATCGTCGGCATTCTCGACTATAGATTTTTCTTTGAGACGGGCTTCGGCCAGGTTGTCGGATACTTGATGCAACACTTTATCTAGAGCGGCAAGCTCATATTGCCCTTCCACCCGACCGGACAGCTTGCGGCCGGCTCCCAGGGCGATGATATTGTCCGTTAGCCGAGCAAACCCGCGGGCAGTTTTGCGCTCAAAAATCAAAACAAATATAACGGTCATACTAAGATTAAAAGCCAGTCCCGCCACAATAGTGGCGTAAATCCGCTCTAAAACAGCCTTCTGGCGGTTGGCAATGTCTTGTCTTTCTTCGCCCAATACACGGCGCAAATCATGCACCAGACTGTCAGCCCGATTGAGCGAGCGCCTGATTTGCAAAAAAGCCACAGCCTCATCAATACGGTCCTGACTATCAAGAGCCTTTATGCCTTTTTTAAATGCTTCTTTGAGCGATAACAGCATCTCCTCAAAGGGTTTAACTTGCCGCGCCGTCGATGGCCTCGACTGGAGCATGTCCCTGAGCCGCAACTCCTCCTCACTAAAGGCGCTAAGAGTGCCAGCAAAGGCTTTTTTATCGAGCTCATCGCCGGTCTTTTTGTATAAAATCTGGCTGCCCGCACCAGAAGCAATATTGGCAAAAAAATTGTTAGCCGCCATCATGACATCGGTAACTGCCGCTTCTTTTTTATTGCAATCGACAAGCTCAGCCAGATTGCTTGTGAGCAAGCAAACAAAAACAATCTGAAAAACCACAGGCAGACTGAGAAAAAGCAGAATCTGCTGAGAAAATTTGAGATTAGGTTGCAAGCCCATTATCGACACCTTTGTTGGGTTATTCTACACTGGGTAAGCACTTGTGCTGGAGCAAAATGGCAAAAATCCTCCTCATCGAAGACGACCGGGCAATCGCCCTGGCCATTTGCGACGCTCTCGATAGCGCCAATCACACTGTGGAGCATGTCACAGACGGCAGCGAAGGAGCCGATAGACTGAGGCTCTATCAATACGACCTGGCGATTATTGACTGGCAGTTGCCGGCAGTTAGCGGCATCGATATTATCTCAGCCGAGCGTAAGCGGGGCAGCCGCCTGCCGATTCTGATGCTGACAGGCAAAGGCAGTATCGATGAGCGTGTCACTGGTCTGGATAGCGGTGCCGATGACTATTTAGCCAAACCCTTTAATCTCAATGAGCTTTTGGCGCGCATCCGCTCTCTGCTCAGACGCCCGCAAAACGAGACAAGCCCCTACCTGGGCACAAAATATATGCAGCTGGATATGAGCACACTAACTGCCCAAATAGCCGGAACAAAGGTCAGCCTCCTGCCCCGGGAGGCTAATCTACTGGCATATCTGCTGCAACACAAAAGTCGCACTTTTACTGTATACGACCTATTGCATGCGCTCTGGCAAGATGAGACATCGGCATCAGAAGACGCAGTAAGACAGTGTGTCACCCGTTTGCGCAAAAAGTTAGCAGTCCCGGGCGCTCCGGAGACAGTAAAAACAGTGCGTGGCATGGGCTATCTAATCGAGGACTAAATATCTCATTTAGTCTCTTTGAGATAAAGATTTTGGAGATGCAAGTCGCGCAGCTTGGGTGCTTTAAACGCTGTAAATAGCACCACCAGTAGAGTCATCGTACCGCCAAAAACAACAGAGGGCACTAGCCCCATAAAGCGAGCCGCTACACCTGATTCAAACTCGCCGATTTCGTTGGATGAGCCAATAAACATACTATTGACTGATGCCACACGCCCCTTCATATCATCAGGCGTCAAAAGCTGATATATAGTGCCGCGAATGCACACACCGACACAGTCCAGCATGCCACTCAGGGTCAAGAAAAAGAGTGAGACAAAATAGTTTTTGGAGAGGCCAAAACCAATAATACACAGGCCAAAACCAGCCACACAACTCATAAATATACGACCGGCATGACTCTTGATTGGTAAATGGGCCAGGATGCCAGCAGTAAGCATGGCACCAAGCGGCGGAGCAGCGCGCAAAAAGCCCAGAGCTTGCGGTCCATAATGAAAAATTTCAGCACTGAATACCGGCAGAAGCGCCACAGCACCGCCAAAGAGCACAGCAAAAAGATCGAGCGCCATTGCTCCTAAGATAATCTGATTGCTAAAGACAAACTGCAAGCCTTCTTTGATATTGGCGATGACACTGACATCGCGATTGATTATCCTTTGACTTTTATTTTTTAGTGTCAAAAAAATGCCCAGAGACAGTGTCAAAAGAGCTGTTGCAATGCCATAGGTCCAGGCCCCGCCAATGCCCACATACAAAAAGCCCCCCAGTACAGGTCCGAGCATGGCAGATCCCTGCCAGCTTGTGCTGTTCCAGGCTGCTGAGTTGGCCAGCAAAGGTCTTGGTACCACGTCAGAAGCGATACCAAATACTGCCGGTCCATAAAAGCCACGGGCAATGCCCGAAAAGGCAATGACAGAAAAAATCAAAACCACAAGCGGAGTGCCAGACATAAACTGGCTACCCAGAGTCAAGCCAATCATGCTCAAAAACAAGCCAAAAACGGCAATTAGAGCAATTTTAGTGCGGTCATGCACATCAGCTATATGTCCAGCATAGAGGGCTACACCCAGCGAGGGCAGGGCTTCGGACAGACCGATACAGCCCAAAACCAGAGGGCTTTTGGTCAGCTCATAGACTTGCCAGCCCACCGCCAGACCCTGTATCTGCACAGCCAGGGTGACAAACAACCGCCCGAGCAAAAGCTTGCGAAAGTCGGGCAATTTTAGAGCCGCATAGGGGCTGTCTTTGACTCCTAACTGAGACATGGATACCAAATAGCAACTGGAAGGTTATTTTACAGGACAAGAATTGGCTATGCGCTCCGAGCTCGTGTAAAATCAATATTGACCCGAAAGAAAAAGATACAGGAATACTATGATCTCAGCAAAACAATTACTGAAAACAACAGTTTTAGGCACCGGTCTGGTTTGCCTGATAGCCACAAGCGCCATATCGGTCGAGGCCAAAGAATGGACCGTAGCAGAAAGACAGGCAAAGTTGATGCAAGACATCAACACAGCACAAAAAAACAACGATCTCACCGCCAAAGAGGCAAAAAAACTACGCTCACGTCTGGCTGATGTATGCCGCATGAAGCGCAAGAAAAAAGACAAAGCTGACGGTGTAATCACCGAAGACGCACGCATCGATCTTGAAAAAGACCTGAACGGCATCAGCACCGACATCAAAAAACTGAGCCTCGAAAAACGAGTACAAAAGCCTGAATAGCTGATTTGAGCAATAAAAAAGAGGCACCATAAACGGTGCCTCTTTTTTGTCAGTCACTTTTTTATCAGGCTGGTTGCAGCTGATTGAGCGCTGGCACACCGGTGCCATTGAGATAGACTTCAAGCTGATCTAGTGAGAATTGCACACCAGAGAAGAAGTCGCCAAAATGTCCATACTTGGCACTGGCTTCGTCAAAACGCATTTCGTAGATGAGCTTTTTGAAGACCAGCGGGTCATCAGCATAGAGATCGACGCCCCACTCATACTGATCAAAGCCAATTGATCCAGAAATGACCTGGGTAACTTGACCATGATAGGTACGGCCAATTTTGCCATGATCGAGCATCAAGCGAGCACGGTCTTCGTAGGGCAACATATACCAGTTAACTTCTTCACCGCGCTTTTTATCCATGGGATAAAAGCAAACAAAGCGGCGCTGAGGGATACGGGCCCAGAGACGACCACCAAAGTGCGGACTCTTGCCTTGTTCTTGCACCAGGGCATCAAAAGCGGCGTTCCACTCGGCAGAGCCGGTCTTGAATTCACTTTGACTCATTTTTTCGTGAATCTTGGAAGTGGCTTCGTACATACCCAGCTCAAGCACCGATACGTAAGATGATGCAGGCTTTAGATAAGCCGATAGACGTAGCTTGTCGACAACAATCTGAGCATGTGCCAGACCGGCAAAGTCACGACTGTAATGAGTAAACATCAGGTCAGCCTTGTGACCAATAAGCTGAGCTAGGCCAGCATCAGCGTCAGCATTACCTTTGAGCACTTCCAGGGCTTTGACAGCCTCGCGCACAATTTCAGCCCGCTCAGACTCTGGCAGTTTGTCCCACGCCAGGCGGTCAAACATAAATAAGCGGTGGAGAATCCACCAGCCTTCCAGCGATTCGGGTACGTTAGGATGGCGCATAGGACACTAGAGCTCCCTTTAAACCTTTTACTCGGATAGTGTAGTCGAGTTAGCCTGACAAGCCCCCGGATACTAAGCAAGTTTTTGTATTCGTAGTAATACAAGTAAAGACAATGCTACCCCCAAAAGGGAGCAGCATTGCCTTGCAGCCATCTCGCAGAGCTTATCTGCGTCTGAGGCTGGCACCTTCAGTGCGGATCCAGTCATCCAGCAATTGAGCCATCTGCGAGGTCATCTGATTTTCTTCTAACAGGAGATGCTCTCCGTCTCCAACTACCATGAGCAACTTGTCCTGGGTGGTCAGAGCGTTAAACAATTCAATTGTGCCTTCTGGTTTGACCAGCTTATCTTTAAAGCCTGCCATCATCAGCACTGGTTGCTTTTCGATGAGAGCAGCGGCATCGTTGTTGCCCTTCATAAAGTCTTCAAAGGCTTTGAGTTCGCGCGGAGAGATTTTCATGCGATTAGTGGGATTGGCCTTCATCTCGCGCTGCATAGTCTTGTCAGAGGTGGAGCGAGCCACAACTGTTGGCGAAATATCAATCTCTCTGTCTCTGTCCTCGAGATAGTGAGCACCTACGACAACTTCACCGCGCACCTTGCCAAAGCGGTCAGAGGATGGCACTGCTGAGACCAGACCATCGACAAGGGCAGGATAGCGACTAGTAGCTGCCAGGGCAATCGCCCCGCCCATGGACTCACCCACAAGAAATACTGGCACACCAGGATAAGCGGCACGCAATTTTTTGAGCGAAGCCTCAACGTCATTGAGACAAGCTTCAAAGTCAACGGTATCGCCTTCTTTGCGCTTCATCCACTGACCAAAACCGCGCACGTCCATGGCGTAGACAGCATAGCCACGACCGGCCATGTCATGCCCAAAATCAGTAAAGGATAGACTGCTAAAGCCCAGACCGTGGACACAAAGCAAAACTTCTTTGGGTCTCTCCACCGGCACCCAGGAGCGCATTGGCACACTTATTTTAGACAGCCACACTGGTCTCGAAACCTTGCTGCGAGTCACTGTTTTTGTCACAGTTTTTGTGGGAGCAGCACCAGCCACTCCAGCAAAAGAGGCAAAAGACACTGCCACCATAGACGACACCATCAAAAGGCTAGCAAGCCTTTGACTCGGCCTTTGAGCATAACGCTTGACCATTTATCCACTCCTAAAGTTAACATCGGCAATATATGTAATCAGTCAGATCAAGGACGACCGCCAAAAACTTACCTGGTTCCCACCGCGGCATAATGACAACACGAATTAACGAATATTCTTTAAAAGGTATAATGCATTTAGTGGCTACTACGTAAAAGTGACCCTCTGGTGAAAAAGTGTTTTTTACTCGATCTGTGGCAACACTTCTAGTCTCATTGGGTTTAAGCACTGCTTGCCAGTCAGCGCAGGCAGAAGTCCTTGAACAGTGGGTGCTCGAGCAAAATTATGAGGGCAAAGGCGATGTGCGGGTGGTAATCGCCGCCAACGCAGTTGCTGTCTATAACAAACAATCCAATTACAAAGCTGTGGTCAAAGCTCCTGACTATAAGGTCCACGTCTTTAGGTCAGATCGCAAAACAGAATGGACCGGTCCTCTTAAACGTTTTAATGGCAAAATGCTCTCGGATCCTATTGGTAGTGATAGCACCGGGACGAATATTATTAAACCTGGCAGCACAGGGCAAATCAAAGGGCTCAAATATCTTCGTTATTTTGATCCTAATTCAAAGCACGAAATCTTAGGTGCCGCAGACATAGTCACAACACCTCAAGTATCAGAATTTTTGTGCCGCTATTTTGACTGCCCCGTACTGAACAAAGTACCGCTCTCTTTTACCTTTGATAAAGCGGCAGCCACACTGGCCAAGCCAAAAACGGTCTGGCTCGATATAAATGTATTGAGAAGCACTCGTAGCGGCCGCATAACAAAGCTGAGCACGACTAATTGGAAAAAGAGCCCTTATCAACAAAATGAGTTTGCTCTGCCACAAAATTACAAACAAATCAGTGCACTGACTGATATAACCTTTTCTCCCGGTCAGCAAGAAGCTTTTACCGAAGCTCTTGATGGACTGGGCTTTACTACTGATATAGACAAATTACGCAAGAAATAAAAGGTCGACATCATTATGCTCAAAATAAAGGTATTGTTTTTTGCTGTAGCTCTCTCGCTAGCCACAGCCAGTGCGCAAGCCACGCCCTATACAGACAAAGCTAACAACTACGCCCTTGAGTTGCCGGCTGACTGGCAAACCAAAACCGATCCAATAGTGACTATGGTGGCAGTACCTGGAGACTTGATCAAAGAAGTCAATGCCTTTCCTAATATAAAAGTCGTGGCAAGAGCCATGCCAGTTGGCTACACACTAGACAGTCTCTGCGATGCATCTGTAAAGCAATGGGGACCAATTTGGAAAGTACTCTCCGACAAACACGTCACCACGGGTAAAACAGTTACCCGGCGTTTAGAACTAGAACAAACGATACCCATAGCCAATCAAAAAACCAGAGTGCTAAAAGCTTTTGCTGTAGGCTCTGACAAATACTACATAGTCTCTTGCTCTGACAAACCAGAAAACTTTGAGAAATCAAAAGCAAGTTTCGAAGCAGTTATAGATTCGCTCAAGTTATCGCAGTAAAAAATCCATCGATACACTTTGATCGGCTATATATGAGACTTTAGCTTTCGATAAGATTTGCGTCTATCAAAGACATGTAAATAGCTAGTAAGTATCAATAAGTAATCATTTGTCGCTTATCTACACTTACAGAGACAATTATTAGCAAGGCTTATTGTGCCGTATTTATAACCGCAAAGCCAACAAAGCATATATGCAGCATAGGCAAAATTACACGATTCGCCACCGACTTATAAAATTGCGCTGTAGTCTGCACTAATTCTAATTTACAGCCTCTATTGTCAAGGCGCCGACTCTCTTATGATACTAACTGTAGTGCGGGCAGAGGAAGTGGACTTCTGCACGCGCGAGTCGACTGGTAAATTGCTCTTTCAATTAGTCAATTCATTACTGGCGACTTTGGGGTAGGGAACGGTCTTTTGGCAAGGTAATGGCTTTGGTGCAGCGCATTACCGGTGAGTGTCAAAAGACCGTTTTCTTTTTTTAGTGTCCCGAAAAATCACGGTAAAAGCGATTGGGATCGTCGCTTAGAGAACGCTTAGATCTAAACGTATCTGTCACATTTTTAAAGACCTGCTTGACCTCCTTAAAAGTCTTACGAGGCTGCCTGGCTGCTTGTCTGGCGGCAGCATTGAGCCGTTTCTTGAGGGCCGCACGGCTATCAACCGGGCGGTCAGCAGTCTCCACTGCTGGTAGTGGCACAGGAGCAACTGGCGACTTTACTGGCTGTTTGACGGCGTGCCGCCGCCGCTGGTGCTCCGGACTCGTGTATATATCGACAGTCTCGACAACCGGTACTTTGGCAGGCTCGGCAACCGGCTGACTGCGAGGCATAGCAGCAGGTAAGCCGGGATTGTCGATACCGATACTATTGACGTGCGGCGGCGCTAATGCCGCCGGCACAGCTGGCCGTGTCACAGTTGGATTAACCACTGGAGAAGCCGCATCCAGCGCTGGTCGACTAGTATGTTGATAGAGGGCATAAGCCCCATACCCCAACCCCCCTACCAGGATACAAAACACAAAAGCCAATACAGCAATGATAGTAATATCGCGCCTATTACCACTGGCAATGCTGCTGCTAGTTTTACTACTGCCAGACTTTGTACTGGAATTTTTGTTTTGCTCTACCGCTAAGGACTTATCAGGCTTGGGCACAGCCACAGGCAAAACCGGACTGATGCGAGGATCTGCTGTAGTATTTGGAGCAATCATGCCAGTGGAAGACATATCAATGGCGGCTTCCTGTTTGCCAGCATATTGAGGCTGCTCCACCACAGCTGTAATTTTCTCGTAAGTCATTGTCGCTTCACGATCAAGCTTGCTACGAAAGAGCTTGAGCAAGTCACTGCGCAGCTCCAGCATTGACTTATAGCGCTCATCAGGATTGCGTTTGAGACACTTTTGCACAATTGCTTCTAACTCCGGCAGCGCATCAATATCTGGCGCCACAACACTAAAAGGTGGTGGCACTTCATTGAGTTTACGCGCCACAGTCTCGGCAAAACTAGCACCGCGGTGAGGCACTTGACCTGTCAGTGTACGATACATAACAGCGCCCAAACAGTAAATATCAGAGCGGTTATCGACCTGAGCACCATTGCACTGTTCTGGACTCATATAAAAAGGCGAGCCCCAGATTTCGCCGGCTCTTGTCAGATGCTGCGATTCGGAGGTCAGCTTGACTATACCAAAGTCAAGGACCTTGGCAAATTCACCTTCATCACGACACCCGATCATGATGTTGTGTGGCTTTAAATCACGGTGCACGATAAAGGCACCATGGGCATAACTCATGGCCTCTGCCACCTGAACAAAAAGTGGCACCGCCCGCAGTGCAGTCATTTTACCTTCACGTTCCAGGATTTGTTGCAGTGACTCACCGGAGACTAGCTCCAAAACCAGATACGGCTCACGGTCCTCGGTAAAGCCAAAATCAAAAGTAGTAACTATGCCCGGATGCGACAGCTGACCGAGTGCTCGGGCTTCCAGGTTAAGTCTTTTGATGGCTGTCTCGTTACTGGCGATATCTACAGGCAAAAACTTAATAGCGACTTCACGCCCGATATGATCCTGCGTAGCACGGTAAACATTGCCCATGCCACCAGCACCAAGCAAGCCAGTCACCGTAAACGATTGTCCGATGCGACTGCCAATTTTATGTTCTATTTTGCCTGTGGGATTTTGCATCCATAAACTCTCATGGCCCAGGTCATGCAATGGTACCTGGCTTATTCTACCCGCGGAAGGCTAGCGCTTACCAACAATTAAGATAGAGCGCACACGGGTCTCAGGCTGGCGCCCAATAAGCATCTTATAGTCAAGCTCCCCATTTTTGACCACAAGAGTGGTGGATGTACCGCCGTCAAAATTAAGAGCATCCATCGCGCCCAGGCTCTTGAGCAAGGCGGCCAAATCGGGCAGAGTCAAACCGCTGCTAAATTCGTCCTGACCTTTACCAGCACAGCTAATTATCAACTTGTCTCCACTAGCAGTCAGGGCAATTGCCGTACGTGCGGCCGTGCGATTTACACCAATACTATCTACCTGCTTGCCATCAGCCTCGGTACGGACAAAAGCCTCATCAACACTAGTCAACTCAGGCAAAAGACGCGGTCCACCCTGCAGAGCATGTAAAAGCTTGAGACCAGCCGGTACAGCATTTTGATGGCGCTCGATAGCATACTGCCTCTGTCCAGCCTTGTCCTGATAGACACGTAGCTCGGAGCGGTTAAAAATCTGAGGCAAAAATGGCGCAAGCTTTGGATTTGAGGTCAGTGCCTTATTGAGGCGTGGATTTAATACCTCTTTTGAGCCCAGCACCATATAACTGGCACTCTCGCCATCTGACAAGTTAAAATAGCCACCATTGACCGCCACAACCGCCTTATTGGCGCGGGCAATAGTTGATGTTGGCGCAGTCTTATCGATGATGGCTGGGGCAAGCACATACTTGGAGCGCTCGGCAATAACAATCAGGACACAGCGCGCTCCTTTGTAATTAAATCTATAGGCCCCAAATTCGGCAGGCAGACCTTTTAGTGTTATTTTGGCGCGCGGTGGCAAACTGGCAACACTATGCAAAAGCGCTGTGTCGACTACCACATCATCCTCGGCAAAAGCTGGCATGATACTGAGACCCACCCATGTAGCAAGAGCCAAAATAGCAACAAATTTGTTTTTAACGGACTTGATAATAAAACCCTCTTTTAAGGGCAATTGTACTTTATCCATTAGTCCTGGCAAATGATAGTCCGTCACGCAATGCGCGAGCACAGGCAAGAGCCTCACCAGGGGTCTTGCCGCGGGCGACCAGATGTCCCATTTTACGAGCCTTACGGGGCTCACTTTTGCCATAAAGGACTAAATCAACAAACCCTGGTTGCTTACTTAGTGCACTCATGTCGAGCCCTTTGAGAGCCTCGCCATCAAAGTACAAATCGCCCATGATATTGGCCATGGCAAAACTATCTGTCGATATCGGCTCAGGCTCAGCCAGAGGCAAATCCAGCAAGACCCGGGCGAGCAAATCATATTGGCTCAAATTAAAAGCACTGACAGACAAATGTCCTGAATTATGTGGGCGCGGTGCTAGCTCATTGATAAGCACCCCGGACTGACCTTTGCTCTTATCTTTGTCAATAAAAAACTCTACTGTCAAAAGCCCCTCGATATCAAGGGACTGAGCCACACCAAGAGCTACCTCCCGGACCACAGCGAGCGTCTCAGCAGGCAAGCTAGCCGGGCAAACTGTAGTATCCAGGATAGAGTCCTTATGGACGTTTTGAAATATTGGCATAAGCACATGCTCGTGCTTAGAACGTGCCACGATACAACTGACTTCGCACTCAAGGTCTATCAGTCGCTCCACTACCATAACATCGCCTTTAGCTAGACGTCTGGCAATAGCATCCTGGTTTTGACTGAGAGCACTTTGGTCGGTTAAACGTATCTGTCCTTTACCATCATAGCCACCACGTATGGTTTTGAGCATACAAGGAAAACCAAAGTCTTGTATTTGCAAAACAAAATCAGCACCACTGATAGGGGCAAAGTCAGCTAGCGGAAAGCCTTTGTCTTTGAGGTATTGTTTTTCGATTAGTCTATCCTGGGCTACCGAGAGCGCTAATAGACCGGGCTTAAGCTTGGCAGCAGTGAGACTTTGGAGCGGCCCTAAAGGGAGATGCTCAAACTCATAAGTAATGACGTCACAGGCATTATCAAATTTTTTGAGCTGCTCTAAATCATCAAAAGGATAAACAAAAGAGCGTGCCGTATGGCGGTGCGATGGTGCGCACTTGTCGCTGTCGTAGACAATGGTGTGAGCGCCTAGTCGGGCCAGACTCTGGCTCAGTAAGAGCCCCAGCTGTCCACCACCAAGGATGCCGACAGTCTTCATCTTTAGCCCTCAAGCAAATTAGCGCTTGAAGCAATGGCTTCGCCTTCTAATCTTTTGCGCTCATCCTTTAAAAACTGAGCCAGAGTGGGATCGTTTAATGCCAGTATTTGCAAAGCAAAAAGCGCAGCATTAACGGCACCAGCTCGCCCCATGGCAAAAGTGGCTGTCGGTATGCCAGCGGGCATCTGCACAATGGACAACAAGCTATCCACGCCAGCGCCCTGTGTACCTGGCACAGGCACACCGAGCACGGGCAAAGTAGTGAGAGCAGAGAGCATGCCAGGCAGGTGGGCGGCGCCACCTGCTCCGGCAATTATCACTTTGATGCCGCGCTCTATGGCAGTCTTGCCATATTCGTACATGCGCTCAGGTGTACGGTGGGCGCTGACCACCAGGGTCTCATGCGCAACACCGGCTTTGACCAGGATGTCGCGGCTATGAGTCATGTACTGGTAGTCACTTTTACTACCCATCACAAGACCGACTAGTGGTTTAGCATCATTACTTGCCATAAAGGCTCCTTAGTGACGGAAGCAGCGTTGACCAGTGAGTAGCATGGTGATACCAAGCTCGCTTGCTCTGGCAATTACATCTTTGTCTTTGATGCTGCCACCGGGCTGGATAATCACTTTGATGCCGGCATCGCCGCATTGTTCGATGCTATCAATACTGGGGAAGAATGCATCGCTGGCAAGAATTGCTCCGTGGCAGAGATCGCCTCCTTGAGTAAGAGCCAATTTGACACTTGCTACCCGGCTGGTCTGACCGATACCAAAACCAACAGCGTTGCCGTCTTTGACGACCACGATGGCATTGGATGTGAGATGTTTGACGACATTCCAGGCAAAAGCCAGATCATCAGACAAGTCGGTAGTGATGTTCTTGTCACCACAGGCGGTTTCAAACTCAGCTACGGAGACAGCCTTTTCGACATCTTTTTCGAGGATGAGACCAAAGTCGCCCATGTCTTTGATGCGCACCAGATTGGCTGATGACTTACCGTCTTTGCCAGCCAGGAGTTCTGGTTTGAGCTTAAGCACACGCATATTTTTCTTACTGTTAAATATCTTCAGTGCTTCTTCTTCAAATTCTGGAGCAGCAACTATTTCGACAAAGCCCTGCACAATTTTGCTAGCAAGAGAGGCTGTCACTTTGCCGCTAAAGCCATAGATACCACCAAAAGCAGAGAGCGGGTCAGTACCATAAGCGCGGTCAAAGGCTTCTTCGGTGGTTTTGCCGATAGCAACACCACAGGGATTATTGTGCTTGATGATACAAGCGGCTTCACTCTTACTAGAAGTAGCCATGCGCACATCACGCAGGATACGGACGAGAGCATAGCAATCGACAATATTATTAGCCGATAGCTCTTTACCCGCTAACTGTTCAAAGGGCGGAAACTGCACATCACCTTCATTGTCCAGTTGTGGTGGCTGGTACCAGGCGGCTGCTTGGTGTGGGTTTTCGCCATAACGCAGAGATGTTACTTGCTTGAGATTAAAGGACATTGCCTGAGGGAAGTTAGCGTTAACCTCGCCTTCGGGAGCTGAGAGTACTTGCTCAATCAAAGCGTCATAGGCTGCTGTTAGTTGAAATACTCGAGCAGCCAGCTTGAGTCTAAAAGCTTTGTCCACTTGACCGGCCTCGTAAGCCTTGGCAAAAGCTTGATAATCATCAGGAGTACCCAGTACTGAGACGCGGTCATAGTTTTTACCAGCGGCTCTAAGCAAACTGACACCACCGATATCGATATACTCAATTAGTTTATCGAGACCGAGATTGAGTTTCATCTTTTCGGCAAAGGGATAAAGATTGACTATCACCAGGTCGATTTCAGTGATGCCGTGCTCTTTAAGAGTGGCACGGTCAGCATCATTGGCGCGGGAGAGAATACCAGCAAAAACTTTGGGATGCAGTGTCTTAACTCGTCCTTCGAGGATTTCGGGAAAGCCCGTCATCTCTTCTACTTTGACACAATCAAAACCGGCATCTTTAAGAAAGCCGCAGGTGGTGCCTGTAGCAACGACTTTTAGTCCGCCAGCTTTGGCGGCTACTGGTTTGATCTTATTTAGCAAATCGACAAGATTGGTCTTATCAAAAACGCTGGCTAATACTGTATACATCTGCTCTCCCAATGACTTGTTTACTTAAGGACAATTGTGTTATCGATTACTACCTGGCCGGCTTGGTCAGTGACTTTGCCAGCAATTTGAGCGTGCATATCAAAAGTAGCAAAAGTGGCTATTGCCTCTTTTGCTGCTTGCTCTCCTTTTACGATGAGAGCAAAACCCATACCCATATTAAAGGTGCGGTACAGCTCAGATAGCTCTACCTCCTCCTTAAGAGCTTCAAAGATTGGCATTAGCGGCTGCGCTTTGAGATCAAAGCCAACCTTGCTATTGAGTCTGAGTAAATTGGTCCAGCCACCACCAGTGATATTGGCAGCACCGGTTAAATCAGCGCCAAGTTTTTTGTGGACAAGATTAAAAGGACGGACATAAAGAGCAGTGGCAGTGATTAGCTCACGGCGCAGCTTGTGCCCGGGGGCAATGAGCTTACGGGCCAGACTGTAACCGTTAGAGTGCAGCCCGGTGGAGGCGACTGACACAACAATATCACCAGGGCTAATAGCACCGGTCATAATCTCACCAGGCTCGACAAAACCAACAGCAAAGCCAGCCAGATCAAAGTGATTAGCACTATAAAGGTCTGGCATCTCAGCCGTCTCACCGCCCACCAGGAGCATGTCGCACTCTTTGACTGCGCCCACAATACCCCGGATAAGCGCCTCAGAGCGTGCCAGGTCAAGGCGACCGCAAGCATAATAATCGAGAAAGAGCGCCGGTCTTGCCCCCACGCAAATCAGATCATTGGCGCACATAGCGACAAGATCTATACCAATCGTGTCGTAAGTATCAAACTCCTCACAGAGTAAAAGTTTGGAGCCCACACCGTCTGTGGTGACAGCGACGGCTCGCTCACCAGGACTATTGGCATAGACAGCAGCATAGCCACCAGCCCCCTTGAGGAGCTTGTCAGAGCTAACTTGAGTCATCGCCTTGATTTTGCCAACAAACTTATCGGCCAGCTCGATATTGACACCGGACTGCAAATAACTTTTGGGCTTATCAGCTGAGAGATTGTCAGTCATGGCTTATCCTTAGTTGAGCATAGAGCGAGCGTTGAGAAATATTTGGAGCCCAGCAGGCACACTCTCAGTCAATGTTTTGTCGCTTTTGTGCCTGGTCCAATCAGGCTTTTGACTGTGACGGATATAACATTCGGGATGGGGCATGAGACCGAGCACTTTATCAGAGGGACTGACTAGAGCAGCGATTTGATCAAATGATCCATTGATATCACTGACATAGCGCAGTGGCGCAAGGGCCTTGATGCGGGTGCTTTGACTGGCTTCATCGCGCAGGACCAGGCGTCCTTCACCATGGCGCACCGGCAAGGATAACTGACTCAGTCCAGCAAAATAAGCACTCTTACCGGAGACATTGAGGTCCACCCAGCGGTCCATAAACTTGCCACCACTATTGTGGGCCAGTGTCACTGTACGATCTTGATCGCCTTTTGCCACTTCACCCAAAGGCAGGATGCCGAGCTGCACGAGCGCCTGGAAGCCATTGCAAATACCAACAATCAATTTGCCACTCTGACAAAATTGGGCAATGGCATCTCCCATATACGCCCGCATTTTGACAGCCAGGACCTTACCGGAGCGCACTTCATCACCAAAGCTAAAACCACCGGGCAAAGCAAGGAGCTGACAATCATCTTTGAGCTTTTGCAAGTTCTCTTTGAGACTGAGGCAGGTGACAAGCTCAGGAGCAAAGCCGGCCACTTCCAGAGCGTAAGCTGTTTCGAGCTGACAGTTGATACCATCGCCATAGAGTACAAGTGCTTTGGGCTTAGTCATCAGTTTACCCCCATCATATGAGCCTGGCTTTCAAAGGCTGGTAGTAGCTCACTGAGCGGCAGACTGACGAGTTTGTGACCGTCATTATCTTTGAGCTCAAAATGATTGCCGCCCACTTTGCCAATCTGATAGAGCGGCAATTGATCAAAGAGTTTTTCAAACTTGGCTTGATCGCCCGGTGCTACCGAAGCCACAATCATGCCCGGTCCCTCAGCAAATGCAAGAGCACGGCTATCCATCAAACTACGGCGCAGGGTCTCTTTGATTGCCAGGTGAGCAAAATAAACTGGGCTGAGAGTGGCGCTCAGTCCGATAGCACCGCCCAGCGCACACTCTGCCAGAGTAATTGCCAATCCACCATCGGAGACATCATGCATAGATTGCACAAGTCCCGACCCGGTAGCCTGATAGAGACGGCGATAGAGAGTGAGAGCGAGAGCGGTATTGAGATGCGGCAAACGCGAGCTATTTAAATCACTATCCAAGTCAGCCAGCACCGAAGCAGTGAGCGCAGGCGCACCAGCTGCTATCAGATAGACGAGGTCACCTTCGTTTTTGAAGTCACTACTGACAGCCAGGTTGCAATCGGGCACTATACCCATGGCCGAAACAAGCAATGTGGGCTCGATGGCCAGATGCAATTTGCCATCATCAAAGTTGTTCTTCATGCTGTCTTTGCCAGAGATAAGCGGTGTGCCGTACTCCATGCAGATGTCGTGCAGGCCTTTGACCGATAGCACAAGTTGAGCCAGTTTTTCTTGACCGAGAGGATTTTTGTCGGACTGCACCGGATCGGGCCAGCAAAAATTATCGAGCAAAGAAATGCTATCAGGATCGGCTCCCACGCAAACAGCATTGCGCACGGCTTCATCGGCACTGCACTGAGCCATGAGATAAGGATCAAATTGACTGAGCAAAGGAGTCATGCCGCAGGAGACGGCAAGCGCTCTGTCACTGCCTAAACGAGGCAGGACAACACCAGCATCACAGGGAGATTTTTGCGCAGGTCCCATGAGCGGCTTAATCACACTACCACCCTGCACCTCATGATCATATTGTCTGATGATTGCTTCACGACTGCAGACATTGGGGTGAGCCAGGACTTTTTTAAAGACTGGTGTCAAATCTTTGTCGTTATCTATAGCAAAAGCGGGCTGACCAACTTCTACTTCAGCTCTAAATGTCCATTTAGATTGGAGAGCCAGCCTTGGAGCACCATCATGCAAAAACTCGAGATTGAGCAGAGCAACAGTCTTGCCCTCGCGGGTCACTCTAAAATAACCACTGTCATCAAACTGGCCAATGGCCACAGCCATCACATCAAAGCGGTTGGCCATGGCGAGCAATGCTTCGACATTATCGGTGCTGATTGTCATGCGTTCTTGGGATTCGGAGACGACAATCTGCCAATCAGCCAGCCCCGGATATTTAAGCGGTACTTGCGAGACTTCCATAGTGGCACCACCAGTGATGCCAGCCATCTCACCGACTGAGGACGACAAACCACCAGCACCGTTATCAGTGATACCAGTAATTAGACCGGCGTCGCGAGCAGCCAGGACAAAGTCGGTAAGGCGCTTTTGGGTAAAGGGGTCACCGATTTGCACAACATCAGAGCCGACACTATCGTCTAGCGCCAGACTGCTAAAAGTAGCGCCGTGTACGCCGTCGCGTCCGACTAAACCACCAGCCATGACGATATGGTCGCCATTTTTGGTGTGTTTTTTGACAGCATCCAGACCACTATCAGCTAGCTTAAGGGGCAGGATGCCACCGGTGCCGCAATAAACAAGCGGTTTAGCCCGGTAGCTGTCATCAAAAAAGACTGCACCATTGACTGTGGGTATGCCACTCTTATTACCGCCATCTTGTACGCCCTGGCGCACACCAGTCAGTAGCTCTGCTGCATCAATCAATCCAGCGCTGGCAAGACCCTGGACGAATTCACTTTGTGGATGAGGGAAGCAAAACACATCGGTATTAAAGATCGGTTTAGCGCCAAGACCAGTGCCGAGGATGTCGCGATTGACACCGAGGATGCCAGTCAGGGCACCGCCATAAGGCTCAAGAGCAGAGGGACTATTGTGTGTCTCTACCTTAAAGCAAACAGCATAGTCATCATCAAAGGCCACCACACCGGCATTGTCTTCAAAGACAGAGAGCAGGTCCGGTCTTGCCTCTTTGAGCTTGGCTGTGGCACCTTTGATATAGGTCTTGTAGAGGCTATCTATGGCTTCTACTTTAGCACTCTCGACTTGACCATCTTCTTTGAGGTGTTCTTCAGTGTGTTCAATTTTGGCATTAAAGATTTTGTGCTTGCAGTGCTCTGACCAGGTCTGAGCAATTATTTCTAATTCCACATCGGTGGGGTCTTTGGTCAGTCCAATCTTTTTGCGCTCAGCTTGAGTCTTAGCATCATTAAAATGAGCGCGAATAGCCTGCATCTCAGATAGTGTCAATGAGAGCAAACGCTCCTTGCTGAGCGCTACCAGGGCATCATCATCAAGGTCGATATCGACAACACTAAAACCACCAGCCTGACTCTCCTGTCTGTGAGGAAAGCCCAATAAGTCAGTGACATGACTGACCTGATAGGTTTTGACTCTCTCGGTCAAATTATTGTGTGAGACTTTTGGGATTTCACTTTTACCAGCATAAAGAGTACCGGTAGCAACCAATAAAAAGTCCTGCATCCCCATAATAGTCAGAGCCTGTTTGACAGCACTGGCAGCGTTATCGGTGACACCGGCTTTGAGTTGACGCAAAACAAAATGAGCGATACCACGCTCCTTTAATTTGAGCCAGAGACTTTCTGATTCGTGCATGGGACAAAACCAAAATTCTTCATCCACACTATCGGTCAAAAGCTCACTGGCATGCTTTTGTAATTCTCTAACCGATGAACCAGCCGGTCTTGCAAACCAGTAAAAGGCCAGAGCATTTTGCTCCTTTAATTGCCGTGGCAAAACCACTGCAAAATAATCAGTCAGGGCGCTGCCTTCGCCAGCTTGTGCAAGTACATTAACTGGTGCGTTCAAACCGTTAGGTCCTCCATTGTAAAAGGCAATTTGTCCAGCTTGATGCCCTGACGAGCAACCAGACTGAGTGTAGAAGGCAAGATTTTATGCTCGATAGCAAGCCCGCGACAGGCAAAGTCTTCAAAGCTATCGTGAGCATGACGATTAAAAGCAGCTTGACTCAAAATCGGTCCATGGTCCACTTGCTCATCCACTAAATGCACTGTGATACCAGAGACTGCTACCCTGGCAGCGTAAGCATCGGCATAAGCTGTAGCACCAGGAAAACTGGGCAAAAGTGATGGATGGATATTAATGACTCTAAAGTAGCCATCAGCAGATTTAAACGCCCGCAAAAAATGACCAGTGAGGATGCGCATATAACCAGCCAGTACAACAAAATCTGGTTGATATTGAGCAATACATTCAATCAGTTTGTCTTCATGGGCTTCTTTAGTCATGCCTTTGACAGCGGGCACATAGTGACTTTTGAGACCTTCGCTTTGGCAGATGTCGAGCACGCCTGCATCTTTGTGGTTGGTCAGGACCGCCTGAATTTGCAGCGGTAGACCATTTTTTGCCGCTCTGGCAACGGCTTCTACATTGGAGCCCCGACCACTGGCCAGCATTACTATTTTGAGGGACATAATTTGCTTCCCCCGCGAGCAATATCGGTACGGTAGTCCATACCTTCAAAGGTTACTTGTTTGAGAGCAGCCAAAGCCAGCTCACAGGCTTGCTCTACAGTGGGCGCCACCGCTGTCGGTGCCAGTATGCGACCACCACTAGTTACCACCTGTCCATCCTGTACCGCTGTGCCACAATGAAAAAGGGTCACACCTTGCGGCATCGGCTTTATCTGTATCGGTACACCACTGGAAGATTTTTGTGGATACTCTTGATTAACAGCGATAAAAGTGACGCTCACACCATCATGCCAGACCGGCTCTGGTTGCTGAGCGAGAGTGCCCTGTGCCGAGCTTTGCAACAGCTCATAGAGGTCGGAGGACAAAAGAGGCATCATCGCTTCGCATTCAGGATCACCAAATCGAGCGTTAAACTCCAGCACATAGGGCACGCCTTGCTGCATCAAAATACCGATAAACAAAAGCCCTTTAAAATCCAATGTACCTTTACTACAGGCCTGAGCCAGTGGCTTTACCACTTGCTCGTCAATGACGTCTTGATACTGCTTGTAGACAGGTACCGGAGTAAAAGCACCCATGCCACCAGTGTTTGGTCCTTGATCCCCATCAAAGCGTCTTTTATGATCCTGCAAGGCTCTTAGAGGCATGACTGTTTTGCCATCGCATAGACAAAAGAGCGATATTTCTTCGCCTGCTAATTTTTCTTCTAATACCAGAGTAAGTTTGTCCCCATCGCCATAGGCTGCGGCAAGCTCACTGATAGCAAGCAGGGCTTGCTCCTTTTGATCACAGACATAGACACCCTTGCCGGCAGCCAGACCATCCAGTTTGATGACCCGAGCCCAATCATTATCTGGATTTTGCAGCAAGGCGTTTGCTTGAGATACAGTCTCAGTGACGACAAAACGAGCTGTGGGAATATTCAAATTTTTAAGCACATTTTTGCTATGTGCTTTGGACCATTCTAGTTTGCTCTGTGCTTTGGTAGGACCAAAAGCACTGATACCGCTTGCACTCAGATCGTCTACCAGCCCATTGATCAAACAAAGCTCCGGACCGACCACCACCAGAGCAATTTTGTTTTGCACTGCAAATTCCACCAGAGCTTTATTGTCGGTGGCTTTGATAGCTAGATTTTGGATTTTGCCGCCAGCACTATCTGTACCGGCATTGCCAGGTGCCACATAGACTTTTGATATTGCCGCACTCTGTGAGAGTTTCCAGGCCAGAGCGTGCTCTCTGCCCCCAGCACCCACGACCATAACCTCTTTGAGCACCAGCTAACTCCTTAAGCTTTGAGCAAATCACGCACTTGAGCAAGTGAAACAGCACCCGGTAAATCTTTGCCGATAAGACTGGAGGCAAGAGCCAGATACATTTTGGAGACACCATCTTTGAGATTGGCACTGAGAGGAGGCGGAGCACTCTTGAGCTTGTTGCGGCAGATAGTTTGCCACTTGCTACCCGGCTCAGACTCGGCCTGTGCTTTGCTTTGTGTTATGTCTTGGTACCAACTAGTTTGACGATAAAAATCACGCAGTATCTCTTTGGAGAGCTGGATACCCTGATAGTCAAGTCTCAGCTCATCGGGTCCGATGCTATCCACAAGGACGGTTTTGCTTGTACCCTGACTGCGCTCCACAGCCGATTCTACTTTGCCATCAAAGAGCTGGATGCCACGCTCCATAAAGACATGATAGAGAGCCAGAGCAATAAGCTCACTGACGGCATAAAGATTGGCAAACTCATCTTGATCAAGAGCGGCAGTAAGAGCGGCTTCCTGATAGCTCAACAGTCTATCTGACGACTCTAGTTTGGTAAAAAACTCAATTACCGGTCGCTCAAAAAAGTCGCCAGCCTTATAGTCAGTACGCTTGAGTCCCAGCAAAGCAGCATAATTAGGGTCTTTAGCCAGTCTAGATAAGATAGAGCTACCAGCTGGTGCACCAAATCTAAAGACTATTTCCAGTGGTATAAAGGTCAAACCATCGCATCTGGGCTGGTCATAAAAGTAAACTGGGGCATTGCCGATTTGTTTTTCGACAGGTCGATTAACAGTGGCCCGGCGCACTTTGAGCTTAATTGGGTTTTTATGATTGCTTTGATATTCGCCAACTTTAAAGTCTTTGTCACCGGACAGTGCCACATAATGCGATGTCAGTCCAGACTGACTCAACTGTCCATAAACTTGACCGGCAAAAACGCTAGCCAGATACTGAGAGTCAAAACGTTTTAAATGACTGGAAGACTTTAGCGTCTGCCAAAACTCAGGCTCACTGAATTTTTCGAAGAAATAAGCAGCAATGATAGTCAGAGCCAATCCTTTAGACTCTATCTGGTCGGGCATCTTGCCCCAATCAAAAACACTAAAATCATCCGAAAAATGAAAAAGCAAATCGTCGCTACCGGATGCGACATAGATATCTTTAACTGAGCCTTTGTAAATAGCTTCGCTAACGACGCTCGTCATTTGGCTTTCCTCGCAGCAGTCATATTGTCTTTTTCGGTTTGTCTATCGAGTTTGCGCTTAGCAGCAAACCTTGTGGCGTTGGTCACATCGGTAGGATAGGTGCCAGTGAGACAGCCCATGCAGAGATCTTCTTTACCGAGGGCAGATTTTAGTCCATCGATATTCTGAAAAATCACTCTATCGGCACCCAAGTCCCTGGCGATTTCTTCTTCATTCATATTGCCGGCCAAAAGCTCGTCTATGTCAGGAAAGTCAATGCCGTAATAGCAGGGATGTTTAATTGTTGGGCAGGCAGATAAAAGTGTGACTTCTTTGGCACCGCTGTCTCTGACTAGCTTTGTGATTTGTCTGGCGGTATTGCCGCGTACTATGGAGTCATCCACAATCAGACAGCGACGACCTTCAAACTCAGAGGCAATAGGATAGAGCTTGCGTCTGATTGCTTCTTCGCGACTGCTTTGATTGTCCAATATAAATGTGCGGTTGACGTATCTGTTTTTGACCAGGATTTCTCTAAAGGGCAAATCGAGATATTCAGCCAGTGCTATAGCTGAGACCCGACTGGTCTCCGGCACTGGCACCACCACATCGGCAGTCAGTCCCATGGCTTTGATACGCTTACCTAGCTCTATACCCAGAGCAAAACGAGCGTCATAGACCGACTTTGAGGCAAATTCGGATTCTACGCGACTAAAATAAACCCACTCAAACATACAGGGTGTGACTTTAAACACACCTTCGCTAAGAATCGCTTCTTCATATTCGCCTGTGGGTGAAATGACAAAAGCCTGACCTGGTTGCACTTCTGAGACTTCTTTAAAGCCCAGATAAGTGAGCGCGACAGGCTCGCTAGCAACGCCGTACTCGGTGCGCTCTGCTCCTTCTCTTTTACCAACAAAGAGAGGTCGGATGCCGTTTGGATCTCTAAAACCAAATATGGTGCCATTTTCGAGCATCGAGACAACACTATAGCTACCCACGGCTTTGCGCATCAAAAGACGCACAGCATCAAAACTGGCGCTACTATTCCAGTCGCGCCACCTGAGAGTCTGAGCCAATTGAGCCAGTAGCATAAAGCTATCGGAGAGCACCCATCTGCCAGATGACAGTCTCAGGGCCGAGTCTCTCGATAGTTCATCTTCCATATCAAGGAAGTTAACGATATTGCCATTGTGAGCAAGACCGATGCCAAATTTTTCTATTAAAAATGGCTGTAGCATCTCCACACCATCGCCGCCCACTGTGGCATAGCGTGTGTGACCCAGGGCAAACTGGTCGTTTAAATGACGGACCGATTCTTCCAGCTCACCAAGTGAAACAAGACCAGCTTGCTTATAAACTTTAAAACGATTTCCGGCCCCTTGATCTTTGAGCGATAGGATGCCAGCTCCATCCTGCCCCCGGTGCTGCAGATTCATTAGACCCAACAAGACCTCGGAAGAAGCATTGTTGCTACCAGAAATAGCGAGGATACCGCACATATGATTTACTCCGGTGGTCAAAATTTGGCGCAAACGGACTGGCCGAGACACACCACTCCCGGCATCGCCACTGTCTCATCCAAGACCAGTAACTTTACTGATTAGGTTAGAGGACTTGGAGCGAAATTGATCAAGGCGGAAGTAAAATGTGGCCTAAATTTGCACACATGTTCCAATTTAGTATATCCGCCTGATATCAAAACCCGTGCAATTGATACAGCAATAGTCCCCAAGTATAAATAAACGACCTGGACTGGCTTGTTAAAGTGCGGCAGCTGACTTGAGATCCTTCTGATAAAGGTCGAGCCTACCCATTTTTTTGTAAAGAGCGGCGCGCTCTTTGTAATAGGCAGCAATAGGCAATTCGGCTATGGCCCGGCTGTAATCGGCCTCAGCGCTTTTAAGGTCGCCTGCTTTGACATAGAGCCTGGCACGCTGGACGAGGGCGGCTTCATCCTGTGGGTTGTTAACAATCAGCTTGTCGAGCACTTTAGCTGCCTGTAGCGGCTTACCCATTTTTTCCAGACAGTTAGACTCTCTAAAGAGATAAGTGTCTTGCTTTTTGTCCTTGTAAACTTCCTGGTAGATAGGCAAGGCATCACTATAACGTCCCATATTTTCTAATATCGATGCTTTGGTCTCAAGGGTCAGGCTGCGTTTAGCGGGATGACAGACTTTTAGATATTGATCAATGGTGGTAAGGGCTTCTGGTCCGCGTTTGAGATTACTTAGAGCCACGGCTTTGTAGTAATAACAATCAGCCCAGACATTCTTGTTTTTGATGCCTCTATTGGCAAAGTCGACAGCTTCCTGGTGCTTGCCTTGAATCACCCTTAGCTCAGCTAGATGGGCAAAGGCCCGGGACTGAGTGGGGTCAAGGGCCAGGCTCTTATGCAAATAACCTTCAGCTTCTTCAACACCCTGACTGAAGCGATCCATGGTGTTATATGTGGCGCGACCAAGATCGACAAACAGCTCAGGGTCTTTAGAATTGAGCTTAGTAGCACGCAAAAGCACCAGTCGGGCAGCAGCATAGTCACCGCGCCCCATCATTATTTCGCCCTGGCGTTTTAGATCTTGGGCAGCTTTATCTTTGCCACTACCCGATTGGGCAATAGCCGGTACAACGTTTGCCCACAGACTCCATACAATGACCAGTACTGTGGCAAACTTATTCAATCATTCAAGCCTCACTCGGCTGCGCTGCTTACCTTATGCAAACAAGCGATAAAGATTACTTCGCCATTTTCATCCACTATTGATGAGGCCGAGACATCACTCATAATCTCGGTACCATCTTTACGATAGCATTTGAGGCGGGTTACGCAACTACTTTTAACCTCGACAGCCTGACAGATCTCTTTCAAACCCTCTTGATAGAGTTCGCCTCTCAGCAAAAAACTAAAATTACGTCCCAGCACTTCATCACGGCTATAGCCAAATGCTTGCTCAAAATGATGCGACACAAAAATAATGGGGAAGTCGGCCTTAACGGCGTCTACGAGAATTAGAATAGTCTCGCCACTACCAATCAAGGCATTGACTACGACCGAATCTATCCGTGTATCAGCCTCTATAGCGCCAGTGCGCAGGCGCTTCTCGGTCATACAAAGAAGAGCTGAGGGAGTAATTTTGAGGACGTTAGAGAGACGCGCCAAATTTTTGATGCTAAAACTACGTGCACCACGCTCGATATCACTGAGATAGCCGCGAGCAAAGCCAGCTTGACTGGAAAGGTCTTCTTGACTGATTTTGAGCTTCTTTCGACGATATCTTATGGTCTCAGATAGACTCTTCAAAAGAGACTCGGGATCAAGACTGTCCTTAACGTTCATTGTGCTCGTCCTTAAATACGTTCCAGACGAGATACTTTTGCGTGCAAGCATACAGGGATCAGTGTAAAATCCCTGCCAACTAAGCCCCTACACAGCAAATACAAAGCGCCTCCAAAATGGGCTAACGCTTGTCGTACCAGGCCTTTCAAACCACCAACACCACATACACACATTGAATAGGTAAAACACTAATGTGTATGAAAATCACCACGCGTCAAGTATAAGTTAGGCGACTATTTCCAGCAAGACAAGCAATTGGCCACGTTTTTCGTGGCCAAGGAAAAATAAACTGCTGGCTTTTCGTTTAAGACAGCTGCGCAAATCAATTCGCAGCAAGGAACGGAAAGTAAAAACTTAGTCCCCAGGCATTACAAACCCGCATGTCAGTTGGAGCAATTTTAGAGACAGTTGTAGTCGACACACTTCAGTCTCGAATTAAAGAGACAAAAACGATTCCCGATAATAGAGACGACGATGTTTTACCCTTCACTTTTCAGATTAAATTGTCTCAACTCAGGCTATTGATAAGCCCCCTGACCAGGATGACAGCATCAAAACCAACAAAAAGGGCAGGTACAGGACCTGCCCTTTTTGTAACTATCCCTACTGGAGGGTTAGTCCATCAAATTGACCCATACCGACTTGATATTGGTATAGAGCTCCATTGAGTGTTTACCAAGCTCGCGTCCATAGCCGCTCATCTTGTAACCACCAAATGGCACAGCGGGATCAAAGACGTTGTAGCAGTTAACCCAAATTGTGCCAGCCTTGATGTGGGAGGCAAATTTGTGGGCTTTTTTGACGTCTTTTGTCCAGACTGCTCCGGATAGACCAAAAGTGGTTTTATTGGCTTGCTCAGCCACATCTTCCATCTTGGTGAAGGGGATTACAGCAAGCACTGGTCCAAAGACTTCTTCCTGCGCAATACGCATGTCGTTGTTGCAGCCGGTGAAGACTGTTGGCTTGACGAAATAACCCTTTTTGAGATCGCCCGGTGCTTCGCCGCCACAAGCTACCTTGGCGCCTTCGCCTTTAGCAATGTCGATATAACCAAGCACACGCTGTTGCTGTTCTTTGGAGACTTGAGGACCAATATTGGTGCTCTCATCAAGACCATTACCCTGACGGATTTTGGCGATGCGATCGGTGAGCTTACTCATAAACTCATCGTGTATGCCTTTTTCCAAGAAAAGTCTTGAACCAGCGCAGCAAACCTGTCCCTGGTTGAAGAAAATACCGGTGATAGCGCCTCTAACAGCAGCATCAATATCAGCGTCAGCAAAGACGATGTTTGGTGCTTTACCGCCAAGCTCCAGAGAGACTCTCTTGAGGTTAGTGGTGCTGGCTTGCACAATCAACTTGCCAGTTTTGTCTTCGCCTGTAAAAGCCACTTTGTCGATGTCCATATGCTTGGAGATGGCTTCACCAGCGCTATCAGCACCAAAACCGGTGATGATATTGATGACACCTTCAGGAAAACCAGCTTCAAGAGCCAATTCACCAATGCGCAAAGCAGATAGAGGAGTTTGTTCGGCTGGTTTGAGGATGACACAGTTGCCGGCAGCCAGAGCTGGACCCCATTTCCATGCCATCATCAGCATTGGGAAGTTCCAGGGAATGATTTGACCAACAACACCAACAGGCTCTCTCAGAGTGTAGGTGAAGAAGTTGCTATTGGCATTGATTGTTTCGCCTTCCAGTTTGGTGGCAAAACCAGCATAGTAGCGGAAAGTTTCAACTGTTTGTGGCACGTCAACATAGCGAGATTCGGTAATTGGTTTGCCATTGTCTAGAGTTTCGATTTGAGCTAGCTCATCGGCGTGCTTTTCGATTAAGTCAGCAAGTCTGAGCATGATGCGAGCGCGCTCGGCGGTGCTCATCTTGCGCCAGGGTCCGGTCTCAAAAGCGCGTCTGGCGGCTTTGACTGCCAGGTCTACGTCTTCTTTACCGCCTTCAGCCACACGGCAGAGGACTTCCTCGGTCGCAGGGTTTATAGTTTCAAAAGTTTTTCCACTAATCGAATCAACCCACTTCCCATCAATTAGAAGCTTTTTGGGCTTGGAAAGGAATTCCTTGCAAAGTAGTTCTTTTTCTTGCATGACGGCCACGCGCAGACCCTCCAGACAAACAGTTATAAATGTTGAAAGCCAAGAGCGCTTTCAGGATCCCGATGTGGCTCACTGAGCCCATCTTGAAGGGGATAGATTATCACTATTTGTTTACACATTGGTGAAATAGAGCCATTCTTAAGTATGGCCTAATGATCACAAAGAGGGTTGGTTGCTTAACCGCCGAGCTTTTGTCTGTGGCAATAAGACAGGGGCCGTTCTTTGCCTTCTTTGAGGTTGAAGTAGTTAATAGCCCCGTCCACAATCCGTCTGGCGACATTACTGCGAAAGGCCGCTGTGTCCATATTAGCGGCATCGTAGGAGTTTTTGACATTGGCCACTTCTAAAAGCACGCCTACGCTATTGACTCCACGTAAGCCCTGCAAAAGTTTATTCTGGGTTTTTGTATCCGGTTGTATGTCGCCTTCTCGCTTGCGCCAGGCGGTTGCCTGCATTGACTCTACAAGCTTCATGCTGTCTGGTTTTGTGGCAGCAAAATAAGCACGCTGACCACTTGTACCAGCCTTATCAGAATCATGGTGGATACTGACATAGATGCTGTCATCACAGTACTTGGCGACATCACGATTGACAGTGGCATTGCGACGATCTAGATCCTGCTGCTTAGGCACAGCTGGCGGCATGTTTTGCGGATCCCATGTTTTAACTACATATAGACCGCGCTCTTTGGCTTCTTTTTCGACAGCCAGACCAAGCTGGGTATTGACCTTACACTCATCGTAGCCAGGTCCGTTAAAGCCCCTGTCTGTTCCGCCAACGCCAAATGGATTTTTTTCACCACTGGTGCAGTGCCCCATATCGAGATACATTGTCTTAGTCAGACCAATACCTTCAGGCGCTCCGTTGGCGGCGACCTGTACGCCTTTAAGCTCAGGCTTAGGCTGACTTGACTGGAAATCGGCCGCATTAAAAACTGGTGCGGGTGCTTTTGGCTGCTCTTTGGCAGCTTCAGTTGATTCAAAAACCAAAGGAGCTACACCTCTGTCGGGGATAGCTCCTAAAGTACTCTTTAGTTGTAATCGATTTGTTAATAAGCGCTGGTCAGGCGAAGTTTGGTCTCAAACCACCTGGGCTAGCATCTCCACCCTGATTTTCATCACGAATGTCTTTTGCCGCATTGGTCTTGATTGTCAGCTCTTCTTCTTTGGTATCAGCAGGAGCTGTGGGCGGTCCGAGATTATCGATATCAGTTGTAATCACAGGGTCTTCACCTAAAGCCAACTTGCGATTGACTTCTTCGATGATGGCATCAACTTCTTTTTTGTCTAGAGTTTCTTTGATAAGCAATTGCTGCACTATGGCATTCATGTGGGGGCGGTGCTGCAAGAGTAGCTCTTTGACACGGGCATACTGATCAGAAATGATCTCAGAGACTTCTTCGTCAATGGCAGTGGCGATTTTTTCGCCATAATCGCGCTCGTGGCCTATATCACGACCAAGAAATACTTGCTCATGACGTTTGCCAAAAGTCATTGGTCCCAGTCTGTCACTCATACCAAACTCAGTTACCATGCGACGAGCAAAGCTTGTGCTCTTCTCGAGGTCATTTTGGGCACCGGTGGTAACATCGCCGTACACGATTTCTTCGGCAACACGACCGCCAAGACAAACACCAATCTGGTCTCTAATCATGGCTTTAGTCATGGACAACACGTCTTCATCAGGTAGCGACATAGTCAGACCGAGAGCAAAGCCACGAGGAATGATTGTCACTTTGTGCAGAGGATAGGCGTTGGGCAAAAGTACGTTCATCAGAGCATGGCCGACTTCATGATAGGCGGTCATTTCTTTTTCTTTGGGTGGGATGAGACGTGTACGACGCTCAGGCCCCATACCGACTTTGTCGATAGCCTGTTCCATGTCGACCATTTCAATCTCACGCTTGTTAGCGCGGGCAGCAATGAGAGCTGCTTCGTTGATCAAGTTACTCAAATCAGCACCAGTAAAACCGGGGGTGCGACGAGCCAATACATTGAGGTCAACATCATTGGCAAGAGGCTTGCCATTGCGGTGTACATTGAGGATTTGCTCACGACCGCGCACATCAGGTCTGTCTATTACGACTTGACGGTCAAAGCGGCCTGGACGCAATAGCGCTGAGTCCAGGATATCAGGACGGTTGGTAGCAGCGACAACGATGATACCGGTGCTACCTTCAAAGCCATCCATTTCAACTAGCAACTGGTTGAGAGTTTGTTCGCGCTCATCATGACCGCCACCAAGTCCAGCACCACGTTGACGACCGACAGCGTCGATTTCGTCGACAAAGACAATACAGGGAGCGTGTTTTTTTGCTTGTTCAAAGAGGTCGCGCACGCGGGACGCACCCACACCGACAAACATCTCGACAAAGTCTGAGCCACTAATACTAAAAAAGGGCACGCCAGCTTCACCAGCCACAGCTTTGGCAAGCAATGTCTTACCAGTACCCGGTGAGCCCACAAGCAATACACCACGAGGGATACGTGCACCGAGGGCCTGGAACTTTTCGGGTGACTTGAGGAAGTCAACGATTTCTTCCAGCTCTTGTTTGGCTTCGTCGATACCAGCGACATCGTTAAAAGACACTTTGACTTTGTTGTCCATCATCAGCTTGGCGCGGCTGCGACCAAAGCTCATAGCCTGATTGCCACCAGACTGTGCACTTTTAACCATAAAGAGAAAGCCAGCAATAATGATCACAGGCAGGAGAAAGGAACTGATCATCGAAAGCCAGATGCCATTTTTTTCGATGTCTTTGGTTTCGATTTGAACGTTTGCCGCGTTGAGCTCTTTGATCAAATCTTCTTTAGCTTCACTAGGCACGATGACTGAGCGCTCACGAGCACTCTCTTTACCTTTGAGCAAAACACCAATGACGTTTTCACCGTTTGTAAAAGTGACATGGGTAACTTCATTCGCCTTACCTTCGCGAATCAAATTGACAAAGCCTGAGTAAGTCAGCGGCTCGTCCTTTTTACCCATACTAGCCAGACAAACGGCAAAAATAACCAGTGTCAAAAGCATGAGTAGAACAGCCCAGGTTGTCCCGTACTTCTTCATTTCAATCGCTCCGGAATCCTATCTTCAACTAAAAACAAAGTATAACACTTTCAATATATAAGCCCCACCGGGTCTGAGTAAGGCAAGACAGGCATTAGTAACTGCACTACTTTCATCTTAGCAAGTTACCTCAGACAAGGCGCCATCTATGTCAGGATGTTGACTTAGGGGGATAAGTTCCAGCCGCAGATTGGCCTCCCCCCGCACCTCAACTCGCCCCGAAATGCCAAGACCAGGAAGCCAGAGCACCTCCTTACCACTAGCCAGAAGTGGCAAATAGCGCAAAAGCTGTGACGGAGCAAGGGTGCCTAACAGACCCCCTTGATAAAGTCCGGCAATTGCTGTCAGTTGTGGAGCCTTAGCCCCACCCAGGCGGTGCAGGTGCTTTTTGAGGCGCCCGCCAGGCTCGCCGCCGCCAGAATGAGCAAACAGGTCACCAGGCTCTCTCAAGCGCAGCTCAAACTGGTCAAGAGAGTCCAGCTCGACATACTCAATAAATTTATTGCGCGGCGCTTCATATTGAGTACCTGGCTCAAGCCGGGGCAGTAGCAAAGCACAACCCAGCCAGGGCACAAGCACAGTGCGCCGCCCTGACTTAGGCACCGCTATTGATACCGGTTTAGCCGCCGCAAGCAAGCGCTCCAGGTCAGAAGAGGCGCTACTATGGGCATTTTGCAAAATCAGCTTGCCGCCTTGCACAATTGCTTGCAGATCAGACTTAACCGACTGAGCGCCAAGCTTGCCCTTAAGCATTCTTTGCAACCGCTCAACAAGAATATAGTCTGCTGCTACCCCAGCTCTTTTGAGCCATGCCACAAGCAGTCGCCCTTGCAAAGACTGATGTAACTGCTCAAAGCAGCTCAAATCCAGCGCGCCGCTCGTATCTATGACGGACTCACTGAGCTTTTGCACGTGCTCGGCGATAAAGGACTGGTCGAGGTCCACCAGCGCTCTAAAATGCTCAATATTGTTAAAAGCCTGATTAAAGCGCGCAGATAGACCAGGCAAAATCTCAGCTCTCAAATAATTGCGAGCATAGCTAGTGTCGCTATTGCTCTCATCCTCAACAAATGCAATAGCGGCGGCACTAAGGCTCTCCACAATGAAACTGTGACGCAGATGCAAAAACGGTCTAAGTAGAGTGACAGAGCCAAGCGGTAAAACAGCCTTGATGCCAGAGGTCCCCGCAGCTGACATGCCTCGCACCAGGCGAAAGATAAAAGTCTCAACTTGATCATCTAGATGATGGGCAGTCACTATATATGGTATCGCCAGTTGCTCACAAACAGCTTTTAGAGACTGATAGCGCTCCTCTCTCATCTGAGCTTCGTCGCGGCTTTGACCAGTTAAGCAGCGCTCCTCGTAGCGGTGGCCCAGGCTCCGCGCCAGACTGCCACAGAATGCCGCATCGGCAAAAGCCGCCTGACGCACATTGTGATTGACATGGCAGACAGCCAGTCGCTCCGCCTGGTTGGCCATGGTGTAAATTTTAGAAAGAACACTCAAAAGAAAAACACTATCAGCGCCGCCAGATAGAGCCACAAGACATGGCGGCAACATCCTTGTGGCATTTGCGTCATTACTCTCTACCGACCAGCCAGCGCTGGCAAGACAATTGAAGTAGTCTTGCGCAAGGGTGGCGAAGAGTGGAAGTGATAGTTGGTTTTGGTCCATAATAGGTACTTACTTTAAGATAGCAGGCTGGCAAAGGTCAAAGTAGATGAGTGCAGGCAAAAACAGTCAAAAAAAGCTGGGGTTGACCCTCATATCCGCACTGGCCGGGCTAATGGCCCAGATGCCAGTGATAGCCGGTGAACCACTGCAGGGCAATGTCCAGGAGACAGGGGCGGTCTCGCCCACGCCAGACCTACAATTAGCAGTACCGATGAGTGAGCCTGTAGTCAAAAAACGCAAGCTACGAGGGCAGGCCCAGGATACAGGCTCGGCATTGAGCGGTCAGGCCTCAGAGGAGGACCCGGGCATGCTTAAAGGCCAAACCGATCAGACCCCACCATCAGTTTTAAAGGGCAGTGCACAAACTACCCAGGCAGATTTGCAAGCAGCTGACCCCGACACGGCCAATCAAGAGCTCATGGTGGAATGGGACAAATGGCATAACCGTTTGCTCTGGTCCATCCAATCCGGTGTGCAAGAGCTTATAAATAGCCCCGAAAACGCAGAGCCCCACTGGGATGCAGCACGTGGCAGGGTGGTCATAGGACCCAGTATGCCACTTGGTACCAAAGCTACATTCTTTGTCAGAGTCTCCAACGACAGACGTATCATCAAAGCTCGCATTATCCAACCATCGGGCATTCCAGAGTATGACAAAGCTTTGCTAGACGCTATTTACGCACTCGACGGCACAGCCATACTGCGTTTTCCTAAAAACAGCATGCGCGAAAGAGTGAACGAAACAGCCACAATCATCACCTCAGACCGGGGTGAACGTGAATTCTTCAAATTTGGCGACGTAGAAAAATACTCCGTACCAGGTCGGTAACGGAGTATTTTGTCTTTTGATATTTGGCACAGGCGGGAATCGAACCCGCGACCTGGCGGTTATGAGTCGCCCGCTCTAGCCGACTGAGCTACCGTGCCATAGGGTCGGATTTAAGATTATCCAGATTGGCACTAGTGCCTGTCAAGGCAAAAGCTCCAGACTTGGCGCTTGACAAAACAAAAGTTCAAGTTTGACTCAATGACAATGCTTTTTCGCTCTTATACCATTCGACAAAGCGGCGCACGCCTTCAT
This sequence comes from Candidatus Obscuribacter sp., assembly GCA_016718315.1. GTDB lineage: Bacteria > Cyanobacteriota > Vampirovibrionia > Obscuribacterales > Obscuribacteraceae > Obscuribacter. The sequence goes on along the minus strand of JADKDV010000003.1, from coordinate 216,845 downwards.
CAAAGGTTGTTGCCGGACTGTAGCCAAGCACAGCTCTGGCATGACTGATGTCAGCAAAGGTGTAGGGCACGTCGCCAACTTGCATTGGTTTGTGGATAATCTCAGCCTTTTTACCAAGATGCTTTTCGAGTGCCTGGACCATCTCTAAAAGGACAACCGGCTCAGATCGACCAAGATTGATGATGTCATAGCCAGGTAAGTCATAGGTCATGGACTTTTCTATGCCCTGGACGATATCAAGCACAAAAGTATAATCGCGCTTACTGAGCCCATCACCAAACAACTCCACCGGTTTACCAGCATCAATGAGATGACAAAACTTGTGAATGGCCAGATCTGGTCTTTGTCTTGGTCCAAAGACAGTAAAGAAGCGCAAGCAGACAACCTGCAAGCCAGCCGTATGATGGGCGGCATACAGTTGCAATTCATTGGAAGCTTTGCTGGCAGCATAGGGTGATAAGGGCTCACTGACTCGATCTGTCTCACTAAAGGACTCGCCACTGCGGCCACCATAGACCGACGAACTCGAGCCAAATACCAGTCTAGTCCTGTCTTTGTCCGGCAAAATACGATCGACTAAAAGCTGTGTGCCATTAACGTTGACATCAAAATACAAAGCCGGATTAGCCAGGGATGGTCTCACTCCAGCCATAGCAGCCAAGTGCACTACCACATCAAACGGACCATGGGCAAAAGCCTGATCCAGACTGGCTTTATCTCTGATATCGCCAGCCACGAGGGCATATTGCTCATTAGTCAAAAACGGAGCCACGTTGCGCTTTTTGACGGAGGGGTCGTAATAATCATTAAAATTGTCAATCACGACCACAGTATCACCGCGCTGTAAAAAGCGCTCAGTCAGGTGAGATCCGATAAACCCGGCACCGCCTGTGATCAATATCTTCTGTGGTGACATTAGCTTGCTCCGCATTGACGCGACGAGACCTCTACCAATTTATCAAAGAGCGGCTTATTGGTCTCGTAATCCCGCTCTGGGTGCCATTGCACTCCGATAACAAAACTGCGTCCTGGCATTTCTATTGCTTCGATGACGCCATCATCAGCCTGCGCCGAGACTTTTAGATCTCGTCCTACAGCTTTGACGCTCTGGTGGTGGCTGGTCGGCACATCAAAAGACTGATCCTTGTAGACAGTGGCGAGCTGACTACCAGACTGTAACTTGACGCTATGCCTTGTAAAGCCGTCTTGCCAGCCATTTTTTGTGACATGCTCTACTTGTGAATCAGGGATGAAAGTTTTTATATCTTGTACCAGCGAGCCCCCTTGCTGAATGTTGATTAGCTGTGCTCCCAGACAAATACCCAGGACTGGCATATCAGGCTTCTCCAGGGCAATACCGGCAAGCAAAAGGTCAAAGGCCTGACGGCGATGATGAGCCAGCTCAAGGGCATCGTGGGGCTCTTCGTTGTAAAGCGAAGGACAATAATCGTCACCGCCGATGAGCATGATGCCATCTAGACGGGCGACAACACTGGCCAGGTCTTCTTTTGACATGGGCGGCAAAAGCACCGGGATGCCGCCACTGTTAATAATGGCGTCAGTGTAAGTAGTCTGAATAGAGGCTACCTCGGGCGGCCCACCTTTGATGTCGAGATTGATGCCAATAAGTGGTTTTATAGCGCTTTGAGACATTTTAGACATAATGATTCCTGAACAAGTCAACACACATTATATGGCTTCAGTCTAATCCAAACCTTTTTATCTCTTCAGGTAGACTTAAAGCGTATTTGTCTGTCAAAAGAGGTGCCTGGTGAATCCTATCGAAGAATTGTTGAAGTCGGTAAACGCCTGGCAAACTGGTCATTTCCTTTTGTCATCTGGGCTGCACTCTGACCAATACATGCAGTGCCAAAAAATTCTCCAGTACCCGCTCCATGGTATGACCCTGGCCAAAGCACTATCCGAAAAAATTGGCGCAGGCAACCATCAAATCCAGACGGTGGTAGGACCAGCCCTTGGCGCCGTGCACATGGAAGTGTTTATGGCGCTCGCCCTCAACCAACAAGCCGGTATCACCAGTAGTGCCACGGACAAACAAATTAGAGCAATTTTTGCTGAGCGAGATGCTCAGACCAATGAATTTGCCATCCGTCGGGGAGTTGAAATAACGCCCGGTGAGCGCATCCTAGTTGTTGAAGACGTAACGACCACAGGCGGCTCTGCCCGCAAAGTCATAGAACTATTGCGAGAGCTCGGTGCCGCACCAGTGGCAGTGGCAGCAATAATCGACAGAAGTGGCGGCAAAGCAACTTTTGACTTGCCCTTTTACAATCTCTTTAGCCTGGAGTTAAATACCTATGAAGCCGCCGCTTGCCCCATGTGCAAAGCTGGCACTAGCGCCATCAAACCTGGCAGCAATCGCAAATAGTTATTCGTTTTGCCCTTTAGGCATGAGTGATTGCAGTGTGCGCTTCACTTCATCATCACCAGGCAAAAGCTTACGAGCACTGAGCAATTGAGCGATAGCCGAATTGAGATCGCCTGATTCTCTCAGCTCTAAGCCCAGAGCCTTTTGCAGCTGCCCATTTTTGGGATCGATTTGCAGGGCAAGGCGGTACTCTATCACAGCCGAATTATGGTCTTTATTTTTGCCATAGACCCAGGCTAAATTACTATGAGTATCAGGATCATTGGGTGCAAGTGAGACAGCCAGCCTGGCTTCTTTCAAGGCTTCTTCAACACGCCCAGTGCTGGCTAGCGCCCAGGCTAGACCGACATGCCCTTCGGAATAGCTGGGATCGAGTTCGGTGGCATGCAAAAGTTGAGCAATAGCTTCTTTCCATTGGTTGTTTTTACCAAGAGCCAGTCCGTATCTGGCATGGACAACAGGGTCCATAGGATTAACAGCAATGGCAGTCTTATACTCTTGCACAGCTAGCTCTGGCAAACGCACCGAGGCATAGCACTGAGCCAGTATCAGATGTGGTACCACAAGGTCTTTTTTTAGTTTGCTGGCAATTTTACATTCGGCGATGGCATCACGGTAGCGTCCCTTCATACGGTAACACTCACCGAGATAGGCATGGGCCAGAGCATTGGTTTTATCGATTGTGGTGGCCCTTAAATATTCTGGTCTGGCGTCATCGCCACGCCCCAGCATGCGCAATGCTTCAGCCCTCATAAAATGAGCGTCGGCAGAGCCCGGACGCAAAACTACTATGCGGTCAAATTCTTTTAGAGCTTCTTCATAGTCAGCCATGCCCATCAGCACTTTGCCCAGCATATAGTGCGCTTTAAAATTGTCAGCTTCGAGCTTGAGCACGTCTTCAAACTCTATAAGTGAGTTGGTGTAGTCGCGCCGACCAAAAAACATATCGCCCAGTTTTATATGTTTTTCGATTTGCTTGAGCCTGTCGCTTTTTTCTTCATCACCGCTCATCGCTTCGTCTAATAGCTTTTCGTCGAGCTTATCGAGCTTGGCGCTTTCTTCGCGCAAAGACTTTTCGTCGGTCTTATAAACCCTCTTAAAAAAGGGAAAGGGCGCAGCCAGAGCCGGGACTGGCAAGGCAGTCAAAAGTAAACAGAGAAGCACACTGGCTTTAGTTATGGAGGACGGCTTCGACAATTCTATCCAACCTAAAAGTACGCTCGGCTCTAGATCTAGTGCAATAAGCACTCAAGTATAAACTGCCCCGACTGGCGATAACAGCTTGCGGCTTAACAGTACGGGTGCTTTTAAATTCACCCTGATAGGTCAATTTGACTGCGCCTCGACTAGTAATTGCGCTCTCCAGCAAACTGAGGTGGGCTCTGACATGCTCTGGCAGGCTCTCTTTGTCAGGTTGTTTAACCCACTGGCCAAAAGGCTTGAGAGCACCGGTAGCAGTAAGCATGTCTAAATCACCAGCGCCAGTAATTTTGATAAGCTCACAAAAGAGCTTTTGCACATAAATACTGTCAGCAAGAGCGCGGTGATATTCATCTCCACCAAAGCCAAAAAATTCAGCCAGTGTTTTAAGCTTAAAATTTGCCGGTCTAAAATCACCGTCCATTATTACCTGGGCCAAAGTAAGCGAATCCAAAACTAGATTAGCTGGCGGCACAAGTCCAACGCGCTCCATTTCCACTTTGACAAATTCCACGTCAAAAGCAGCGTTATGAGCCATCAAAATAGAATCACTGCCAATAAAATCATTAAAGTCCGCCATCACCTGACGTGCGCTGGGAGCATCTTTAACCATGGCATCATCAATACCGTGAATGCGCGACACTTCAAATGGAATGGGCTGACCTGGATTAACCAGACTGCTAAAGGTCTGACTATCCGCACGAGAAAGTCTAAAACTCACCCCAGAAAGCTCCACTACCCGGCAGGCAATGGCCGACAGCCCGGTGGTTTCTACGTCAAAAGCGACAAAACGGCAATCTTTTAGGGCAGTACTTGCGGTCATAAATAATCCAGGCGAAGTCAGCCTAAGATAACGTATATTGGACTCTATATTGCTAAAAATTTTTGATACCAACATAGCGACTGGATATACTCGATGGCTCAGCCAAGGCTCCTTACTACACTACTTATCCTTAGCGCTCTGACAGGCCCGGGCGCACCAGCACTAGCCTTTGCCCTGAGAGATCAGGACGGTCAATCACTGCACGGACAGATTTTGCGCGAGGCTCTCAGCAACAAAATCTGTGCCAAAAATCTCGAATTTATAAGCCAGAGTGCTGACCGCACTGCACCAGAAGCGAAAAGCGACTTTTTTGGCAAAGGCAATCTCAAAAGTGGTCTGGGGTATGTCGAGCGCGAACAAAAAATCATTCTCAACTATGCTCAGGATGCAGACTTAAGCGCCAGGTCGCGCTATCGCACGCTTTTTCATGTGGGTCGCCTGATGCGGGTGGCGCAGGATTTTTATAGTCAATCCAACTATGTAGAGTTGCAGGCCGAACGTCACAAAGAAAAACTGGGACCAGCCTTTGATCCATACCAGATAGAGCTGGTGGACTGGAGCAAATTAAACTACAGCGAATATCTCAAACGCGGCAACAAATCTCTCAATGATGGCGGCAGACCAAAAGAAAACGCAGAAGAAGGCAAAGATCGACTGGGCTCAGCCACTTATTACAAAGTGGCTAAAGATCTGGCCACCAGAGAGTCAGTCAGACAGTGGGACTTACTAATGGCGCTGATTAGACAAAAATATCCCAAACGCTCAGCGTCGATTATCACGGCACTTAAAGAAGTAAAAGCCGAACCAGTAAAAGACGACGAAATCGATTGACTAAGTAAAAAAGCGCCGGCCACAGTCAGGACAATCACTGCGCGGATCCAGCCCCCGGAGGACTTCAAGCTCACCACTCAGTCCATCAAACTGCATCAGCTCATTGCCCTGACTGACACCAAATCCAGAGAGCAGCTTAATTACTTCCAGACTCTGAAAACCGCCCACAATACTATCGAGCGACGGCAGTGAAGATAGTGGTGTGCTGGCTTCGCGTGGATAATCTTCCATTTCAAGCTCAACTAACAAACAACGCAAACACATTGAACGTCCTGGCACCATACAATAAACATGACAGCGCAATCCATTGGTGTGGGCATGCACCAGGGGACGATTGGCGCGCATGACAAGATCCGAAGCCAATAATTTGATTTGCCAGTCGCATGCAGCATCGACAATGACATCAAATTGGGCAATTAATTCTTCCAGATAACCAGTCAATGGTTCACCCACCAACTGATAAGTCAGCTTGCTATCAGGATTATCGACTGTTGCCAAAAAATTTCTAGTACTACTGAGATCACTCAACGAGGGCGAAATTATTTTGACCTGACCAACTCCACTTTGCACAAGATTCATCGCCAGAGTGCGGGCAATTGCTCCGGCACCAAGCACAAGGACATGACCAGCAAAGAGTTTTTGCTGGCGATAGCGCGCAAAGCCAGGCAAGCTGAGCTGCCTTGTATAACGCTCTAACTTGGAGGCCTCATCGGCAGCAGGCTCAAAGCGCAGTGGTTCAGGTCCTTCGATCATCAGTCATCCCGGATACACGCTATTTGCTATCAATTGCAGACAAATCGCAAAAGTTAAAGGCAACATGCTCCTCAAAGAATAACGCATATTGCCCTGAATACCAAAAACCCCCCTTGCGGGAGGTCTCTGGCTGGCGTTGGCGGGGAAAACTTTAGTTGAACAAAGCAGCATCGCGGGCGGAAGCAACGAGCCAGTTGATGCAACCAGGGGTAGCGAGACCACCTGTGACACCAGCAGCTCCGAAGAGTACTTTCTTCATGGCGTCGTGGCTGCCAGCAGCCATGTGCATGAAGCCCATGATCATGGTAGGTCCGCCCCAGGCAATGCCGAGGATTTCCATACCGTTAGCGATGATGTTGAGCAAAGCCTCTAAGTTAGCCAAGTTGTTAACGCGGACAGTACCTGCTGTGTTAACACCTTGTACTACAGTGGCTTCTACACCTTGAGGAGCGATGGTACCGTTGGTGGCACCTTGCAATGTTGGTGATTGACCCAGTTGTAGTTGTTGTGTTTGTGAGCCTGTTGTTTGTGTGCCGTAAGCTTGTGTACCCATCTCACCGAGAGACTGATCAGCAGTGCTGGAGCCGCCTCCGGGACCAGAACCGAATGCATCTTGGGCAAATGCTGGTGCTGCGAAAGAAATGCTGGCTACAACTGCGACGGCGGCAAAAATTGACTTGAGAGACATAGAGTGCTCCTCCAGGAAATGCTTGAGATTTAGTAAGTTTGAAGAACTGCGGATTCGAGATATGGAAGATTCGAATCGAGTACAGAATAAGCTTTGGCAAGGGCGAAGTCAAGCGCGCTTTTGTTGTCTGAATTACACTTTTCCAAATTTATTTTGATTGATCCAAACCTGCTCCAGAAGCCGTTCTCTCAGACTGCCAATGGTGGGGCGTAGAATTTAGACTAACTGACATTTACGGTCAGCTAAGGACCACCAGTAATCCAAATAGAACGTACTAATAGATCTGTAAGAGATAAAGAAGTCAGAGAACTAAAGCAAAGTAAAAGGGACCCCCTCTGAGGGAGTCCCTTTTGCTGTGTGTGTGTGTAAATGACTTAGTTGAACAAAGCAGCGTCGCGAGCGGAGGCAACGAGCCAGTTGATACAACCGGGGGTGGCAAGACCGCCCGTAACACCAGCAGCTCCGAAGAGGACTTTTTTCATAGCGTCCTGTGAACCAGCAGCCATGTGCATGAAGCCCATGATCATTGTAGGTCCGCCCCAGGCAATACCGAGGATTTCCATACCGTTAGCAATGATGTTGAGCAAAGCCTCTAAGTTAGCCAAGTTGTTGACCCGGACAGTACCTGCGGTGTTAACACCTTGTACTACAGTAGCTTCTACACCTTGAGGAGCGATGGTACCGTTGGTGGCACCTTGCAATGTCGGTGACTGACCCAGTTGTAGTTGTTGTGTTTGTGAGCCTGTTGTTTGTGTGCCATAAGCCTGGCTACCCATCTCACCGAGAGACTGGTCAGCAGTGCTGCTACCACCTCCGGGACCGGAGCCAAATGAATCTTGCGCCAGGGCAGGTGCAGCAAACGATACACCAACAACAACAGCCATAGCAGCTACTAAAGATTTGATAGACATGAGTGGCTCCTCCAGGGAGTGCATATAAAAGACGGTAGTAAGTTGCAAGAGAAGTTCGAGTTGTGGAAGGTTCGAACTTGGTACACCTTAAGGCTTGCAACAGTGACTTACAACAGCGATTCGGTTGCCTACATAACATATCGCCCTTTTATTTGGACTTATTGCAAAATAGTTTTAAAACAAGAAGAGGGGCTCCTTGCGGAACCCCTCTCCAAGTCAATTGTGGAACTCTTAGTTGAACAAAGCAGCATCGCGGGCAGAAGCAACGAGCCAGTTGATGCAACCAGGGGTAGCGAGACCACCTGTGACACCAGCAGCTCCGAAGAGTACTTTCTTCATGGCGTCGTGGCTGCCAGCAGCCATGTGCATGAAGCCCATGATCATGGTAGGTCCGCCCCAGGCAATGCCGAGGATTTCCATACCGTTAGCGATGATGTTGAGCAAAGCCTCTAAGTTAGCCAAGTTGTTAACGCGGACAGTACCTGCGGTGTTAACACCTTGTACTACAGTGGCTTCTACACCTTGAGGAGCGATGGTACCGTTGGTGGCACCTTGCAATGTTGGTGATTGACCCAGTTGTAGTTGTTGTGTTTGTGAGCCAGTTGTTTGTGTGCCATATGCCTGGTTACCCATCTCACCGAGAGACTGGTCAGCGGTGCTGGAGCCGCCTCCGGGGCCGGAACCGAATGCATCTTGGGCTAGAGCTGGAGCACCTAAAGAAAGGGCACCAACTACTGTCAAAGCGGAGAAAGCCATAGTAAGTTTGTTGAGGATGTTCATAGTAAAACTCCCGCGCCAGGCGCAAATATATAAGGTAAATTAGTAAGTTTGTGGACAAAACCTCGGAAAAGCCCGAGGTCTATACAATAACCCAGGCATAGTTCCAGGTCAAGTACCCAAATTATTAATTCCTCTATAATTATTTCTCTTGTCTACTTTATTTCACAAGAGTAAAGCCCTGTGGCAATCTGAGCAGACTGGTTTCACAGTATGGATTAAAGCGAGTAAGGGTGCGAGTGAGCTCATAGCCTGGTCTGGTTATCTTCTGGCTGACCAAAAGGTTTGGCTTTTTAGCAAACCATTCCTCGATTGTGGTGTCGCCATCCTTATAGGTATTGCCAACACATTCATATTTACCTATTTGTTTACTACCAAGCTCAGACTCTTTAGGGGCACTGTTGCGGTCTCGGTCACGCAGATAGGCTTTAATGATGTCATCTCCCGGTCCACTCATGGCTACCTTAAATGTATGCTCCCGGGCATCGACCAGGAGGCTGGTGTGACCAGAGTAATTAAATAGGTAGTAGCCACCCTCAAACTTGGGATCGGCGCTATAAGCCACAAAGCCCTTGCCATTGGTGATAAAGCGCTCCGAATTAGCTATCTCTTTGTCGCCATCCTTAATCTTGCAATCATAAAAAGCATCATGCCTTAGCATTGGCGCACTTTTATTGACCAGAGGGTTGTAAGGTAAGTCTTTAGGCAAATCCAGCTGTGACGAATTGACTTCTTCGATTGGCGAATCTCTTATGGTCTGGCAAGCGGCCAGACTCAAAACGAGCAAACAGGACAGAAGTGCCGGTGACAACAAAGACTTTAAATACAATTGAAAATCCTCAATGGAGATTTCTATTGTAGAAGTTGTCGAAGTAAAAGGGAGGCTTTCGCCTCCCTTTTGTAATTTGTGTGTGTGACTGACGGGTGTTAGTTGAACAAAGCAGCATCGCGGGCGGATGCAACGAGCCAGTTGATGCAACCAGGGGTAGCGAGACCACCTGTGACACCAGCAGCTCCGAAGAGTACTTTCTTCATGGCGTCGTGGCTGCCAGCAGCCATGTGCATGAAGCCCATGATCATGGTAGGTCCGCCCCAGGCAATGCCGAGGATTTCCATACCGTTAGCGATGATGTTGAGCAAAGCCTCTAAGTTAGCCAAGTTGTTGACACGTACAGTACCTGCTGTGTTAACACCTTGTACTACAGTGGCTTCTACACCTTGAGGAGCGATGGTGCCGTTGGTGGCACCTTGCAATGTGGGTGATTGACCCAGTTGCAGTTGTTGTGTTTGTGAGCCTGTTGTCTGTGTACCATAAGCCTGGTTACCCATCTCACCGAGAGATTGGTCAGCAGTGCTGCTACCGCCTCCGGGGCCGGAGCCGAATGCATCTTGGGCTAGAGCTGGAGCACCTAGAGAAAGGGCACCAACTACTGTCAAAGCGGAGAAAGCCATAGTAAGTTTGGATAGGATGCGCATAAAATCAGTACCTCCTGAGGCACGCTTACAACTGGAGAGCTAGTTGGCACATGCCTAAAGCTTTCACTAGTTTGATAGTAACTTCGTCTTAGCGGAGCACCGCTTGGAAACGTGCACTCACAATAAGCGAGGACGGGTTGGGAGTCAACTGCGTTTTTGTTAGCTGGCTAACAATTGCCTATTTAATATTCAGGACTGATCACAAAGGGACAATAGCCTGAGGCAGCGTCCGTGGCTTTGCAACTGATATTCGAGTACGGCGGCAGCATAGCCATCCAGCGCACTGTCACCCAGTCGCTTTTCGAGGGTACGCATGGTACTGACCATATCGGCCTCCTGCACGTCCTTGAAGCCTCTATTAAAGGCAGACGCCCTGGCGTGCAGCTCAGCTAACACCACTGCCACCACTAGATGATGAAAACCCACCATGATGCTCAGTTGCCCGTAACCAGCGCCAAAGTACATCTTGCCAAAAATGCGCTGATAAACAAAACGGTAGAGTATGTCTTCTAATATATCTAGCTTTAATGGTATTGATTTAGCCTGAGTGTACGGGACGGCAGCCCCAGGCACCCTGAGGGTGAGCCCGCTACCCAGACCGACAGCATAGGATGCGGTAGAGAGAGCAAACCGCCAGGCGCTAAAATTCATATTGGAGCGGCTAATAGGACTCTCCGGAAAATAAAGTCGATAAAATTCTTGCAAGAGCACCAGATCCGCTTTTTTGATGGGATGGGCACTGCTACTCAGCTCAATTACATTTTTGCCTGATGGCAGAGAGCCACCTTTGACGGCTAGATATTTTTCAACAATCAAAAGAGACATCTCTGCAAGTCTGAGCTTGATTGGTTTTTGACGCTGGTTTAGTACGGCCAGCATTTTTTCTTCAAGCTCAATATATTGCTCCCAGCTGATTGGTACTTCTTTAGCCAGTTCGATTTTGGACCAGTTGGGATGATGATTGGGATAGAGCCTTTTAAACTCTGCCAGTTTGCTCTCCAGATACTCTCTTTGCTCACTTAAAGGACGTCCGGCATTTTTAACTGCGCCCACTGAGACAAAACTGACAGTGGATAAAAACCCTGATGGGGTCTCGTTAAAGTTATAGGGAAAAAGCTGACAAATTGAGGGCTTGGTCTTACTCTCGTAAGTACTGTGGATATAGCAGAGATTATTGACCAGGAAAGGGCAAAAGCCGTCATCACCATGTTTGATGGCGTGAGTATAAGGACTATTGGCTTTTTCAAAACCTTTTAGCTCTCTAAAAAGCGACTCGCCTTCAAACTTTTCATTTTTGCTAGCCCAGTCAATAGCCGAAATCCGCTCATAGTCATCCTTTGTCAGCGGCACCGACCAGCCACTGCAACATTTGCCGCAGCCAGTACACTCATAATTGATGCCTTCTGGGATGACCAGTTGATTGCTGTCCGACATGCATAACCTCTATTTAGTTGGCGCTTACAATTTTGCCGAGACAGACACGTCTCGTGGCTCCTGTGCAGAGAGGCACATTGTTAGGGATACCAAAATAAGTGGTGTAAGCAAGCAACGCAAAAAGCAATGCCTCCTTAAACTTGGCACTTACACCAAAGTCCTCATGCTCAGCCAGGACAAGTGGACCAGGCCAGTATGCTTTTAATTGCTTTATCAAAGTTGCATTGTAAGCACCACCGCCGCCCAGTACGATTTTACTCAAAGCCACCTGGGGAGCAATAAAATCGCGATATGACTGGGCAATAGAGCGAGCAGTTATAGCAGTCAGTGTAGCGACAATATCAGCGGCAGCAATATTTTGACTGCGCCAGTTTTGCACCAGCTCTTGAGCCATGGCACGCCCAAAGAGTTCGCGTCCGGTAGATTTAGGAGGCGTGAGCTTAAAATACGGCTGACTCAAAAACTGCTCCACAAACGCTTCTATCACCTGACCAGAGGTGGCAATTTGACCGTCTTTATCATATTCGAGCTGATAGAGGATACGCATCGCTTCGTCAATCAAAACAGAAGCTGGACCAGTATCAAATGCCATCACCGAAACACCGTCTTTGACCACAGTGATATTGGCTATCCCACCTAGATTGAGCACGCCCACTGGTTCACCGTCATGACCAAACAAAACTTCATCGGCAAAACTGACCAGTGGTGCACCCTGACCACCAAAAGCCATATCATAAGTGCGGAAGTCACCAACTGTGGTGACACCGCTAAGTGCAGCAACATAAGCAGGATCACCCAGTTGCAGAGTGCCAGCTGTATCGACACCCCAAAACTTGCTGCTAACAGGCTCATGCCATAGTGTCTGACCGTGGGAGCCTATTAAATCCACATCAATCCCGTTTTTACGAGACTGCTCCACAACCTTACTGGCGGCAGCGCCAAAAACTTGACCCAGGGCACTATTAACCAGACAAATCGTACGCAAATCAGTCTGTTTACCAGCCACCAGCGCCTCAAGAGCGCTCTTTAGATCGTCTTGAAAAGCAATCAACTCACTGGAGATTAGCTCTACTTTGAGAGCCGGGCACTTGCCATCAGCAGGTCTATCGCCACTGAGTGGGGTGATTTTAAAGAGCCCGGCGTCAATACCGTCCATAGAGGTGCCACTGTTCAGTCCCAGGACATTAAGACTTGTAAGAGGACCGGTTGCCATGCTGGTTGCCATATCTATGTTTAGCCTTGTATGTAATCAATGTCAGTGCCCATAATTGTACAGCCTCTGAGTGCTAAGATATGCTGTCAGAAATAGACGGGGAGCTAATAAACAATGGTCTCGGAAATATCCATAGAAGGCAGTCAAACATCTGGCATGTCCATCGGACTTGGTAAAACCACACGCAGAGCATATGGCTTTGACGAAATCGCCCTGGTGCCTGGTTCTAAAACAGTCGACATGGAACTTTGCGACATCACTTGCGAAATTGGCAATATCAAATTTGCCAATCCCATCATCGCCTCAGCGATGGATTCGGTAGTTGATGCCCGTACGGCGATTTTGATGAGCGAGCTCGGTGGTCTGGGTGTACTCAACTTGCAAGGTGTACAGACTCGCTATAAAGATCTGACCGAAGTCTACGAAAAAATTGCTCGCTGCGACAAAGACTCATTTGTAGAAGTAATGCAAGAGCTCTATCAAGCTCCCATCGATGAAAAATTGATGGCCAGCCGTATCGAAGAAATCAAGAAATCTGGTGCTGTAGCTGCCGTCTCGGTCACTCCAAACTTTGCCGAAAAGTACGGTCCACTGGTACAGGAAGCAGGCTGCGATATCCTCTTTGTACAGTCCACTGTGACTGGTATCGAGCACCGCTCCGCACTTGGTACTCCCAATCTCAATCTATCTAAATTTACAAAAAAGATGTCGATTCCTGTCATTGTCGGTAACTGTGTTATCTACAAAACAGCACTCGAACTCTTAGAAACCGGTGTCGCCGGCATTCTCGTCGGAGTCGGACCTGGTGCGGCCTGTACATCCCGCTCAGTACTTGGTATCGGCGTACCTATGGCAACAGCCATTGCCGATTGCGCTCAAGCCAGAGAAGACCACTTTGTACGCCACGGCAAACGTCCCGCCATCATCGCCGATGGTGGCATGGGAGTAGGTGGCGATATCTGCAAAGCCATCGCCTGTGGTGCAGATGCGGTAATGATTGGCTCCCCTCTTGCTCGCGCCAAAGAAGCTCCAGGCAAGGGCTATCATTGGGGCATGGCCACGCCTAGCCCAGTACTGCCCCGCGGCACACGCATCAAAGTGGGCACCACTGTCTCACTCAAACAAATCATGAATGGCCCTGCCGCCACTGATGACGGCACACAAAACCTCACCGGCGCCCTTAAAACCAGCATGGCTACACTGGGTGCTGAGACCCTTGCTGATATGCAAAAAGCGGATGTGATAATCGCTCCGTCCATTTTGACTGAAGGCAAAGTTTATCAAAACGCTCAACAGTTAGGTATGGGTCGCAAATAAATGAAAGTTCGATTCTTTCTAGCATTGACTTGCATCAGCAGTCTATCTGCAGCAGTTTATGCCATGGATTCAATCAACACTTCAAACACAAAAAACGAAAGCGACATTGTGCTGGTCGCATCGCCCAAACAAAGCTCAACAGCGCCTTTGAGCCACAGTCGCTCGGCGGCGCTAATGGCTCTTGGTAGTATTAATGAAGGCGGGGACAAAAACCCTCCAATCACTTTTGATAGCAACACAATAGCCGATATAGCAGAGCAAGTAGCAGCTTCGGTAGTAAATATCGAAGTCAAAAAATCAGACGACTCAACCTCAAGCGTGTCATCACTTTTTGACATAATACCCTTTGGCGATCCCAATGGATTTTTTTATTACAACGGGCGCAAACTCGTCCCTGACAGCCCGGACATGAGTAAGCTCATCCCCAAGTCCATGAAGATGCGCCGGGCAATTCAAACTGGGACCGGCTTTGTCATTCGTCAAGATGGCTATATCATGACCAATGCCCACGTCGTAAAAAACGCTGAAGAAATCAGAGTAACACTCAACGACAAACGATCTTTTACAGGCAAAGTAATAGGTACAGACAACTTTTCGGATCTTGCTGTCATCAAAATAGACTCAAAAGATTTACCGGTCCTCAAATTTGGCAGTTCGCAAAACCTGCGTCCCGGCGAGTTTGCCATTGCAGTCGGCAACCCTTTTGGTTACGACCATACTGTCACTCTCGGTATTATTTCGGCCATCGGTCGCACAGTTGAAGACATCAACGGCAATATCAACTTTATCCAGACTGATGCCGCCATCAATCCAGGCAACTCAGGCGGACCTCTGATAAATCTGCGCGGCGAAGTCGTTGGCGTCAATACCGCTATCAAAGATAACGCTCAAAACATCGGCTTTAGTATCCCGGTGGATGTAGCACGAGCTGTCGCCGAAGATCTCATTAACAACCGCGTGATTGAGCGGCCCTGGCTCGGTATCGGTATGAGCGAACTAAAAGAAGCCCATGCCAAAACCCTTGGTATCGCCAGTAATATCAGAGGCGTCTTAATAGAAAAAGTATACAAAGATAGCCCGGCTCTAGAAGCCGATTTGCAACCGGGAGATGTCATTGTCAAAATAGACGAGACAATGATGCTCACACCTAAGGATGTGCAGACCCTGGTGCGCAGCCATAAAGTTAGAGACATGCTGACATTTACTGTTTACCGCGACGGCAAACAATTGACCACCCCTCTAAAAATCGGTGCCTATCCTGATTATATCGACATCAAAGATCGGGCTCAGCCAAACAACACCAACCCCTCTTCGCAAGGCAAGCCAGTAGCGCCAAACAGTAAAGCGCCAGCAGCCAAAGCCAAATAACTAGCTAAAAATTTCAGCCACTTCCAGCCAGTTTTTGACGCGGCGATAGCCTGTGACATGCTGATTGTGCGGTGCATCAAAGAGTATGCCAGTACCCTTAAAGCGCTCAAAATGTCTGGCATTGTCGTCAATTAAATAGTCGGCATTGAGGATACTCTTATCGCCGCAAAAAACAAAATTCATGGGCGAAATAAAAGGAAAGTGCTTGAGTAGCCATTTGTATTTTGCGTCAAAAGACAGGGGCACTTCCATCGCCGCTGTGGCAATAAAAATCTCGTTTTCGTAGCTGAGCTTAAGCAGCACATCATAAGCATGAGGAAAAACCGCTAAATCGGCAAAGAAGTCTTCAGTATGGACAAGCTTTTCGACATCACAGGCCACTGTCGCCGGTACAAACTGTCTGAGGCTGCGCCCGATAAGATCGTCACGCTGCACCCGGGCATTGAAATTTTTGTTGTAACGGTCGATATGCTCGCCTAAGGCGTCGGCTATCACTTCATCCATATCTACTGCAATTCTTGCCATAAACCCTCCATTACCGCAAAATCCCGCACATTTTATCTAAATCCAGATGGCGAAACCCGCAGTTTCCAGTATAATCCCGATAAATCCCGCAAGTCAAGGTCCTATATGCTAGCCAGCGAACGCCGCAACAAAATTTTGGAGCAACTACAAAAGGCCGGGCAAATTAGCACCCAATCACTGGTCAGAGCCTTTGATGTATCCGAAGACACAGTCAGACGGGATCTAAAAGAACTGGCCGAAAGCGGCGTCATCAAAAAGGTGCATGGCGGCGCTGTACTGACCTCTCCAGTGCCTTACACTCATGAAGAAAGACAAAACCTCAATCTAGCCGCAAAGTCGGCGATAGGTCGCCAGGCAGCAGAACTAATCAAAGACAAAATGCTTGTATTTGTAGATGGTAGTACAACCGCCCTGCAACTAATTCCCCATCTAAGAGTCGACCTTAAGGCTACATTTATTACCCACAGCCCGCTTTTATCTCAAGCACTGAGCCATCTACCCGATGTAGAAATAATCTTACTGGGAGGCAAACTGGTCAAAGACCTGCTCATCACCCAGGCGCCAGATAGTCAGCTCATTGCCAGACGTTATCGCCCAGACCTCTGCGTCATCTCCGCCCACGGCGTCAACAGGGTAGCCGGAGCAACTGTGGAGAGCTTTGAAGACGCCTCGATCAAGCGCGAATTTGCCGGCAATAGCGCCGAGTTAGTAGTTATGGCCGGTCGCGAAAAACTAGGATTTGTCGCTACTTATCAGATTGCCGAACTCGATAACATCAGCTATCTCATTACCGATGGCAGTAGCAGTGAAATAGCCGATCTTGAGTCAGACCGATTAACCATTATAAAAGTTGGGGAATAATTGTTATCGATTTGCAAAATCACTCAGAGCCATCACAAATATGCTCCCGCTTGTCGCCTGCCTTACAAAAAGTCCAAAGATAACTTGCATAAATGCTGCCAGGTGCTATGGTAAAGCGTAGAGTACAAGCCCTTTTCCTTTCGTATTTTTACCATGGCAGAAAACAAAACCGACACCACCCAACATAAAGACGCTTCAGATAGCTCAGCTGGCAAGGTACAAGATACAACACCGGCCACAGTGCGCAACGAAGTGGTGGACAGCAGAGCGAATTCGCCCGCATTGCAGCCGCCCGAGAAGCAGGGCACTGGAGTGACGACTGATTCTGCTGGTACAGAGAGATTGAACTTCAAGCCAGATGATGGTCAAGCAATCAAGACTCAAGACAATTCTGGAGACAAAACTGCCGCAAAGTCTACCGATGCAGTCAAACCGGGCGATGCATTAAAAGATGGCAAAGACAAACTCGGCCGCACGCCAGAAGAACGCAAAGCCATACAAGACTATGCAGACACTCTCAAAGGCGCCTACAGAGCCGATGACCCTCAGGCTGCGCAAAAGGCGCAGCAGAGAGCTGAAGACACATTTAAAAGACTTAGCGAAGTCAAAAATGGCAAACCAGGCCAGAACGTAGGCGACGCCTCTCCTGAGTCCCGCATGAAAGGCTCGGTAGCGGAACAAATGAATGGCGTTACAGACGCCATGAAAAAAATGCTCGGACCAGATGGCGGCAAATTTACAGGCATCGAAGACCCAGCTAAAAGACACCAGGCGATGCAAGATGCTGTACAAGATCTGGCTGCCCGTGTGGCCAATCCTCAAGACTATTGCAATCAAGGCAAGCACTATACATGTGCGCTGCAGGCTCTGGTCAAAACAAGACTCGAAAACGACCCCGCCAAAGTAGCCCAAGAGACCGCATCTATAGTAAATAATGGTTTTGCCGATGTGGTCGATAACAAAGGCAACACCATGCGGGTCAATGTGCACCCCGCCAGTATGAAGCCAGACGCCGAATCACGAGAACCATTTAGCGAAAGCCGGATGAAGGGTAACGGCGATCGTGGACTGGCCGGACAAGCGATGGACGCACTGGCCGGGCAAACACATGCAGACCTCAAAGCAATGCGTAAAGGCCAACCCACCTCGGCTGAAGGTATCGACAATGCCAGGGCCGTTTATGTAACAGCCAATGCCGGCGACCTCGGCGTCAAGCAAGGACAAAACAGTACCGGTGAAGCGCTGATGGTCCGTCAGGCCGATGGCTCACTCAAATTTGCCCAAGACTCACCGGCCATCGACACCTTCGAGAGAGAACACCTCAGTCGCACTATGGGTAATAAGGACGGCTCGGTCTACCGCATCTCAGCCGACGGCAAAGACATGAAGCCAGATCCCAAAGAAGGATTCCCGCCAGATCTTGCGGTCAAGACATTTAAGAGTGCCGAAGACCTGCACAAAATTGTCGCCCAACGAGAAGCCGAAACCGGTCAATCGACCCAGCTTAGAGTGCACGCAGACCACCTCAAAGGTGATCAGAGCGGACATGGCATCCACGCCATTACAGTCAAAGCCGCCGCCGATGGCAAATTTGATATGGACAACAACTGGGGCACCAGGTCTGACTCAAAAGTAACTGGACTATCGTCCGGCAATGATGTAATCCGTGCCACCCAGGGCGATGATCGCCTCGAGGGCAGACCAGCGCCAGTACCTGGCGATCGCGATTACGACCCAGCCAAACCACAACCCAAAACAGTCAATCAGCGCGACTACGACAACCACAGACCGGAGCATTTCCCCAAATCTCTCGATCATCCAGCCACACAAAACCCTCTGGATGCAAAAGATCAACTCAAAGATCCAGACGAAAAAAACAAAAAAGAAGAAGGCAAAGAGAAGAAGGCGCAGGCACCGGAAGAACTCGCTCGAGCGAAGTATGCGGCAGCTATACGCGAATGGGAATCAGGCAAAAAAGACGGACCAAAGCCCGATTTTAATTCGTTCCTCTCTGTCATTACTGGATCAAACCAATAAATGCAAGTCAAACAATTAGGTGCACTAGATCAAATTGAGCTACCACCGGATTTTGTGCTGGTTAATGAGACCTTTGGGCGCATGGCGCTCGACTGGAAGCAGCAATATAATCCGCCGGGTGATGAGACCGTGCAGATTGTCTTTTATTATCGCGGCAAAGCCGAAAACGCCGCTGATACCAAGACTTTTAGATCTGTATTGGACAATGGACCTTTTGTTTATCTAGCAAAAAACAAAGTGGATAACGATATCAACAGTGTCACTCTCAAATTACGTCTGATCTTGGGCAATGTGGGAGATAACCAGTACAGCCGCAAGTTTACCGAATACACCGGTCAACACTTTAACCTCACTGCCTTTAAGGTAGCGCCCATTAACAGCCGACTGGCCATCCATGTCAGCGGGCAATTTATAAGCGTCAGAGATACTATTGACTATTATTATCAGGGCATCTTTTTTGATGGCACTCCTGGCGACAAAAATTGCAGCATCGAAGAAGTCTTTTTGCAGACCGAAAGCGAAGCCCAATTTGAAAACTACCAGAGTGCTTTTGAACAGAGCCTGGCTACTATACAATGGACTCATGCAGCTACCCGTATCTAAATTGTGTAACTACAAACCACTGCTGGTAATGACCCTACTGACGGTGCTGCTTATGGTCAGTCAGGCAGCACCAGCCAAAAGTAATTTGAAGCGACTCGATATGCACATAGCAGGAGCCAGCTGTGCAGCTTGCTTGATCAAGCTCGAAAAGAAATTTAGAGCACTGCCTGGTATGCAAAAGGTAATGGTCTCGATTTATAAGCCATATGCAGCTGTGCTTATCTACGACCAACGCGTCAAAATGTCCGATATAAATAAACTACTGGCCCAGGATAACGCTCGAGCAAACGCTCCCCATGAGACTTCTGTTGAGAGCGTACCGCTAATAATCACGCCCAGGTAAAAAACATATCTGTTATGATCTGGTTATAAGCTGTATAGGGACGTGCCATGTCTAGCGAGACACCAGAGCCAGAGCAAAATAAAGAATCCGGTCAGACTCAAAGAGACAGTATGCTTGGTAGCGTCGTTTCTTCAGTCAAATTTTTGCAAGACGCCCACTCCGAAGTAGGCGTAATCAAGATACGCAAGAGTGACAAATTTACTCTGATGATGCTCGCTCTAGCCGTAGTGATCATGGTGGCAGCAGCACTTATGCCCAGCCAGCGCTCTCTTTGCTCGATGCTTGCCGATGCCCTTATGGCAATTGTGCTGTTAGCCTTTTTGGGGCTGCGCTTTGGCGTGATCAAGAGCCTCCAACCAAGACAGGCCGTTTTGACCTGGCAGCTCATTTTGGGCAGCTTCCTCTTGGGTATTTATCTGGTTTTTAATATCTGGATGTTTATGTTGATGCGCTCAGGAGTGCATTTTGGCAGCTAATTAAATCGGTCTTGGTGGCGCTATGCCCACGATAGACTCGGTGGCCTGTGTTTTAAGGGCCATTTCAGGACCAACATTTAAAAACGGTATTGGTACAGGCAAGACCACAGTCACTGATGCCTGCACTGTGGTTTGACCATCATAAGTGCCATCGTATTTGTCGAGCTTGAGGACTAAATTTTTGTAGGTGGGCGACTTGGTAAATGTCGTCTGCACATCTGCCACTGCCGTTGCCGCCTCGCCATTGTCTTTGGCATTGGCAGCACCGCGAGCCGCTTGCTTAGCGAGATCATTGACTAACTCACCACCCATAACAACAACAGCCAGGTCAATAATAGCCAGCACAATAGGCACCAAAATCATACCGCCTATCAGTACCTCTGTGATACTCTGACCACTTCTTTTTCGGCTAGTAGACTTAGCTTTAGACATTTAATTAGGGAGATTTTCGATGACGGAGCGACCAGTGTAGTTAAAGGTTACAGGAGCATTTAAGCCAGGTACTTTAAGAGGAAATGGTATCTGCAAAAAAGGACGAACCTCAACAGCCAGGTTTAGATGAATATACTTAACCTTTGGCGTGCCTTCGGTCAAGTCTATATATACAGTTTGCACAGGCACTTTGCCAGTGCTGGCAAATTTACCCAGACCGTTATTGAGCCAGGCCTGAATAATTCGATTGAGTGTGCCATTGGGATCTGTACTACAGGTCAAGTCCGCCTTGTAGCCAGGTGGAGTAGTGCTGTTGTCTACTATCAGTACGTTTTCGAGGGCAGCTTGACGCATCAGCAAAAAGTCCAGATAAAGACAGTCCGCATAAGATAGAGCCAGTCCCAACATATTGAGAAAGGGAAAGAAGAAGACCATAAGCAATACAAAGAGCGCTGGAGCAAACTCAGCAATTACTCCTCCTCTTGTGTAGCGAACGCGCCGTCTTTTCATCAAAAAAATTCCTACCAATCACTGTCTTATTATGGCTATTCTGACAGTTAATAACAGCGACAAATTGTGGAGGAGGTAGTCAGGAATGTGGTTTCCCCCACTTAAATTATTCCCCGAGAGTAATATTTTTCGCGCACCCCCTGTAAATGAGCCGTTTATTCTTGCCTGGAGAGGATTGGGCGAGTTAGTATCCTCATCTGGCGCCAGCTGCAAGGACCAATTAATGCTTGCCAACCAACATTAAACTGGTATAATAAATACGCCATAATCAGATAGCCGGGCAGTTGCATCGGTATCAAATCCCCTTAGTAAACGTGATATGCGACAGAGGTTGAGTACATGCTGAGAATTAGAAACAGAAAAGCTGCGGCACTAGGCCTGGCAGCAGCGCTAATTTTAGCGCTCGGCGTGATAATACTGGCGGCAGTATCACTGATCACCCTGCTTGGCGGTGGCCAACAGATGCAACGGGCTGCCGACGCCGGTAACCTCTCGCTGGCACGATCTGTTTTAGTCAAAGTTTCGGTACCAGTATCTCTAGCTGGCGATGCTGCTCAATTTAGCGGAGTATCTGACCACACCAATGGTGGCAATGGCGTAATCAACCTGCGCAACATCAACCGCGTCATGGGTCAGGCATTTCTGGTCACCCTCAACGCTAACAAAATCAGTCAGGACGGACTTGATGCTGGTGCCGTATCGCACGCTCAGCAGATTTCCACCCAGGCTCAAAAGTTGGGTGACGCTCTGGCTCAGGAGCTTTCCAAGCCATCTTCCGTACACGATTTTTTCAGCGTACTGGCCAAACTCAACCCCACCAAACAATTTGGTGAGGACGACCTCGCACCACAGGGCTCACCCAAGTTTTCGTATATGGATCGCACTGGCGCATCCAATGTCTACATGACTGCCCAACAAGTACCTGATTATGTCTTCCCGGATCAGGGCTCCAAGCTATATAACGATAAAATCAGCGGCTGGGTGACAACCGTCAGCTCACACCCCAACACACAGTACCTCAAAGGCTATGTAGAGGGCATGACTCCTGCTCCCACATTTGCTAACACCTACTTTGTACCGCTCAAACCAGGCACAAAGCCTCACCTTGTTGGTCAAATGCCATTTGAGCAAAACAACGATCCGGCCAACGGTGCTAATTCATTTAAATGGCAAAAGCCAGTGCCTAACTCACTGTCAATTGCAGGCAAAGCCAA
Organism: Candidatus Obscuribacter sp.; assembly: GCA_016718315.1. Taxonomy (GTDB): domain Bacteria; phylum Cyanobacteriota; class Vampirovibrionia; order Obscuribacterales; family Obscuribacteraceae; genus Obscuribacter. Next base: position 194,664 of record JADKDV010000003.1, on the reverse strand, counting down.
ATCCAAACAAGGCTTCCTTGGTGACTTTACTGCTTATGCTCTCGTTGAGCCCATCGATGAGCAAGGCTTTGCCGCGGCTATACCACGCGGTTTTATCCGCCTGCAAAACGGCGCAGCTTCACCAGCTACTGGTGTCGCCGGTGGTGTTAAAGATGCTTTTGTCTACACCATGAACAATCCTCAATTTTATCCAACCGACAAACTCGGCAAGCCCTTGCCTTACTTTGTTGGTCTTAACGACAAAGGCTTGCCATACGGGGCAGCGACTCCTCAGGACTATCTCAATGCCATTCAAAATGACATAAACAATGGCAAACAACCAGATTGCAGCGGCTTTTCTGTAGGCTTTGCACTGGCTGGAGATAGTATCGGTCTGGGCAAAGTATCGCCGTCCAATTGTGCCAATCTACAATCCTCAGGTGGACTATCTGGTCCAATCAATAACATCGTGCTCGATGACGCAAGCAGCAAAGCCAACGCAGACATGCACACTTACGACAATTCAGACAATCGCATGCTCTGGGCCAGACCGCTTATAGAGCGCGCTTATAACATTCCCCCGCCCACTCCTATAGGTAGCAACGGTGCATCAGTTAACGTCGCTGACAGCATCAACCTGCAACTACTCAGCGACCGCGCTAAAGGTGGTGAGTTTTATCCTGAGACCTATCAATCAGGTATAGCCCACGTGCCCACAGGAGGCAGAGGACCACTCACAGCACCCAACTTCCGCATCACCACAGATCAGGGCGTCTGGCTCAAGAGCCAGAGTCAGGAAGGTTTTGCAGTTGGTGGCACAATGTGGAATTTCCTCACTCAGCGGATGTTCCAGATCGATCCAAACTGGCTTACCTATGTCCCAGATAGCTACAAAGATCCAGGTGGCGACCCTAAAAAACACCGCTATCTAGACTATATCCTGGAGCAAGATTATGTACCGATGGGCGGCCGTGCCTATATGTACTACAGCACCAATGCCCGCGGTGGCAAAGGTGGACTGGTCCTCAAAAACGAACAAGCAGCAATTGCCGATGCCCCATGGCTCAAAGACTTCATCGGGCAAACTCCAGATGCAAAAACACCAAACTCGCCTACCGAGACCACCACATTTGTATTGCATAACTCATCCGACAGCATGGGTGGCGGTCAAATCAACGTACCGGAAGACTGGGGCTATCCAAACCCTTATGACTTCTACGGCAAAATCTGCATCATGAACTGGTTTGCCTTCACGCCTTCGACCGGTTGGAATAACCTGCTTGGACAGCTCAATATGGGCGCTACTAACACCAACTGCTGCCCTGAAGGTTCAAGTCCTGCCTCATCCTTCACCATCAACTATGGTGTAGGCGGAGACAAAATCAACGTACCCAACCAGTGCGATTGCCGTAAGTCTGGCACCCAAACCTGTGACTACACCGGTCCTTGCTAGATAGAGCCAAATACAACACCATATCGAAAGGTTGTCTCCTGCTATGAAAGCTCCACTTATGACACTGGTCTTGGCCCTTATGCTGAGCGCCGGCGGCCCATCTATAGCCCAACCGGCCCCCTATGGCAGTCAGCCGGCACAAAACGCCGCAAGAGGTCCAAGACCAGCGCCTCTACCGTCTTTTCATCGCAATCTCTCACAGATGCCCAGCAATATTCCGATACCGATGCCGCCGGATGCAAAATTTATGTCGGGTTATCAAACTCAATACGACGGCACCAAGCCTATGACCTATATCAGGGTAATGACTGCCAATCAACCATCGGCACTGGACAGCTGGTATCGCCAGAGTCTAACTAGCTATGGCTGGAACTCGATCTCACCACCATCGACAAACAAAAAGGGCACTATTATCACTGCCACCAAAAATGGTGTCAGCTGCTCAATCAATATTGGCACAAAAGCGCCCGGGCAGCAGCTTACAGCGCTTTTGATAAGCTTTAACGGGCCCTGATGCTCGCCAACAACAAAAAGACAATACTAGTAATTGTTGCCCTGGCCTTACTGGCGCCTGGTCTTAACGCGGCTCAGGCGACGCCAGATCAAGCCGCCGCCATCGAGCGCCTGCTCAAGCGCGCCCCCAATAGCTATGAGAGCCATCTCAAAGCCGGTCATTTTTATCTCAAAGAAGGCTCAATTGGTCAGGCTCAGGATGAATTCAAAAGCGCAATCAAATGCAAAAATCCCGGGTCAGAGGCCTTTAAACAACTAGCCTTGCTCTACATGCGCAGCCAGGATTATGTAGAGAGCAATAAAGTGATTGAGCAAGCAGTCAAGCTCTTTCCCCGCGAGTACGGTGTCTTTTTGACAGCTGGCTATGTCATGCACAATCAATCAAAACTAGATGAAGCACTGATTTATTACAACAAAGCAGCCGCACTCCAGCCCCAAAATGCCGAGATTTATCTGGCTAAGGCAGACCTGCTCAATGCCATGAATAAATATCAGGAAGCCTTAGCTACTCTGGATAAAGCAAAGGCACTAGGTCATCTCTCAAAACCAGCAGAAGCACTGCTGCATTTTGTGAGAGCCAAAGTTTACAACAATACTTCACGCTACGGCGACGCAGCAGCAGAGCTAAACATCAACTACAAAGCCGATCCTGAGAGCCTAAATAACAACAAGCTCTATTTGGTCGTATTGGACAAACTAGGCAAAAAACAAAAAGAGTTAGAAGTAGCATTAATAATCCTCTCCGCTGACAACGGTCAACAAATGCAAGAGCGCAAAGCTCTCATTGGCGGCTTGATCAAAACTCTCTCGCAAAGCCAAATCGAAGCAAGCCTGAAGGCTGCAGAAAGCTTGATTAAAGCCAAACAATTCAAAGCCCGCATGCATTTTGCTATGGGCGACATCATGGATAGACAAGCCCGCTACAAAGACGCCATCCAGGAATATCGTCGGGGCTTGGCAATTAATCCCGACTTTGCTAGAGGCTATCTGCGCCTTGGCGAAGATTTAGAGATGGCCCAAAATGACTTTGAGGGAGCCATGCTAAATTACAAGAAAGCGCTGGCACTGGATAGCAAAGACAAAGAAACAAAAATGCGCATCAAAGCCCTGAGCGAAAAGCAGAAAAAACAAAAAAGCAAATAATGGAGCAAGCAACTTCCAGCAAACAAAAATCAGCATTGCCAGCTGTACTGGTGATGTTTGTTGTGATTGGCACCTTGTTTGCCACCTACTTTTTTATTGACCAGAGGACCCCAAAGTATCGCCCCTACATTTTGCCGCTCAAAGTGATGAAAGCAGTCACGGTAACAGGAGAAGTAGTAGACGCCTGGTGTTATGCCTCACAAACTATGGGACCAGGACGCGGCCCCGGGCATAAAGCCTGCGCAATCGCCTGTATCAGCGGCGGTATCACGCCAGGCATCCTCGAAGACGAAACTCTCAATCTATACATCGCAGCCAAATCACAAGGCTATAAAGGCTGCCAGGAATTGTTGTTGCCTTTTGTCGGCGACAAAGTCACTGTCACCGGCTTTGTCGGGGAGCTTGGCGGCTGCCGTGTACTGAGAGTGCAGACAGTTACACCAGTTAAAAAAATTGAGGATCCCTTACTGCAATGATGCAAATTGAGACTTAGCCGTTGAATATTTGTTTTGTCATCATCCTTGCATACATGCTACTTCTCACGCCCATGGGCTTTTTGCGAGATGGCGGCACGGTCAGACATATTGTCTGTGGTAACTACATGCTGGAGCACCACACAATATGTACGACAAACTTCCTCTGGTATGTAGACCAAAACGCCCCCTGGCTCTCCACCGAGCTGTTGTCTGACTATGTTTTTGCCTGGCTCTACAATCTGGCAGGTCAAAACTATCAATACATCATCCTGGCCTCGGCCCTTAGCACCAGCCTGGCTCTGACACTGGCAGCCAGTGCCGCAAGAGCAAAAGGCTCCAATTTGTTTTTGACAATTGGAGCACTAATCCTGGCAGTGGTGGCAACCTCGCTGCACTGGTCTGCTCGCCCCCATTTATTTAGTTATCTGCTTTTTGCACTTGTCCTTTATCTGGGTCAAAAACCACTCTCGATACTCTCACGCAGCGGTCTCTATGCCCTGATCTTTGCTCTCTGGGTCAACTTGCACGGCAGTGCGATATTGGGGTTGCCCATTGTCTTTATACAGTGCTTGCTTACCTTTAAGGACAAATCCTTAAAGGCCTTTTGTCCACTAGTGGCTGCACTTGTTGCTTGTTTACTCAATGTGCGCGGACCTGGTTACTTTGCCTATCTCTGGCAATACACCAGCCATGAACAAATCTTTGGACAGGGCTCTGAGTGGTCTAGCTTTGACTTTATCTATGGCATCGGTAGTTATGCTTTTATTGCCTTGCTTGTGCTCACAATTGTCGCCCATGCAGTAAAACGGCAGACATTAAAACAAGACTGGCCCTGGCTTGCACTAACCCTCGTCTTTGCAATTGCTGCTTTTATATCGATGCGATTTATTTCTTATTTTGCCTTGCTTGCGTTATTTAGTTTGCCGCCGTCCTCAGGTACAAGCTCTGATAGGGCCAGCTCAAAGTCATGGACACTAATCACTCTGGCCGCAAGCATCATAGTCAGCGCTCTTTTTATCAGCAACAAAATACCTGAGCTTAACGCCAGCCAGATGCCGGTAAAGACCACTGACTATCTTAAACAATATCCACCAGAGGGCGCCTTTAGCAAGCAAGCAGGCGGTTTTTGCTATGACAACTGGGGCAACTATATCGCCATCAAATGCAAACGCAAATTTTTTATTGATGACAAAACTGATTTTTATCCAGTCGACTTTAATGTGGTCTATCGCGCCTGCCTGGAAGCCGAACCGGGTTACGAACAATTTTTCAAAACTTCCAAATTTAGCTATGTGCTAGTGCCCAGAGCTTGCCCACTGGCTCAGGCCTTGAGACAAAAGAGTGACTGGCGAGTAGCAGCAGAAGATAACATCAGCGTACTTTTTTACCCAGCAAAATAATCAACTATTGCAAGAAGTCAGGCGTTGTCCAATTTTGGTCACGCAAATGAACTATCTTTAACGCATCGAACGCACACCGACGATTCGAAAGTCCATTCATCAAATAGCACCTGATGCATACCAATTCGCGTAATTGAGTAGCCAGTTTTGCCATGACAAGGAGATCATAGTTATGAGTTTTGAAAATAGAGAACTTGCAGCAGATTTGAAGCAATCTCAAGGTGATGCGAGCCAGGCCCTGTTTGCTGACAGCATCGGTCAAAGCCCATTCAAAATGGCAAAACAGGAAGCAAAGCCTGTGTTGCTGGCCTGGAATGACGGCACCACCAATGATGGCGGTATGCCTCCTCTAGAGCCACACAGTGGCGGCGGTACATATGAGCCCCACAACCCACCTCCAGTAGAGCAGCCTACCAATAACTATAATCCTACAAATAATCAGAATCAGGAACAGCTCAGTCAACAACAACAAGAACAAATCAACAAGCAAAATCAAGAGTTTAATGGTCGCGTCGACGGCAATATCCAGGGCACTGTCAAAAGCGATATCGACAATAATGTTGGAGTAAACACCAAAATTGGAGTCGACGCCAGCAGCCAAAATAAAATTGGAGTTGATGCCAGCAGCCAAAACAAAATCGGCGTGCAAACAGGTGATGTTACATCTGGCAGCGCCGCCAATAACAGCGGTGGCAATAGCAATAACGTCTATTCAAGCAAGAGCTACCTCAATTCCAGAGGTGAAGCACTACCAGGCAACGATTGCCAGACTTTTGCCGTACGCGCTGATGGCTATATGTTAGGCACTGGTGGTGGTGTCGGTCTGTCCAATTCAAGCAACAAATGTATCGAAGCCAAAGCTGAAAAGGTCACATGTGATGCCCCAGCAGCTCTTGGTGCCGCCAACGAGCACAACTCCAGAGCGATGCAAAGCTGGCTGCCGTATGCCAATGAAGGTCAGAGAGCGCAAATTGTCGAACACGGTATGCGCAACGCCCAACATATCTCCGACAATGTCGCCAGTAAAAGTGATGCCTGTGTCTCTGGTGTGGCGCCCGAGCAGCAACCCCAGCCAGTTGCCGAGCGTGTAATAGTACAGCCACAGCCCAATTTGGCTACCAAGCAAGACGTAAAAGATGCCGAGGACAGATCAACAATGAGAACCAATCGCGCCTTTAACCACTCATTGATCAAATAAGGCAAGATTCAAGGCATCGCCCCGGGTGATTGCGTATATCAATCACCTGGGGCGCACTTTTAGGGGAAGCATGTATGTTGGGTGAACGTAACTTTGACAAGCACTCGAGCCACGCTGCGGCCGCGCCTAATGATCTTTCTTTTGACCAGATCCTCGATCAGATGTCACCAAAAGAAGTGCGCGCCCGCATCAATGCCATGGCTAAGGAAGAAGCAAAACATAAAGAGCCAAGTTTTGACGAAGCTCTAGATAGCATGTCGCCCAGAGAAGTGCGCCATCGCATGCGTCAAATGGGCCAAGAGTGGGCTAAAGAAAAAGCACAACAAGAAGCAGAAGAAAAACGCGAAGCAAAGCTCAAACGCGAGCAAGAGCTGCAAAATCTGGATATGGCCAAACTACCAGAGCCAGGCAAAAACGAAAAACACAAACCGGCAATAGACGATCAAATAAGTCCTATGCATATGACTTTTGACAAAAAAACCAATAGCTACATCACTGACGATGGCTACATCTTGCCCGGTCCAAAACCAGGTGAGCGTATCTCCGGCTATATGCTCGAAGACGAACTGAAAAGAATTGCCGACGTGCAAGAGTCAAATGTTGACAGCAATGAGCCGTCACCGCAAAAGCAAAAACAAAGACAAAGAAGTATCGAAGATCAATTGATTGACCTCCCCGCCGCTGGCGCTATCGACTACCGCTCGCTGGCAGCCAATGTTCCAGTACGTCAGTTGTATGGCCCCGAAAGCAGCGAATGTAGTGAATTTTCGGTTTCACTCGATGCCAGAGTGGCTGGCTTTAATGGTGGCAGCATCACAATCTATGACAAGCAAAACGAAAAATGCCAATTAGCCCAGACAGTCCAACAAGCTTGTGCCATTCCAGAGCTACTGGCGCTAGACGTGCAAAATGCTCGCAACGTCAAAGAAATGCTGATGAAGTCAGATACTGTAGTGACAGCCTCTAAATTTTGTGCAGAGACTATCGATGCGGTAAATGCCGAAAAAGCCAGACTGCAAAATGAGAAAGAAGAAGAAGAAGAAGAAGAAGAAGAAGAAGAATAGTCAGTCACACCTGAGTTACAAACTTGCAAGATTATGGTCATGCCTAAATACCATTTTCTTTGCGAGGTCCAAATATGTCAGATCGACCGGAGGCGCAGCCAAGGGAGCGCCAGGGCTGGCGAGGGCAAGCTTTAGATTTTGCCCAAGCGCTTGGTCATCGAGCACTCGAGAGCCCAATAAACGCGGCAACGCAACTTGCCAATCAATACACTGGCAGCCACTTACCAAGACTTGATATCATCGGCGCACCTGAAAGAAACAGCTGGGGCACCATGGGCGGTACTTTTCTCGGCACTCTCGCAAGCCTGGCAGCTGTCAGTCGGGTGTCGCCAACTCTTGCGGCAAGGATGGCACCGGGGGCGGCTCGCGATATTATTACTGCCGCGACCACAGGGGCCATATATGGTGGCATCCTTACTGAGACCAACCCGGCGGAGCAAAACTTTGGACGCGATAGACTATCAACTGCGGCAGTGGGGGCGATAAGTCTTGGCACCGCCAGCGCCGCTTTGGGTAGATTGTCACGCTCTGGCCTATTTGGGGCCCCTGAGTCACGCTCTGCAGCTGAAAGCTTTGCCTTAAATGGTGCCGCTGGCGCCACTGGCGCGCTGGCGGGCACAGAGAGTGCGTCAATACTCTGGCACGGCAGACCAGCGACATTCAGCGAGCTCAGCCAAAATATGGCAATAGCCGGTGCAGCTGGTGGCAGCTTTGGTGCAGCAGGACGCGTCTATCAGGGTGTGTTTGGTCTAGGTCGACCAGCTGCCCCCCGACGTGCGCCCCGTGGATACAGGACCAGCAAGCCTACCGCGGCTGGCTGCAGCAGAAGCACCACAAAACTTACCAAGAACTCTCGCCAATAGTCCTGGGGCTAATGCGCCCAGACCCTTACCTCGCACTGAAGAAGCCGCAGCTGTAGCATCAGCAGCAATAGAAACAACAGCACCAGCTGAAACATCAACAGCGGCACAAGCAGCAGCAGAAAGAGAAAATACTAGAGTGGCAACCAGAGACCATGAAGAAAAAGCCAGTGAAAACAGCGACTATGATCAGGAAATTGCCCCAAGCCATCTAGACTTTACAGCACTAGATTGGGGCTAGACTAAGGATTGGGAGGTCTGGTAGCACTATTTAAAATGCGCAGGGCGGCTGCACCGGCGCCAAAACCATTGTCTATATTGACTACGGTCAGTCCCTGAGCACAGCTATTAAGCATGGTCAAAAGAGGGGCCAGACCGCCCGCTCCAGCCCCGTAGCCGACGGATGTAGGCACTGCTATTACAGGTACTGATACCAGCCCTGCCACCACACTAGCCAGAGCCCCGTCCATGCCAGCGACAACAATTACCACAGGGGCTGATTTAAAATCATCCATCTGACCAAGCAAACGATGCAAACCAGCTACACCAACATCAAAGATACGCCTCACCGGATATCCGCCCGCTTGCAGCACCAATAGGGCTTCTTCAGCCACTGGTATATCGGCGGTACCAGCTGTCAGTACGGCAACAGGTTGACAATCTTTTGGCTCGGGCAGAGCACCAAACAAGAGTGACCGGGCACTAGCCAGGTAAGATACATCGGTAATCTCGATTTGACTGGCCCGGTCTAAGACTTTTTGCGCCAGATCCGGCTCCACTCTAGTAGCCAGGACAAGCTTGTGCTGCGTGCGCAATTTAGCAGCTATTGAGACTATCTGCTCCACTGACTTACCGGGTGCAAAAATAACTTCAGCCAGACCAAATTTAAGCGCTCTCAAAGTATCTGGTTTGGCAAAATCGAGCTCAGCATAAGGCAATTGCTTGAGCTGTTCGAGTGCTTCAGCGCTACTTGTTTGACCACTTTTGACAGCGGTGAGTAAATCTTCGACTAAGCGTTTATCCATATTTTGCCCTGAGCCAGACTGGCATTTGCCTTACCTTGCCGGTAGCCTTCATTGTCAATCACTACATTTTTAAAACCAATAGATTGGAGTTTATTGACTATATTGTTTTGCAGTGCGCTATCACTCAAAAGCCAGGATAACTGCTCCACCCCGACTTCCACCCGAGCGTCGGCACCAGCACTACCACCAACATATCGCACGCGTAATTGTTCAAAGCCCAGGTTGCGGATATAAGCCTCTGCTTGCTCCACCACCATAAGTCGCTCTTTATCGACATAGATGCCATCAGCAAAACGACTGGAGAGGCATGCTGCCTGAGGTCTGTCACACGAGGGTAAGCCGAGCTCACTGGCTAGATATCTGATCTCGCCTTTGCTCAATCCGGCATCTATCAATGGCGCCTTTACACCAGCGGCTTTAGCCGCCAGATGTCCCGGACGGACATCACTTAAGTCATCGACATTGGCACCATAGACGATGGCATCATATTGACGCTCGACTTTTAGCTTGAGGAGATAGTCAAACAAAGTAGCTTTGCAAAAAAAACAACGGTTGCCTGTATTAGCCCTGTATAGCGGATTATCAACCTCATCGGTAGCAAGCTCAAGCAAGTCAAAATCAAACTGTTTTGCCTGGGCTACTGCATCCTCACGCTCCCAGCTAGCCAGAGAAGGCGATATGGCAATAGTAATGAGGGCTCGTGCGCCTAGCTCCTGACGAGCCACAAGGGCTAATAGCGAGCTGTCTACACCGCCGGAATAAGCCACTATGACCGAGTTTAGCTCTCTAAGCAGTAGCCTTAACCTGGCTAATTTGTCCAGAGCGTCCTTCATACAGTCTGTTTTTTAGCAGCGACGACCGCCACATTAGGCAATTCAGTACTGCTTACAACTTGGGTATTAGTGGTATCAGTGAGAGTTAGAGTGCCCATACAGAGACTGTTTAATTCTTTCCTGATGCCGGTTTCGTCAAGCGCTTCCACATAGCCCTTAAAGCGCTGTAGCGCGGCAGCCACTTCCGGCCCATCAGGTGGGCTAGCTTTGCCTACAAAGATTTTTTCACTGGCAGTGCGGGACAGCCCTTCTGCTTCAGTGAGCAGTTCTTCAAAGAGTTTTTCGCCAGGTCTAAGCCCGGTAAACTCGATTTTGATATCGACTCCAGGAGTAAGACCGCTAAACTTGATCAAATCATTGGCAAGATCCAATATCTTGACGGGTTTGCCCATATCGAGCACAAACACCTCGCCACCAGAGCCAAAGGCACCAGCTTGCAAAATCAGCTGCACGGCTTCGGGGATGAGCATAAAGTAGCGAGTGACATCAGGATGAGTGACCGTAACTGGACCACCAGAGGCAATCTGCTGACGCCACAAGGGGATTACTGAGCCACGACTGGCAAGGACATTACCAAAACGCACAGCCACATACTTGGTGGCGCTGGTGGATGCCGCCAGATTTTGGATGATGATTTCGGCGACACGCTTACTGGCACCCATCACAGAGGTAGGATTTACAGCTTTATCGCTACTGACCAGGACAAATTTTTGCACTTTGTATTTACGAGCCATCTCGGCGACAATGCGAGTACCAAAAATGTTATTAGTGACCGCCTCATTGATATTGGCTTCCATTAAGGGCACATGCTTGTGGGCTGCCGCATGAAAAACCAGATCAGGCTTTTGTGTCTCAAAAATGTATTCGATGCGCTTTTCGTCTCTGATATCAGCAATCACTGCCACTATTTCCACTGGAGCATGACGCTGGGCCAGCCTGCGCACTAGCTCTTGCTGGATACCAAAAATAGAGTTTTCGCCTTTACCCAGTAGGACAATTTTGCGCGGCTCATATCTCAAGATCTGGCGACAAAGCTCAGAGCCTATCGAGCCACCGGCACCAGTGACAAGTACTGTGCGTCCCTCAATATATGACGATATCGAGGCGTCATCTAGTTTGACCTGGTCGCGGCCAAGCAGGTCTTCCAGTGAGACATCGCGCAGTTGATTGATACTGACGCGACCATTGATAAGCTCAAAGAGTCCGGGCAATATTCTGGTTTCTACTTCTGCCACGCGACACATATCTACGATACGGCGGATTTCGCTGGCTGGAGCCGAGGGCATAGCAATGATTACTTGCTCTACAAAGAGTGTATCGACCAGGCGAGGCAGATCAGCAGTAGTACCAAATACGGTGATATTACCGATACGTTTTTTTGTTTTGGTCGGATCGTCATCAATCAAGCCAACTACATCGACACCAAGATCGCTTCTCTGATTTAGCTCTTTGAGCACCATCAGCCCAGCGTCACCAGCTCCCACCACCAGAGCACGTCGGCGCACCGGCTGTCTCCAGTGCTTACGCTGAGCGTGCTCAGTCTGCAAGCGGCGCAAGACCCGGCAAGCTGTCATCAAAAAGAAGCAGAGCATCATGTCGATGACAATGATGCTGTAAGAGAGCTGCTGCCCTTCTATGCGCAAAAACGGCAAACTGAGAGCGCGCAAAATAAGCATCAAAGCCGAAATATTTAAAACAGCGACACCAATCTCAGCTACTTCGGTAAGTCCGGTATAGCGCCAGAGCCGTCCATAAAGCCCACAGCGCCAGTTAGAAATAAGGCGCAGAGCGACAAGCGGTGGCACAACTAGCCAGAGCTGATGCAGATACTGTTGCTGGATATGACCATCAAAGCGGATTACATAGGCAAATGAAAGAGACAGACTGGCTAACAGCGCGTCTGAAACAACCTGCATCATACGCTTCCAGCGCAGCTTGCCGACTGGAGCGAGAGTCATTACCTCTTCGTTTTGCGAGTTATCCACTACCAAAATGTATCCTCTGTCGGTACATCTTAGCACTAGTCATGAGGTCAAAGGCTTACGCCCAGCTCACCTTCGCAATATGAACCAGGGGTCCACCCACCCTAAAGAATTTTAATTTAGTTGAAGCCCATTTTGCCTTTTTGGGCAATGACCCACTCTTTGACTCTTTCGGGAGGCAAACCAAGAGCCATACTGGTGCCCTTGATAGCAGTATCGTGCCCGACGTCTAGTTTGAGAATGTCGTTATACATACGCACAGTCTGCAAACGCAGAGCGCCGTCTTTGAGCGAGCCTGTAGCATTCCAGACCATAAGCGAGACGACCACATAGCCGGTAGTCAATGCAGCCAGTCCAGGAATAACAGCTACAGTCTTATAGAGAGGATTGCTGTGAGCCAAAAACCACCACATCACGCCCTCATAGACGATAAAAAGGATCATAAAGAAGGTGGGCTTAAATTGATACTTGTCGGTCATATGGGCACGCGGCTCGGTAGCAAAGATGTTGCCGCGCGAACTCTTGAACCACTCGGTATTGATTTTCTTTTCGGGAGGGAAAACGAAAGTAGCGCCGAGCAAAGTACAGAGCAAAAAGAAAGGTCCAAAGTAAACAGCTTCTCCGCCAATACGTCCAGCCTCAAATAAGACAAAGGGCCATGGCACAAGCATTGAAAACAAAATCAAAAGCAAATAGCGCGGCGGTCCCAGCCTCTGCTCATTACCAGCACCAAAGACATAGAGAAAATAGCAATTACCCATAGCCCAGGTCTTATCGGCTGAGGCAAAAGTGGCATAGAAAGCCACCGTACAAAACTCGGTAATACTCTTTATTAAAAGTTCCATGGCACCCGCTCTACCGCCCAATGTGGCTGGCAACAGAGCCTGTAAATTGGCAAATAATTCCTTCATCGGACCAATGGCAAAACAATGCGAAATCAGCCACTGCTGCGTACTACCAACAGTCGCTGACTGAATGTAGACGATGGCACATAGCAAAACCAGCATAAATGAAAGCACTGGTGGTGCTTGTTTTTGCTCAAATTTGATCTTGGGCGCAATAGAACCTGTCATTAAATTCCCTCGGCAGACTCTCTAATAAGAAACCGCCAGACTCATTTAATAAAGGAGCTTACCGGTCTCCTATCAAATTACCACGTTGACAAGCTTGTCTGGCACAACAATTACCTTCTTGATGGCCTGACCGTTTAATTTTGCCTGCATCTTGTCATCAGCCATAGCCAGTGCTTCGGCTTTCGATTTCTCCAAACCACGGCTGGCTGGCATCTTGTTGACGATTTTGCCATTGACCTGGAGGACCAGTTCGATTTCATCATCGATTGTCAAACTCTCAATAAAAACTGGCCAGGTAGCGGTGTGAATACTTTCTTTATCAGTCGCTACAAAACCAGCCTGGTGATAAAGCTCCTCGGTTATGTGCGGAGCCATCGGTGCCATTAGCAAAAGCAGGTTTTTGCAGGCAAAACTCAAAATCGCCGAGGGCTCAGTCGGATTTACGTCCTGCACGTATTTGTAGAGACCGTTAACCAGCTCCATACAGCGCGCAATGGCGGTGTTAAAGATATAACGCTCCGAGCTAAGGTCGCTTGTAACCGCTTTGATGGACTTGTGCACCAGCTTGAGCAGAGCAAAATCTTTGTCACTAAGCTCCGCCTTACCGCCATTAAATTCAGGACTGGTAGCCAGTTTGGGCACAAGTACGCCGCGCTCTTTGAGGTCCGTGACCAGACGCCAGATGCGGGTGAGAAATCTATGCTGACCAACGGCACCGTCTTCGGACCACTCCAACTCCTGCTCCGGTGGAGAAGCAAAGAGTGTAAAGAGCCTGGCAGCATCAGCACCGTATCTCTTAAAGAAATCCAGAGTGCCCACTACGTTGCCGCGTGACTTGGACATTTTTTCGATGCGTCCGGTATTAGGACTGTACATCGTCACCATGCCCTGTGAGAGCAAATTGGTGAAGGGCTCGGTGCAATTAACAAGCCCCATATCTTTGAGAGCACGAGTGAAGAAGCGCGAATAAAGCAAGTGCAAAATGGCATGCTCAACACCGCCGACATATTGATCGACAGGCATCCAGTAATTGACTTTGGCTTTGCTAAAGGCTTCAGCCGGGTTTTTAGCATCGGTATAACGCAAAAAGTACCAGGAGCTATCGATAAATGTATCCATGGTGTCGGTCTCACGCTGAGCTTCGCCACCACATTCAGGACATTTGACATTGAGCCATTCAGGCATGCGGCTGAGGGGCGAGCCACCCTCACCAGTAAAGGCCAATCCCTCGACAGGCAGGACCACAGGCAGCTGCTGCTCCGCAATCGGCTTGATACCGCACTTAGTGCAATGCACCAGCGGTATGGGACAGCCCCAATAGCGCTGACGACTGATTAGCCAGTCTCTCAAACGGAACTGAGTGCGACCTTTGCCAGCCTGATTGTGCTCGGCCCACTCTATTATTTTGCCCTTAGCTTCACTGGCTTTAAGACCATTAAAGGTACCGCTATTGATTAGTACCCCGTCTTCAAGATAAGCCTCTTTAAGCTCACCCTGACTCTTGCCTTCCGGTGCAATAACTTCGGTAATTGGCAAAGAGAGATTTTTAGCAAAGGCAAAGTCGCGCTCATCATGGGCTGGTACACCCATAACAGCACCAGTGCCGTAGCTCATCAAAACATAGTCAGAGACATAGATTGGCACTATATCGCCGTTAAAAGGATTAATTACCGATGCGCCCAGGGCTACACCAGTTTTGACTTTTTCACCGGCCTGACGATCCAGCTCGGTCTTGCGCTGAGTTTCTTGCACATAGGCTTCGACTTTAGCGCGGCAGTCCTCAGAGACTAGCTCCTGGACAAGCGGGTTTTCGGGGGCGAGGACCAGATAGCTGACACCGTATACAGTATCAGGACGAGTGGTGAATACCTTAATCTGGACATTGGGCTTGCTCTCAACGGTAAAGTGCAGCTCAGCTCCTTGAGACTTACCAATCCAGTTTTGTTGCATCACTCGGACACGCTCAGGCCAACCTTTGAGGGTGTCTAAATCGGAGAGCAATTCTTCAGCATAGTGTGTGATTTTGAGAAACCACTGACTCATGTCCTTTTGCTGCACAGGAGTCTCAGTGTGACGCCAGCAATTGCCGCCTTCTACTTGTTCGTTGGCTAGCACGCTATGGCATTCTGGACACCAGTTAACCGGCGCTGTTTTGCGCACAGCCAGACCTTTTTCGTAAAACTTGAGGAAGAGCCACTGGGTCCAGTGGTAATAATTGGCATCGCAAGTGGTTACTTCGCGGTCCCAGTCATAGCTTGTACCAAGCTTCTTGAGCTGTTCGTCGCGCATAAACTTGATATTGGACTTGGTCCAGTCCTCAGGATGGCGCTTGTTTTTAATGGCAGCGTTTTCGGCAGGCAGACCAAAAGCGTCCCAACCCATCGGGTTGAGGACATTGTAGCCATGCATACGCCTTGTCCGGCTGATTACATCTGAGATTGTATAAACCCGCATGTGACCCATGTGCAGGTCGCCAGAGGGATAGGGAAACATAACCAGGGAGTAATATTTAGGCTTTTTGTCGTCATCAACGGCTTTGTAGATGCCCAGGGTTTCCCAGTGCTTCTGCCATTTCTCGTCTATTTCCTGCGGGTTGTAGACACTCTCCATCAAACTCTCCGATATTACAAAGTAGGTTATGTGACAGAAAATCTTACTGGCAATGCCCCACCGACTCAAGCTAAAGAGTAATCATGATAAGATTCTTGCCCGATTCGTCTGCCCCATAGCTGAGCCGCACCTGTTACATAAGGAAACAAGCCTTGAACCAAGAAGTAAATTCTCAGTTGTCGGCCGCTACCTGCCAGGACACAAACCCTGGTAAAGCCGCGGAGATTCCGGCCCACATCCTTGAACAAGCCCGTGAGCTATGCCGCGGTGCTGAAGTCTTGCCAGATGGCGTCACAGGGCTGGCTCGCAAAATCATGGAAGCGCAGAAAGAAGGGCGCAAACTCAGGGCAAAGCTGGGCGTAGACCCCACCTCCACTGACCTGCACCTGGGTCATGCTGTGCTTTTCCGCATGCTCCGGAGGTTTCAGGATCAAGGACATCAAGTAGTTTTGATTATCGGTGGATTTACCGCCCAGATAGGCGATCCCACCGGTCGCAACAGCACCAGACCACCACTCAACGACGAGCAAGTGGCAGCCAATGCCCAGACCTATCTAGATCAAATGGGTCTGATCCTGGACTTGAGTAAGACCGAAGTAGTTAACAACAACGACTGGCTCGCTCCTCTCACCATGAAAGAAGTAATCAAGCTGGCTGCATCGGTGACAGCCAACCAGCTTTTGGCTAAAGAAGCTTTTGGCGCTAGATTAGATCAGCAACAACCTGTGGCCTTCCACGAACTTTTTTATCCACTTTTGCAAGCATACGACTCAGTGGCAATCAAAGCCGACATTGAGCTGGGTGGCACCGACCAGAGATTTAATATCCTGCAAGGTCGCGAGTTGCAACCCAAATACGGTCAACCAGCTCAAATGGCAATGCTATTGCCTTTGCTTGAAGGTACTGATGGCGTCAAAAAAATGTCCAAGAGCTACGGTAATTACATTGGACTCAAAGAAGCCCCCGGTGAAATCTTTGGCAAATGTATGCGCATACCTGACGAACTCATCCTCAAGTATTTTGAATTGACCACCACACTGAGTGGTAGCGAAGTCGACAAAATCGAAGCGGATCACCTCAAAGGCGGCAATCCCAAAGACGCCAAGCTCATACTGGCCAGACAAGTGGTCTTGCAGTATCACGGATTAGAAGCCGCTGATCAAGCTCTGAGCGATTGGCAAAAGGTACATTCCGAAGGACAAGTACCTACAGACATGCCATCGCATACAGTATCAGAAGAAACTCCAGTTTTTCGTATTTTAAGTGAGAGCAAACTGGTGGCATCAAACGGCGAAGGCAAAAGACTCTGCCAGGAAGGCGGCGTCAAACTGGACGGCAATCAAATCAAAGACCCCAACCAGGTAATCAAAGTAGAGCCCGGTCAAAGCATGGTACTACAAGTAGGCAGACGTAAGTTTGTCAAACTTGTTGGAGCATAAGCTTCGACTAGCAGTGGGACAATTCCCCGCATAGTTTCTCGATTGATTACATCAGCTCCCTTATCATCCAGGTAACCTTGGAGGATTTTTTGATGGTGTCAAATAGCGAAGACTTTACCGAAATGAAGCTCATGAACGACACTCGGGCACTACTGCCAGAGGAGGCTGTGTCCGCGTTGCTAACACAAGGGCGTGACCTGACATTTAGATCTGATCTATACGGAGACGGCAAGGCCAGCACAAGCATAAACAACGCACCGGCTGTTGAATCTCAATTCAGTACCAAAGGCGACTACGACACATTACGTGCCACAGACGGTAAAGGCTATACCATGACCTTTACGGACAAAAACCCAACATCACAGCAAGTACGATCTAGTGTGGCCCGATATGGACTGGACTCGACCGATCCAAGCCAAAACACCAGCAAGTTCAAAGAAGACACCACTATTCTTGACGAAGCAGGAAACATTCAAATGGAAATATTGGAATGTCAGGCTAAAAAGCTGGACACACACAAGTTTGAAGTAAACTGCCAGGGTCAACATTTCAACACTAAAGCTGAGCTGCAATATAATTTCAAATCAAAATCAATGGTCGATAACAGCAGGGCCCAAAGCGAAACAGTAATCGAATTTAGCGACCCAGCAAATCTCTACCTGGGCAAAATAGAGCAAAAAGTAGCACTTGATGTACCTGGACAAAAGCTAGTCGTTACAGGCAAAGCCACCCCAGCCAACAATGCCAAATAGCTAGAAGCAACTCATTGATTTTTCTATAACAGCCAGGTCTTCGGGGCGGTTGAGCAGACGCAAAAGTCTGACGTACTTTTGCAGACAATGTAAGACCTCGGGAGAGTGCTCACCATGGCGATCTCTAGCGACGCGGAGCATCACCACCAAGACTTGCTCAGCTTGTTCATATTGTTTTTGCGCCATCAAAGTCTCAAATTTGCTATCGAGATTGTCGTCAGTGCGGCTAGTTGTATCGTGCACTCTGGTTTTCCAATTGAGCATAAGAGACTGACCAGCTCGACTCTGGCAGGCATGCCCGTATGCTCGCTCAAGCTCGACAACCTCAAGTGATCTTGTGCCAAAGAGACGAGCAAAAGCACTGATAGATTGTTTGTAGAGCTGCTCGGCCTCGAGATTGCGATTAGCCTCCAGTAGATAAACCAGCATCTCACGCAAATCGAGATAGGAGACAAAGTCTCTAGCTGTCGGTACACGCTTAAAATTGTGGTGGCAAAGTGCAATAAGCTCATCCAGACCAGGACTCAAGCCGTGTATTAAACTGGTCAAACAGAGCCTGGCATAAATTAAAGCGACCTCGGCATGGTCATCACCCAGGTGAAATCTCTTGTACTCAAGAGCGCTGCCATAAAAATATTCAGCTCGACCCAGAGCCCCTTGATAGCGACTGGCCTCAGCCATAATAAAATAGCTATCACCAACTTGAGCACAACCAGGACCCCAGTAATCCTCATCAATGGCCATGGCTCTATTAGCACTGCGCTCTGCTTTGACGTAGTCGCCGCGAGCCAGACAGCAGCGAGCAATACCGCGCAAAGCCTCAGCAACAAGAGGCTCTTCTGAGCTATTGCCAAGCCCATCTAAAGCCCGCTGATAATATCCCTCAGCCTCATCATAAAGCCCCCGGCTAAGAGCCGAATCCCCCATCAATTTGAGCTTTTCAATCATTTTGCACCCTCGAGGGTAAAGACAATGGATTGCCCCCTATCCTTTAGTCAAAGGATATTGTAATAATTAAGTGTGGTCAGGAGGTCAACAAAAGTTGAACCAGGACAATCAAAACGAAGACATTAGTAAAGAGGACGAGCCTGCTGGCAGTCCCGACAAGGCGCCACGCAAAAAAGGCGTCAACCTGGGCATCACTCAAGAGTTGAGAGTACTCAAAATCGACCCCAATATGACTCCTGAGCAAAGGGCTCTAGTGGAGCAAATCGAGCACATGCGCGAGCAATCCAAAGCGATTGGCTCAGGCACCGAAGTGCTTGATGAATATGTCAAAAAAGAGCTAGCTCCTGAGCTTAAGAGCAATATCGAAGATAAAGACAAAAATCAGAAGTAGCATTCTTAAACACTGGGTTTTACAGAGTCAAGTTTAGCTGGCTCAGCCTGGCGATTTCTCAAGCATTTTGTCCTGAAGTAGCTAAAGTGAGCGATAATGTAAATCATCACTTAGGAGACCTGAAGACGAAGCAATGGATGACCTTGACAGACAAATAGATAGCTTTTTGGCGGCCCCCGCCTTTGGTGTGGCAGGTGCCAGCGAGGACAAACGCAAATACGGACATAAAGTGATGGTTTGCTACCAGCAAGATGGTCGCAAAGTTTATCCAATCAATCCCAAAGTAGACACTGTACTGGGAGAGACTTGCTACGCCAATATCTCAGCTATTCCAGACAAACTTGAGTCTTTGTCAATAATCACACCTCCACCAGTGACCGAAGTACTGGTCGATGAAGCCATCAAATGCGGTGTCAAAAATATCTGGATGCAACCAGGTGCAGAGAGCCCTGCGGCAGTACAAAAAGCCAAAGACGCTGGACTAAACGTCATCTATGGTGGTCCCTGTCTACTTGTAGTGCTGGGCTATCACGAGTAACAACGTTTTGGCTACTCGAGTATTCAATTCAGCTCAAGGCAGCATCACAAACTTCTCGTAGACGCGCGCTAACGAGGGTCTCAGCTTCGAGCACGAGATTGGTTGTAAGTTTAAAGTCTTTTTTCGGAGCTGTTGCTGTCCAAGCTATTTCACGCCAGAGCGCCAAGACACCCAGACCTTGGCTACCAAAACTTGTCCTGCGCATCAACTCACGCGTGTAGGTAAGTACTGAAATCGCAACTGAGAGGTCTGGATTTGCACTGATAAATGGTTCCAGATCAGTCCGCAACAGCGGTAAGCCCAAGTCATTTGCCAGCTCACAAAGAAGAAGTACTTTCAGTTGCTTGGCTGTTTCTCTGGCTTTTTCTGTGACCTTACGCGCCTGCAAAAATGTCGCATCTCGCACGTACAAGCAAAACATGCAACGGCAACCACACCATCCATCAACTGGTATTTTGCCTTCTGCTACTTCGAAAGATGTCTGGAGATAAGAGGCAAGCAAGTGGCTAAACTCATCGAGTTCATTCTCATGAGGACGGAGGTCAGCGGGCAAATTGTTCAATTGACGCTTTAACCAATCCCTGGCAGCATCTGACAGACTGATCACATCATGGATAGTGGCTACCTGTAGCTTGTTGTCTCGCATTCTTTTGTTTAGCCAGAGCAATAAGCGATAGCTTCGACCATGTACATCGAGGAGGTGGTCTAGCTGTTGCCTTTCGAACATATGTTGTCCTTGAGGATTCCCTCGTTAAACCAAAAGCATAAGCAACAGCAACACCAGCCCGACGCCACTGACGCCATAAGCCAGACGCAAAGACTCGGGCTTGTACTCCATCGTCACATCGTGCTCACCCTTATCTAGTTTAATTGCACGGAAGCAAAGATTAGCTCGCAACAAATGGGTCTCGGCACCGTCCACAGTGGCAGTCCAACCGGGATAATACTGATCGCTTATCACTAAATAGGCAGGCTGACTGAGCGATACATGCAGCTTACTGGAGGTATCGGACTCCACTAAATTGCTGTATTTGAGCTCAGCCGGAGGAGCACCAGCAGATGACGGCAGCTGCGCCTCAGCAGCACTGGCCATACCGTCACCCAGCCTGGCAAGCAATACTGTATCCACGGGGTCAAATACTCCGCCTGGATATTGACCAGTACGGATGGCATTTACAGCCATATCATCAGTCACCGCCACCACTCTTGTAGCAAAGCGATAACGGGGCAGTACTCTTTTGTTCTCCAGATATGCAGCCCCTCTATCCGGTTGCAGATAAGTCCATGCATCTTTAGCATTTTCGTCAATGATGCGCGGTGTCACTTCCACTTCTGGAGCAATTACATACTTGATAGAGGCTACGTCAAAAGCTCTATTTTCGGCAGTAAATAACCATGGTGGCTGGATAAAGCCGCCCTCTGCCATATGCAACAAACGGGCGTAGCGCCAGGGCACAAGCGGCTCATAGCCAGAGGCATTGGGCACGCCCCACAGACGAGATAGATTAGGCAAAAACTCATGCTCTCCACCTTCCAAACCTTTAAGAGTAAAGATTCGAGTTTGCTCTTTTTGCAATGTCTCTTTTAGTTTGGCGCTTTCCACTGGTGCCTGCATAGAGGCCCAGGTGACAACATTGTGCTTCCAATCAGCCTCCATGCCATAAGTCATCAGACTGAGCGAGACTGTAGCAAGCAAAAACAATTGTCTGTATTTTTTGAGTGGAGCAAGCAGATAGATCAAGAGTGGCAAAGTGCCGAGCAAAAAGTTATAGCTGAGACCGCCCAATATGAGATAAAGCATAAAGTAAAGGTGACGCTTGATACCATGTCGTGCAATCAGCTTACTCAGGTCAAAAGCACCGCTTGTACCAGGTCTCTTGCTTAGTATCTCGAGCCGGGCAATAGCTAGAGCAGTCAGCATAGCCACTGCCACTGATACCATCAAGAGCATCCGGTAGAGCCCTCTAAAGCTACCAAAGCCCGGGATCATGTAGACAAGCTGAGCCAGCGGGGTGGCATTGCCCAGGACAAATAGCAAAGCAAGCAACCACACCACAGCAAAAAACCTGACAACAGGCTCACGCCAGCACTTAACTATCATAAAGAGCGAGAACAATAGCGGCGCAAAACCAAAGAACAGATAACCAGGCGGTGGTCCTTGATTGACCACGGTCATGCCCTGGAGTGTGCCGTATCGTCCCCCAAGCACATAAGGGAAGGCAAAACCGAGGAAGTCATTGAAGCCCAATTGACCGGTCAAAAAATCCGAAAAGGCGAAGTGGGTGCGGTAACTTAGCTGAGACAACTCCAGAGATGGCAAAAGCTGCACTGCTGCCAAAAGCACTCCGGCAAAGAGACAGAGCCAGACAGGTAGTACCGCCTGGGTAAAGTGCATGAGCCAGCCAGCACCTTTGCGGCTCTTACCAAATAGTGGATAAAGTGCTGTCAAAAACAAACCATAAAAACAAGTCTGGGGATGTCCAGCAAAGATTGAGCAAGCAACAAGCACAGTGAGCGCCAGGGCCTTAAGACCGAGCCGTTTGTCATCGACCTGCTTTTTGCCAGCCGAGACTAAATCCGCAAACAGCAAAAGCAGGGGCAAAAGCGCTACAGTATGCACTATTTGTACATGATTTAGCTCAGATATCAAAAACCCACTGCCACCGTATACAACACCAGCGATGAGAGCGCCGTAGCGTGAGCGTGAGAGACGATAAGCCAGAGCTGTAGAGCTTACAAAGGCGATTAGATAAGCACTGAGCACATACCAGTTGTAGCCAAAAGGCAAAAGCCGACAAAGCTGCATCAATGGATAAAAAGTACTGACTTGTGGATCGGCTAAAACGGGCAAACCACAACATAACAGTGGAGTCCAGAGCGTGCCAGGGGAGGCAAAGGCTGGATAGTTTTGCACGCGCCCATCTTCATAGGCGAGGATGGCACCACTGAATAAGCTGCCGCTAAAGATCACGGCAAGGTATACCAATCCAGCCAGCGCACTAAACGCCAGCAAACGCCAGTACAGCTTTGAGCTCGCTAGCTCAGTCCTGTTGGGGTGGTTGCCTTCATTCATCTCAGTGCCTGCTCAGGGTCTCGCTGGGGTCTTTGTAGTATCACAGAGACAGAATCGCTGTAGAGTTCTTGCCAGCCTTTGACTTTTAATAGTTTGACAGCTTGATAGTCGGCCATGACAAACAACCAGTCAATCTTATACTCATCAAGCAAATCCAGCCAGTTGTCCCTGGCATTGGCAATTTTATAGTAATCATGAGTAAGTTTATCGCCGTATAGATCAAAACGAGTATCAATAAAGACCTTTGCCTCTTTGCCAAAGCGATAAATCATCAAATCGCCGTATTGGGCATCGTTGTATACATTGCCGCCAGGTCTTTTGCAATCTATGTAGGCAAGTGCACCATTGGGCTGGCTAAAACCGCCAGTAGACGAGGGCAGCCCAATCTGCAAAGTCTGACCGGCTAAAAGTGCTCCCACTAACATGGCCACTACAGGCAGGGTCATCCACAAAACGGTACCAGCCTTTGCTGGTCGCTCAACCGCTGGTACTGAGGGGACAAGAGTAGTAAGCAAAAAATACTCAACACTGATAGCAAAAAATGGAATCAACCGACGGCAATTGACAGCAGCGATAAGCAGCAAAAGACTGAGTAATAGCTGACTGGCAACTAGTGCAGTAGACTGGCTTGGCTTGCATTTGAGGCTAAACAAAAGCAAAACAACAAATAAGCCGCTCAGGGTACTGAAGGGCCACAGATCAAAACCAAAAAACTCCATAGCACTTAGTGGCTGCAATTCGACATTGAGTTTATTGATGTCGGCAAAAAATAAATGCGGCAAATAAGTCCAGAGCCTTAGTCCATATGGCTGACAGAGAGTACCTGCCAAAGCGGCAATAAGAGCCACAAAAACTGCCGGCAAATTATTTTTAGCTCTGACTACTGTCAATAGCAAAAGACACAACAGATAAACGAGACCGATTACAAAGCCGGTATGACAATTGCCCCAGAGCGCAAACAATGACAAAAATCCAGCGGCGATTGGCAGTAATTGCCCTGATTTTAAAGGCTTAGAGTTTGTCTTAAAAAGGACAGTACAAACTGTCAAAAGCACGCTCAAAAACAAATACGAAAAAATCTCTGGTCTCAGTGGCATATGGTACAGGGCGCTATTAAAGGCCAGCATCACCACAAAGACCAAGACCCAATATTTGGTGGCACTCAGACGTCCAGTCAAAATGGGCAAGGCAACAAAAGCTAGACCGCTAATAAGTGCGCTTAAAAACAAAAGCCCCTGACTACCAGCAATTTCAAAGACCTGTGCAAAAACTAGCTCACTGAGCCACTGATAGAGGACAAACCCCTGCCCATCAGACTCTTTTAGAGTCCAGGCAAACTGATCATGGAGCAAGGCGGACGTACCTTGCTCCATGATCAAACGACCGGTAGCTACTAGCCAGCAACTGTCTGGATCGGCCAGGGCAAAACAGCCAAGATTCCAGCCCCAATATAGGGACTGCGTAAGCAAAATGCTAAAGACAAACACTACCCCAGCAATTTGCCAAGGGCTTAGATCTTTTAACAGGTTGACGCGGGTCATTTAGCTGACCCTCTCAGGGCTAAAGAGACTTATTGATATTTGACGGAGCAGCCATAGCTGTGGGTAGAGGCAACGGCTGGCTTTTTGCCTTTGAGCATATCGTCAAGAGCAGCTTTGACATAGTTTTTGGCTGTTTTAACATCAGCTGCGTCAAATGTTTCTTTGTCGTCAATAGCGCCGGCATAATCAAGGGTGCCATCTTTGCCCACGATAAACATATGGGGTGTGGTCTTGGCTTGATAAAGCTTGCCAACCTTGCCATCAGCGTCAATCAATATATAGGACGGCTTAGCACCTTTTTCTTCCATCGCTTTGAGATGCTCAGCACCTGTGGCAAACCCTTGTTTACCTTCGGCAGAGCTACAGATTGACAACCAGACTACACCTTGACCGGTATAAGTCTTTTGCAAAGACTGCATATTGCCACCTTCATAGTGCTTTTTGACAAAAGGGCAGCCATGGTTAAACCACTCAAGCACCACCAATTTGCCTTTAAATTGAGATAGCGAGACTTTTTTGCCACGGGCATCGGTAAGCGTAAAGTCAGGCGCTTGTTTACCTACTTGTGCTTCAGTAAGAGTAGCGCTGGACTTAGACTTTGTGGGCTCAGCGCGGACAAAACCACCATCAGCAAAATCAGCAGAGATTGACACGGCGGCGGTCAAGACCACCAGAGCAGCCAATTTTTGAGTAATTTTGGAAGAGACGTTCATAGGCACCTTGCATTTACGAGGTTGTATATATTAGGACGACGGTAATAGGCAGTCAAACCCGACTTGGCCCCAGACCCATGTTTTACAAACTTGTAAAACCAGAGAATCAAAGTCTAGCAACAACTAGAGCACTTAAATCAAAAATCATTCTCAAGGTTTTTGCCATCCAGGTCTTTTGCAAAGAGCACTTTTGGCAAAGACCTATTGACCAGCATGACATCTCTCGGATTCCAGTGGTGATTATAAAACCGGATACACTCCAGATTTTTCGCTTTCTTAAGCGGCTGCAACTGCTGCACCAGTACTTTGGGGTCGACTTCGCAATCCACTATGTCCAGCTCATAAAGAGATGGTATCTGGGCAATACTGGCCAGGTCCTCGGCACTTATCTTTTGCCTTTCGAGACGGAGGCACAAAAACTGCTTTTGTTTTGCAGGGTCTTATAGATGGCAGCGCCCTGGTTACCTTTGCCGAGACATAGAGTGTCAATCCGATTGAGCAAATCCGATTTTATGAGCGCACTTTCGTCTAGCTGACAATGTTCAAAGGACAAATTGCAGAGTCGGGATATTTTTTCTAGTGCAGCAATCTCCTTGTCACCCACTTTACTGTTGATTATTTTTAGTATGCCAAGCTCTTTAAAGCGAGACAACAAATTGCCCAGCTTTACTACGTCCACATCGCTAATATGGACTTCCCAGATAGGTTCGCCTTCAAAGCAGGCAAGCTCTGACATTGCCTCGTCACCATATCCACTCATCCAGAGACTGATTTTGCGGGATTCAGGGATTTTGATAGTACCAATGCAAGTCTGGACATGCTCGCCGCTGACACTCAATTTGCAGACTACGTCATCCTGCGGAAACTCATAGACTCTATAGGTAGTACCATTCTCTTGCAAAAGTTTGCTAAAAAATCGCTTCGGCTTGCGTGCCTTAGTCACACCGGCAGGCAATGCTGTTTGAAATACATTTTCGCGGTAACTATGACCAGCACTCCTTTGTGTGTTATGTATGCCATAAAAAGACAGACCAGAATAAATAATTAGACTGGCTATTGTTAGTGCACACAAACTAATCACAAACTTGCGGCGCTGCCAGAATGGTCCTTCGCCAGGGGTAATACTAACGCTCTCACTACGGTCAGCAAAACGCCCGGTGCTCTCGGGTCTGGCATTTTTGCCGTGTAATAGACGGTCACAAGACTGAGCCACTTGCTCCATAGATTGCAAACGACCAGAGGGCTCCTTTGCCATCATCTTTTGCAGAGTCAAGTCGAGATCCGCCGGGATCTCTAAATCAGGACAACGCTCGGATAAAGACGGTATCGCTGCACTTTGATGCATCATCAAAGTAGCAAAACTGGACTCACCCTTATAAGGAGGACTACCGGACAGAGCTTCAAACATACTGCAAGCCAGGCTGTATATATCAGCACGCTTGTCTACAGCTTGACCGCGAGTCTGCTCCGGGCTCATATATAACGGCGTACCTAATACCACCCCTGGTGCAGTGAGCGATTGTTTCTCAAACTTATCAGTGCCAGACAAGCTAGCTATGCCAAAATCAACTAGCTTGACTTTGATCTTGCCAGTCTGGTTGGTGCTAGCCGTGTCCTCTAAAAGCATGATGTTTGAAGGCTTGATATCACGGTGCACGATATTGAGAGCATGGGCTCTGGATAAGGCTTCGGCTAACTGTTTGAAGACTTCCAGTGCACAAGTCACATCCATGCGTCGATGTTTTTTGAGATACTGAGCCAGGCTTATGCCGTCCAATAGCTCCATGGCGTAATAGGGATAGCGACCCCGGTCCCGTCCCATATTAAAAACCCGCACAATACCTGGATGTTCGAGCTTAGCCAGGGCACGCACTTCTGTCTCAAAGCGACGCAAATCTTCATCAGTAACAGCCGAACTGGACAGAATCTTAAGAGCGCAAACCTGGTCGAGCATGATGTGATGTGCCTTAAATACAAGACCCATACCACCTTCACCAATAACTTCCACGAGCTGATAGAGTCCATCAACGACCTGACCGGGTTGATAGGTAAAATTATCGCCAGATTGATCTGAAAAATTCAATGAGCTAACTCCAGTTCATTTGCGAACTCACTTTTTGAAGGCAATGTGATCAGATCCCTTTGACTTCGCCAATCATCAAAAACAGGCAAAAAAACATAATTAGAACTCTTAAATTCTAGATCAACGCCACGTTTCTTGATGGCGGAGATCTGATCTTTGGTCCAGTGAATGCTCGGATCATTAAACTCCCCAAAGCGCTCACGCACAGCTTGCACAGCTTCAGCCTTAATTACTGGCCTCGTCAAAACTAACCGCTTTAGTGTTGGCGCTCCAGTAACGGCGTTATTGACCTGCTCAAAGTCAAAAAAGGTTTCGTACACATAGACCGTTTTTACACTTCGACATTGACAAATGTCTTTTAACATCTGAGGCGTTATGCGACAACGACTAAAAATCAACGCTTGGGCTTTGCTTCCGGTCAAAAAGCTCTTCAGCCCGGCGGCGCCAAAGCGCATACGAGTAATTGCAAAAGTATCTAGCTTGTTGTTCGCGCCAATGGCCTTTAACAGATTGTCAGTTGAAACAACTAATTGCTCATTCGGGCACGCCTGGTAGGGGTCAATTTTCTCAAAATATAGATTCTTGCAATTTCTCCAGAGCTGGCTTTGCGCCAAAGAGTTCAAAGCAATACGACTGTTACTTAAGGTGAGCGATTCAGCTTGAGGCAAATTGCTCAAGGCAGTGGTTTCATGCTCATCCAAGCGCATACTACAAACATAGATCTCGCTAGTACTTTTAAACGTTTTCACAGCCGCAAAAATATCAGCCCACCCGCCTTCAGAAACTTCCCCATCAAAAACTATCTTTTTGAATTTGCGTCGAGACAGTTTTGCAAGCTCGACCAAACTGGCACCTGGCTTTACATTCAACTCACTCTGATAGACCAGAAGAGAGGGATCTTTATCCTCGGCTGGCAACTTGGATAGTTCTGTGTTATTTGCAATAGGCTTACTCGTGCTGGTCAAAGGTAACCTTAAAAACCAATGCGCGCTATAACCAGCAACAACAATCAAAAACAAAACCACACAAGCAAGTAGACTCATTACACGCCAGCCCGTCCCCGTTCCCTGGCGCTCAGTCACTGCAAAAGCTTTGGGGGCGGTTTCAAAGCCAGTTGTAGCGTCAAATCCAATGGGCAATCCCTGCGCCAGACGCTCCAGGTCCTGCACCAGTCGCTCCATGTTTTGATAGCGTTCAAGTGGATTTTTGCGTAGCATCTTGTAGATCAACGCTTCCAGACCATCACTAAAATCCTTACTGGCAGCTACATGCTTCAACCAGGGCGGCTCCTGATACTGATGCATATAAAGAGTCTTAAAGGCATTTTCACCCTTAAACGGAGGTGCCCCAGTCAAGGCTTCAAACATGGTGCAACCAAGTGAATAAACATCAGAAGCAGCAGTGACATCTGCACCAACTGATTGCTCCGGACTCATATAATATGGTGTGCCAAATATTTCGCCAGTGGCAGTCAAAGCCTGCTTTTCTTCGCTGTTATCGATTGCTAAACGCACCAGGCCAAAGTCGACAATTTTGACATCGCCAAAAGGATCATCGGTAACTGGACATAACATCAGATTGCTGGGCTTAAGATCACGGTGGATAATGCCATGACGGTGAGCATGGCCAAGAGCTTTTGCCACACTGATCAACAGTCTTATGCAATCCGGCTCAGTCAGCGGTCCCTGGCGCTTGAGGTAATCGGCTAGACTCTCGCCTTCCAGGTATTCCATGACGTAATAGAGATTGCTCTCGCTATCAAGCCCAAAATTGTATATACGCACAATACCTTGATGCGAGAGCTTGCCGAGAGCCAGAGCTTCTCGATGGAATCGTTTGAGATTAGACTCTGTAACAGCATGCGCATGCAACAATTTAATTGCATATATTTTGCCAGGAATCAGTCTGTGCTCGGCCTTATAGACCACACCCATACCGCCCTGGCCAATCAATTGAAGCAATCGATAGTCCTGACCAATGATACTGCCAATAGTGACAACCCCCGTATGTAGAGAGGAATCGTTTGAGTCACCGTTGATCTTTTTGGTATCACTCATAAATGCTTTTGCTCAATGACTCTAGTCGCAACCACGCTCAAGTTGTTAGCACTTTATCAATCACCAGGTGCAAAATCTGTAAATTGTCCATCACCCAAATAATAATGTTTAAGAGGCATCAGTTTAAAATTGCTCACCATCTTTTTGATGGAGGCTACCTGAGCATAGCTATAAGCCCCATTCACACCCAATTTAATTCGAGGAATTTCTGCCACATGCTTTTGCCAGTGGTCAGGCAAAGTAGGATCTGTCAATATCAGGCGCTCTGGTACTGGCTTTTGCTTCAAGGCTAAGATGACATCGCCAAAAGCAAAAGGCCAATCTTGGATAACAAGTTCTTTAAGTCCTGTTTTATTGCAGAGTAACTGCAAGTCATGGGCAGTTAACGGCACTCGTTCGATATGAATGGCAGTGATATAGCGCTGCTTACAAATAAGTGGGGTAAGGGCAGAAGGCCACTTACAGCAGTAAATATCCATCTGTTTAATTGTAGGAAATTTGCCAGCAGTGACAATACAAGATTGAAGACCATTAGGATATGCCGGTCCATCGTCTGGCAACTTGGGTAAACCATCAATTTTGAGAACCTGCGCTCTAGCAAAAACCTTACAAGCACTAAAATCCACATTGTTGAAGCGGCAGCCTGTGAAAGTCAAAAATTTAGTCGGGGGTAATTGGTCCAGTAGCCTAACATCAGATTGCTCTAAATCAAAATTGCAAATACGAATGGCGCAAACTGTATGCCAGCCTTTTGCAAATTTGCAAAATTGCCCAAACCGCTCACGCGAAGATATTTGTATTTCAAGATTGACCGAATCAGGCTTTAACTTGGTGAGAGTAAGAATTGGATAATCCTCTCCAATTGAAAATATTGGAAGAATTCCTTTCCTTACTTTGATCGGTCCTGAGGCTTTCAGGGTTCTATAACCATCATTAAAATCACCCAGTATCATTTTTTCAGGGAATCTAAAAATAGTTGAACCATCAACATCATTTTGCTCAAAGGCAGGCAAAGCCATAAATTCTTTTTGCTGGGACGGTGTCATGCCCAAAGACGATGATTCTGATCCATCGTCAGGCAATGCGGGGTCTTAGAGTTAGCTTGCGCCTCTTCCTGTATAGATTTTGTCAACCCAGTGCAAACAGGTGCTAACTGTGGCGATTTGCTGCTATCTGACAAAGCCCAATAACTGAGGGCGCCAACCAGAGTAAAGCAAGCCACAGCAGAGAGAATAATCTGCAAGCGACTAAAGGGCCATTCCGTCTTAGCTGCAGGTTCTTCTGCTATTTCAGATGCGGTATTTTGGCTGCGAGCAAGCACCAGAGGCTTACCTTTGCTCAATCTTTCAAAATCATGAATCACTTGCGCCATGTTTTGATAGCGACTAGCCGGCAACTTACTGAGCATTCGTGCCACCATGTATTCCAGGTCATTGCTAAACTGACCACGAGGAAATGCTTCAGCCAGTGTCGGAGCAAGCTTATACTGATGCATATGGATTGTTTGCAGGGTGTTTTCGCCTCTAAAAGGAGGTCGCCCAGTCAGAGCTTCAAAGAGCGTGCAACCAAGTGAGTAGACATCACAAGGTTCACCCGCAGCTTCGCCGACAAACTGCTCGGGACTCATGTAAAGCGGCGTGCCTACGGCCTCTCCGATTTCGGTGAGCCTTTGATGTTCTACATTTGAAATCAATGCGGCAACACCAAAATCCACCAGTTTGACGGTCATGGACTGACCGTCCTTAGCCGGCAAAAGCATAATGTTTGAGGGCTTAAGATCGCGGTGGATAATGGAGTTACGATGGGCGCAATCCAGCGCGCTGGCAACCTGCTTAAAAATTGCAATTGCCTGCTCTACACTAAAGCGACCAGACCTATTTAAATACTCAGAGAGCGTCTCACCCTCAATTAGTTCCATTACATAGTACGGACAAGTCTCCCTATCCAGGCCCATAGTATAAATTTTGACTATGCCGCCGTGATCAAGACGAGCGAGCGCTCTAGCTTCTCGTTCAAAGCGTTGCCAGTTGCGCTCTGTCACCAGATGCGGTGCGAGCATTTTGAGGGCACAGACACGTCCAGCAATAAATTTGTGCTCGGCGGCAAAAACCTCACCCATGCCCCCGCGTCCAATCGATCGCAAGAGCACATAGTCTCCACCCACGACAACTCCGGGTTCATAGCGATGCCCATTCACACCCGGCAATTCATTGAGCATCGCTAACTCCAGATTTACCGCTATAGAGCTCGCCCTCAGAATCAGAGTGATAGCTAAACCCTGGCATTATCGACTTAACTGAACGTTCCACCTCGGGCGTCCAAACGCGCTCCAGCTCGGAGTCTGGCTTGGGACGTCCCATGACAAAATCAACCAACTTGCTACCAGTCAAAATTTGACGCATCTCGGTAGGACTGAAGATTTGATTGGCTAATACAATGGTCTGCAAAGAAGAAGAAGTGTGCGAGAGCTTGTACACAGACTTTGGCGGTAGCTGTGCTTCAAATAGCTCGAGGGCCTTAAGATGTCGCGACTGGCAAAGCACATCGATGTCAGAGTCACTTAAATCATAGCCAAACAATACAAGATGCTCCAAATTAGGCAAACTATTTAGCTGGTTCAATATATAACTGAGAGACTGCGCTTTGTTGTGTGGTGCCAATCCACTAAAATTCGCCAATTTGAGAGTATTGACTGACTGCAAATATCTAAGGCGCATAAAGGATTCCAAGGGCGCGCTTAAATCGCTCAAGTGAAAAACCTTACAACGTGGTGCCAGTTCAATAGCACTGACATCCGCTTGATTGAGGCTACTGACCTCGCTGCCTGTAGAGCTGCTAGATATCTTCAATGTCTCTATGGACTTTACGTCATGCAAAAGGGCAATGGCTTTGCTCAATTTACCCGTATCAGATTGAAAAGCATGCTCAGTGCCAGCAAAATCTGGCATAGGCTTGCCTGAATTGAGAGAGACTGTGATCAAAGAGGCATTTTTATGAGCAGAGTCAGCCTTAAACTGTTGCGGAGACTCAAAAGTCGTCACAGTTACTCCCTCACTGGTGGCACTGTCAAGGATAAATTCTTCACCACTGGAGGCTGCGCTTTTAAAATCTATAGGGCTGGTTTTTGGTGCCTGTACTTGTTTTGCTGCCGGCTTGCTCCACAGAACACATACCACGCAACAAAGTAAAAAACAAAAAAACAAAGCCAGCGGCAATAACCATCTTTTTTGCACTACGCCAACTTGCGCCAGGGGCGAGACAGCTTTGTTATCAACCTCAAACAAGGGCTGCTCTAATTCTTCGAGCGTCAGCCCTTCAGCATAAACACGCTTACCTTCTTGTGCTCTAAGCAGATCGCGGACGAGCTGCTGCATCGACTGATAGCGATCTTCCTTTCTTTTAGCCAACATTCTGGCCACAATTGACTCGATGGCATCACTAAATCGACCACCCTCATAGGCATTTCGTAGTGGAGCAGGCTTATCTTTTTGATGTTGTTCAAGAGTGGCAAAAGCGTTTGCACCTTTAAATGGCGGTCGGCCTGTAAGCACCTCATACAATGTGCAACCCAGTGAATATACGTCAGAAGCAAAAGTCACCGCTCCGCCGGTGGTTTGCTCTGGACTCATATAGAGTGGTGTACCAAAAATATCGCCGGTAGCAGTCAGCTTTTGCTTCTCACGCTCATCATCAATAGCCAATCGTACAATGCCAAAGTCAACGATTTTTATTTGCGGTTTGAGATCACCTTTTTGTTTGACCAGCATTACATTACTGGGCTTGATGTCGCGGTGCACAATACCACTGCGATGGGCATAATCGAGAGCCTCAGCAATCTGTATAAACAAATCGAGTGCTCTAAACTCATCTAAAGGACCACTCTGCTTGATCAAATCAGCCAAACTGATGCCATCGACAATTTCCATCACATAATAAGGACAGACATCCTTATCAATGCCAAAGTTATAAATCTGCACTATCCCCGGGTGTGAGAGCCGAGCGAGAGCCACTGCTTCTCGTTGAAACCTTTTGAGATTGTCGTCGGTAACTTGCTCACGCGCCAAAAGCTTGAGAGCATACTGCTTGCCTTTTATGTAGCGGTGCTCGGCGGCAAACACAGTGCCCATACCACCGCGGCCAAGTAGCTGCACTAGACGATAGTCCCCACCAACAGTCTCGCCTGGGCGATAGTCAAAAGCAGACTGTGACACGCTCTCGCTCACAGCAGTGCTGTCTAAATCGCTCCCGTCTGCCACAGACACCCCTGTTGCTAAATAGCTAACTGAGACCATTTACCAACTTATGCCCGCTTCAAGACAATTTGATCTATATATTGATGGCGTAAAAACCCCGTGACTGTATAAAACAGCCCTGAAACCCAGCAATCATGGCTTTTGTGAAGAAGCTTAAAACAAATCAGCCGGACCCAGATATGGGAATAGGGCGCAGTGGTACTATGTCTTCACTGCGGGCTATTAGCTCAGGTGGCTAGAGCGCACCCCTGATAAGGGTGAGGTCCCTGGTTCGAGTCCAGGATAGCCCAGTAAGTAAAGCTTTCTGCAACAAAGCGATCTGCATTCAATCTAACTTGTTAGTATGAATAAAGAGCGCACCGCAGAAACGAAGCGGTCTCTCCAACTTGCCCGTCAATGGCGGTAAGCGGAGAGATTGCAAAGTCCGGGGGCTTGGCTCAGTTGGTAGAGCGTCTCGTTTGCACCGAGAAGGTCAGCGGTTCGAATCCGCTAGCCTCCAAAATCTAAACGATGATGCCTGGCAAGGCTCTCTATAAAGAGAAGAAATCAAAACTCTTTTCTATATATGAAAGCCATTGAGTTCAACTCCCAGTGCACTATCAAGAAGGGTGAATTACAAATAAGAAATTCGACCTTTCAATATCGGAATCATGTGGTAATCTAAATGACTCCGATAGCAAGACAAGCGACGAGCAAGTTTTGCAAATCGATTTGGACATAAGTCCACGAGCCAACCGCGAGGCTCTCCAAAACCGGTTCAGTACCCTGAAATCTACATATTGAGGTCCGTATTCCACTAAGTGTTGTGGATGTCGCAAGACACTGCAGCACATGTTTTAGAAGATGCACGCCAAATAGCTTGTTATCAAACAATAGGTATTCTACGGAATACCAATCTTCTAAGACGTTGGTTAAGCTACTAAGAGCGCACGGTGGATACCTTGGCGTCAGCAGCCGATGAAGGACGCAATAAACTGCGAAATGCTACGGGGAGCCGTTATGGGCTACGATCCGTAGGTCTCCGAATGGGGCAACCCCGCTGAGTGAAGCTCAGCGACGCATATCTGAATACATAGGGTATAGCGAGGTAAGTCCGGGAACTGAAACATCTTATTACCGGGAAGAAAATAAAACAAAACAGTGATTCCCTCAGTAGCGGCGAGTGAAAGGGGAACAGCCTAAACCGTTATGACGAAAGTCATAGCGGGGTCGCGGGACTCCATCAAGAGATGGGAGGAAGTTAGCTGAAGAGCTCTGGAAAGAGCCACCATAGACGGTGACAGTCCGGTAAGCGAAAATTTCCGAACCTCTGGAGTATCCCAAGTAGTACGGGGCACGAGAAACCTTGTACGAATCTGCCAGGACCATCTGGTAAGGCTAAATACTGACTGACGACCGATAGTGAACAAGTACCGCGAGGGAAAGGTGAAAAGAACCCGTGAGAGGGAGTGAAATAGAACATGAAACCGTGTGCTTACAAGCAATTGGAGCACTATTTATAGTGTGACAGTGTGCCTGTTGAAGAATGAGCCGGCGAGTTACCGTACGTAGTTGGTTAAGCAGTTAACATGCGAAGCCAAAGGGAAACCGAGTCTGATAAGGGCGTTGATAATTACGTGTGGTAGACCCGAACCCTGATGATCTAGGCATGGCCAGGATGAAGCGCGTGTAACAATGCGTAGAGGTCCGAACCAACCGATGTTGAAAAATCGGTGGATGAGCTGTGTTTAGGGGTGAAATGCCAATCGAATCAGGAGCTAGCTGGTTCTCCCCGAAAGGCGTTGAGGCACCGCGTCAGATTTATCCTACAGGGGGTAGAGCACTAGTTCGGTGCGGGCGGAGAAAATCCGTACCAAATCGAGTTAAACTCCGAATACCTGTAGCGTCATTATCTGGCAGTGAGAGTGCGAGAGATAAGTTCCGTACTCAAGAGGGAAACAGCCCAGACTACCGACTAAGGTCCCAAAATTCATGCTAAGTGATTAAGGAGGTGGAGTTGCATAGACAACTAGGATGTTGGCTTAGAAGCAGCCACCATTCAAAGAAAGCGTAATAGCTCACTAGTCAAGCGACTCTGCGCCGAAAACGTATGGGGCTAAGCATGATACCGAAATCGTAGGATCAGAGTAATCTGATCGGTAGGGGAGCGTTCTGTTGTAGGGCGAAGTGCGACCGGAAGGACGCATGGACGAAGCAGAAGTGAGACTGTCGGCTTAAGTAGCGAAAACATTGGTGAGAATCCAATGCACCGAAAGACTAAGGGTTCCCACGCAAGGTTCGTCCACGTGGGGTTAGCCGGGAGCTAAGATGAGGCCGAGAGGCGTAATCGATGCACAACGGGTTAATATTCCCGTGCTACCGTTTAATCGCTAGGAGCTAAGTCGGGACGCAGGAGGCTATACGAAGGGGACAGATTGGTTTTGTCCCTCCAAAGGCGTAGTTAGTCAGAGTAGGCAAATCCGCTCTGGCGTTTTTACATGAGGCCGAGTAGGGAATGCTCCACGGAGCAAATTTTGTAGATGCCACGCTGCCGAGAAAAGCGGCGAAAGCCAGATTAAATGGTACTCGTACCCTAAACCGACACAGGTAGTCAGGTAGAGAATACTAAGGTGCGCGAGATAACTCTCTCTAAGGAACTCGGCAAAATAACCTCGTAACTTCGGAAGAAGAGGTGCCATATTAGTGTGTAAGACTTCGCGTCTGAAGCATGAGATGGTCGCAGCGACGAGGCTCAAGCGACTGTTTATCAAAAACACAGGTCTCTGCTAAACCGTAAGGTGATGTATAGGGGCTGACTCCTGCCCAGTGCCGGAAGGTTAAGTGGATCGGTTAGCGCAAGCGAAGCTGAAAAACAAAGCCCCGGTGAACGGCGGCCGTAACTATAACGGTCCTAAGGTAGCGAAATTCCTTGTCGGGTAAGTTCCGACCCGCACGAATGGAGTAACGATTTGAGCGCTGTCTCGGAGAGAGACTCGGCGAAATAGGATTGTCTGTGAAGATACGGACTAGGCGTGCCAGGACAGAAAGACCCTATTGAGCTTTACTGTAGGCTGAAATTGTCTGCGGGCTATATCTGCGCAGGATAGGTGGGAGACTTTGAAGTCGGGATTTTGGTTCTGATGGAGTCAACGTTGAGATACCACTCTGATGTAGCTAGCATACTAACCTGATTCCGTTATCCGGGTCGGGGACAGTTTCAGTTGGGCAGTTTGACTGGGGCGGTCGCCTCCTAAACAGTAACGGAGGCGCCCAATGGTTCCCTCAGGCTGGTCGGAAATCAGCCATCGAGCGTAAAGGTAGAAGGGAGCTTGACTGAGAGAGAGACATCTCGATCAGGGACGAAAGTCGGGCTTAGTGATCCCACGACTCCGCATGGAAGGGTCGTTGCTCATCGGACAAAAGTTACCATAGGGATAACAGGCTGATCTCGCCCAAGAGTCCACATCGACGGCGAGGTTTGGCACCTCGATGTCGGCTCATCGCATCCTGGAGCGGTAGTACGTTCCAAGGGTTGGGCTGTTCGCCCATTAAAGCGGTACGTGAGCTGGGTTCAGAACGTCGTGAGACAGTTCGGTCCATATCCGGCATGCCCGTAGGATTTTTGAGAGGAGTCGTCCCTAGTACGAGAGGACCAGGACGAACGAACCGCCAGTATGGCTGTTATCGCGCCAGCGGTAAACGCAGCGTAGCTGTGTTCGGAGCGGATAAGTGCTGAAAGCATATAAGTACGAAGCCCACCTCAAGATGAGAAATCCCATGGAGTTAATCCAGTAAGACCCCCAGAAGACCACTGGGTTGATAGGATGCAGGTAGAAGTGCCCCGCAAGGCAAGCACGTAGCTGAGCATTACTAATCGGTCGAGGGCTTAACCAACTAAATAGTTGTGAATACGAATTAAAACTAAAAACCTCAATATGTAGATTTCAGGGTATTGGAGTACAAACTCCAATCAGCCCTAAAGGCTTCTTGGTGCCCGTGCGGCCGGAACACACCCGTTCCCATCCCGAACACGAAGGTAAAGACGGTTAGCAGCGACAATACTTGGTGGGAGACTGCCTGGGAAGATAGCCCGGTGCCAGGAGTTATAAAAACCCCGTGCGAATAGCGCGGGGTTTTTATTTACTTTAGTGCGGACGTTGAACGTTATACTTTCAATATGAATACCAGAAAGCATAGGCTCGTAAAGCCGAAAAAATTACACACAGTACTGGGCTTGCTCAGTGCTGTGCTTTTGCTTGGCATAAATTTGCCAGTGTGTGCCAGCGATCAAAGCAAACACAATCAAAAAAACATTCCGCTATCCTGTCCAATCGAGGCCGAAGAGCGCGACAGACAGGAGCCTGGACTGGCATTTGCTAACAAACAGCTTTACGAAGCTGGCATTTTTTTTGGTGAAAAAAAATATGTAGATGCCACCAGATTACTCAAAGAAGCTCTAGATAAAGAAAGCAAACTGACGACAAAAAACTCCAGACCAGATGTAATTGCATACTGGTTGGCCGATTGTCATTATCTGCAAGCACACTACGACGAAGCAGAAGCAATGTACTTGAAAGCCGAATCGTACTTAAAAGCAGAAGATCAAAGTGCAACAAACAAAGCGCTGGAGCTGGCGATATTGCGCGGACAACTAGCTTGTTTGAATCACCTCAAAAAAAATACTGAAGCAGAAGCAGTGGCCGACCGTTGTGTAAAGCTAACTAAAGAAATTTTTGGTGGTGGCAATATCAATTACGGTTGGAGCTTGTTATCGCACTCCGAGTTTTTGACAAAAATTGGCAAGACAAAAGAAAGCGATGTTGATTTCCAACATGCAATATGTATTTTTCGCAAACATAATCTCGATAGATTGACTAGAGAACAAGGCATCGCCTGTCCGGTAACTTGCCTCAAAGATCAAAGCAAAGAAAAAGTCAGAACAAATATCTGGAAACTTGTCTTTGGCACCACTAACGAAAAGGCATTACCCGAAGATCTTTTTGAAGATAAAGCTGACGCAATAACAAGTTTTTGTCAGGCTGATTATGGTTTTCCCACCGCCCTTGCACTGCAAAAGCATGCCCCTGGTTATGTCTGGGCAGATCCGACAAAAGAAGCAAGTGGCGTCATAGTCTGTGTACATGGACTGGGCCTGCACCACTTGTCATATGACAGTTTTGCTAGAGAGATGGTTAAAGATGGCTTTATCGTTATCGCTTTTGACGTACGTGGCTTTGGCAGCTATCTCAATAGTCAGGGTCAAGAAAAGCTAGATCTTGATGGTTGCGTCCAGGACATGAAAGCTATAGTCACGGCTTTGCGTCAGGATTATTCAGATCAACCATTTTTTATGTTGGGTGAATCCATGGGCGGTGCCATAGTTTTGCGACTTTGCGCACTCTATCCCGATTTACTTGATGGACTTGTTTGCTCCGTACCGGCAGCCAAGAGATACAAAGCTGGCACCACCGCACTCACTGTGGCGTTGCATTATGTTTCCGATCCCAATAAACCTTTTTCGATTGGTCGCAAAGTAGTAGCGCAATCCACCAACAAAAAAGTAGAAAGAGAACGCTGGCAATCAGATCCCGCATCAAAACTGGAGCTTACGCCAAAAGAATTACTCTCCTTCCAGCGCTTTATGAATGATAATTCAATTTATGCGCGCAAGATTTTGCACACGCCAGTGATTTTGTTTCAAGGCAATGAAGATCGGCTGGTCAAAAAAACCGGTACATATGACCTTTTTGAGGCAATTGCCACAAAACAAAAAACTCTGGTTGTTATAGGTGGTGCCGAGCATTTGATTTTTGAGGCATCACAATTTAAAGACGATATCACCACTGGTGTAACGGGTTGGCTCAAGGCCCATGGGGCTCGCTGCGAATATGTACCGGAAGAACCTAAGGGCAAAACGACAGCTAGTACAAAAGCTAGAGAATAACAAAATGCTCATAGACTTCAGTGATACCAGTCTGGAAACAAAATATCGGCTCTTAACAAGTGCAGTTGTGCCGCGTCCAATTGCCTGGGTTTCAACCAAAGACAAAAATGGACGAGACAATCTTGCTCCTTTTTCATTCTTCAATGTGGTTTCAACTGACCCGCCGATACTAGTTTTTGCTCCCGGTCCAAAACTAATCAACAAAGACGGTCAAAGCCGTCTGGCAAAAAAAGACACTCTGAGCAATATCGAAGAAACCGGTGAGTTTGTAGTAAATATAGTGAGTTATGATCTGGCTCAAAAAATGAATCAGACCGCAGCAGAGTATCCGGCCGATGTCAGTGAATTTGAAGCAGCAGCTCTAACAGCAGTGCCATCATCCATGGTGCGGCCATTGAGAGTCAAAGAAAGTCCAATCAACCTCGAGTGTAAGCTGCATCAGCTCATCGATTTTGGACAAAACGCCGGTACCGGAAAGCTCATCCTTGGACAGATATTGTGCATCCATATAGATGATGATGTCCTCGTAAATGGCCGCATCGATCCTACCAAGCTCGACGCTGTCGGTAGACTGGGAGCCAACTTCTATACCAGTACTCGAGATCTGTTTAGCATTGTAAGACCTTCGATCACTGAATAATCAGATAAAAAATATGGAACCTCAATAGAGTGAAGGAGTCCTCACTTGGGTGAAGACTATGACTCTTCCAGGGGGCGTCTATGCTATATCCATCTAAAAACTTCTCAAACTACAAAATCTTTGAATGGCTGCAACCGTTTTTTGACGGCAACAATTACAAACTGCATACAGACGTTGAGGGACTGAGATCTAGACTGACCAATCCTCAAAAAAACGCAGAAGCTCAAAAAGCACATCTGACCTCAATGAACACTAAGGGCGATCCTCTGAGAGCGCTACTCAGTACTCGTCAGGTCAGACACGACAGAAGAGTTGCTCACCACGCTTTAAACTTCTGGAAATCAATCGGCTCCGACCGCTCAGACAGCCCTGAGAAGGTTTTGCAAGATGCTCAGGTACAAGTACCACCCGGCGTCTTAAGAGACCGCTTACATGCACAAAGCCGCGAACTTATTGCAGCTCAAATAACTACTCTCTCTGACGTATTGTCTACACCAGAAGAATAATCAATCGACTTTGACTCCCACCATCTTCCAAAAGATTGGCTCTGCCAGCACTTGAGTGCCTCGACTACGCGCTTCCTCAGCGGGCTTTGACACAAAGCTCTCGCTGTCGCAAACAAGATAGTCGAGGCCTCTGGTAATTTGTTCAACGGGTATAAGGCCTCTATCTTGGGCCATACTAAAGGCTTCTTCCATAGTTAGCCTGGCACCTTCGATACTGGCGTTGAGATTGCCCATAAAACAAACTTTTTTGCCCGCTAGATGAGCTTGCAGGTCCTGATAAATGCCCCAGGCAGACTGTGGCGTCTTAATTGCCTGGTCGATTATTTGATTTAACTCGTAATCAGCTATGCCCAGACAGGCGGCCACCTGTTTGAGCAATGGGCGATCTTTTTGGTTAACGACTCCGTCCTGACAGACACCGCGTGCCAAGTCACGCAAATATTTTTGGTGAATAGCCTCTATTTGCACACGCGAAAGTCCACATTCCTCAGCCAGATCCATAAGCTCAAAAGCTTCCTCGCTGGTAAGCGCTCTGTCGCTCAGGGACTGATCGAGCTTTTGGAAATATGTGGCAGTGGCAAAACTACTGGCAGGAGGCAGCATGTGCACAATGGCGGCGTGATAACTGTTGACGCTATGCATCCTGTTTTCGGAGAGAGGACGACTGACACCAGCTCCCCGGGCAGGCCAATCTGGCATCGAATCGCTGTCATAAACGCTGGTGTCTACAGCAAAGCCAAATTCGTCAAAATCACTATATCCCTCTAATTTGGCTAGCTCTATATATTTGCCTAAAAGCAAAGCGTTAGCTATAGCAGCTTGATGGGGAGCGTCCAGATGGCTCACCTTAATACCTAGATGCCGACAACAAAACGTCAGCCGGCGATCCGAGGGTCCAAAAGTATAAGAGAGCTTGAGAGTACATATGGCAGGTAAGACAGGCAAGGGATGACCAAGTCTGGCAAATTCTTCATAGACAAAGCCAAGCTCCATTTGGGCACTGTGCGCCACCAAAATAGTGCCTTTGATAAACTTCAAAAAATCGCCCGCAATTTGCTCAAAAGTCGGTGCATGCTCAAGCTGTGCTGCACACAAACCAGTGCTCTGGGACAAAAAGATTTGATCCAGGGGCACTTTGACCGGTCTGACCAGACTGCTAAAGATGCCGCCTATCTGACCTTTACTATCTACATGCACCGCCGCCAACTCGACTATACTATCTCGGTGTTTAAATATGCCGGTGCTATTGAGATTGATAACTGTGTATCGGTGTTCATCAAAGGTCATTATCGGGTTTACCTTACATTGATGCTTAACTTGTGCCACAGCTTAGAGCAAATTATTTACCACAGCAAGGACGATTATATTGCAACTATTGTTCAGGTTTGGGCAAGTTATAAAAGGCGACACAATGTGAGCCATTACTATGATTTTGCCAATCGACAAAGTAAAAACTGATGGTAGATTCTCCCAAAAGCGACAATAAACAAGATGGTCTTGATCAACTGGACCTCTTCCAAAACGCGCCTGTCTCGCTGAGTTTAATCAGTCCCGAAGGTCTCATTCTCAATACCAATAACTACCAGCTGGCTGCCCTCGGTTACCTGCGCGATAGTTTTGTCGGTAAAAACATCAACGAATTTTTTGTAGACAAAGAAAAGTTTGCCACCATAGTACAAAGCTTACAAACCGGCGACGTTTTACCAAGCCAAATTCTGTCCATAGTTGATAGTCACAACAAAATAAAGGAGCTCCAGGTCGATGCCAGTGCCTTTTTTAAAAACGGCGCACTGGAGACTATTCAACTGGCAACAAGAGATGTGACCAGCGAGAACAGACGCCGCAATATGGACGAACTAATACAGGAACTGCAAAGCGATACAACTTTGCGCCTGGTAACAGCATCTAGCATTTATGATGCGCTTTGCGAGTTAACCAATAAACTGCGCGAGCTTTTGGACTTTGATGTGGCAATGATCTGGAAGGCCGATGAGAAGGTAAACCGACTGGAACGTTTTGCCTACAGTCATAAAGGCACAAGAGAAGAACACGAATATTTGATGACCCGTTCTGTTTCTCTGCCTCTTACTATGGGAGGCGGATTTCCCGCCACAAGCTGGTATACAGGTAGGACTGAGCACCTCCACCTGGATCAGTCAATGGTCTTATTTGGCGAAAGCCGATCTCGCATAGCGCGGCAGTACCACAATGTAATTACCTTTCCGATTGCAATAGGCAAGCGTCAATGGGGACTGGTGGCGCTATTTAGCGAGAGCAAGAGAGCAACTGATTTGCGCGTACTGGATGCATTGCGCTCGATAGGCCATCAAGTAGGACACTTTGTCGAGCGCATCGAATCAAACGAGGCCTATCTGACCAGCCAGGAACGTTACTATGTAGCCGTTACTGGCTCCAATGACGGTATCTGGGACTGGGATCTGGTCTCCAACGAGGTCTTTTATTCGCCCAGGTACAAAGAACAGCTGGGCTTTGAAGAAAGCGAACTGGGCAATAACTTTGAAGTCTTCCGCTCACTTTGCCATCCTGACGACTATCCAAAAGTAATGGACAATGTGCAACGCCACATCGAAACAAAAGAGCCCTTTAATACCGAATTTAGAATGCTCACCAAATCCGGTGCCTACAAATGGATAGCAGCTTGCGGACAGGCCGTCTGGAACCCACAAGGAAGACCTGTAAGAATGGCAGGCTCACACCGCGACATCGATCAGCTCAAGGCCGCCGAGGCCGCTCGCAAAGAATACGAGTTGAAGTTA
This sequence comes from Candidatus Obscuribacter sp., assembly GCA_016718315.1. Taxonomy (GTDB): domain Bacteria; phylum Cyanobacteriota; class Vampirovibrionia; order Obscuribacterales; family Obscuribacteraceae; genus Obscuribacter. Next base: position 151,421 of record JADKDV010000003.1, on the reverse strand, counting down.
CTGGCCAGCGAAGCGATGTTCAGACAATTAGCTGAAAACATAAAAGAAGTTTTTTGGATTATGGATTTGGCGAGCCGCTCCTTTATCTATGCCAGTCCGGCATTTGAACAAGTCTTCGAGCGCTCCTGCCAGGACCTCTACAAGAGTCTCGATACATTCAAAGATTGCATCATCAAAGAAGACTCCGAAAAATTCAAAGACATAATTTCGCTAGCTGATATCACCGAAAACGGCAAAGAAATAGAATTTAGAGTGCATAAATCACAAGCCTTCAAAGAAAACGAAGAGGCGGGTTCTCCCTGGCGCTGGCTCTGGGCTAGAGTATTCCCGGTCTATGATGCCAAAGGCAGAGTGGTAAGGCTCTGTGGTATCGCTCACGATATCACCGAAAAGAAAGAAGTGGAAAAACGTGTCAGTGATTTTTACTCGACAGTCTCCCATGAGTTGCGCACGCCACTCACTTCAATCAGGGCAGCCCTAGGTCTAATCGAGGGAGGACTGACCGGCGTTATCCCCGAAGAAACAATGGAATACACCAGTATCGCCAGAGACAACTGCGACAGGTTAATAAGACTGATTAACGATATCCTCGATATCCGCAAGCTAGAAGCACAAAAACTGGAGCTAAAGCTGCGCAATGTTGCACCGCAAGCAATCATTGTCAAAACTCTGGATTCGCTCAAAGCCTACGCTGAAGAAAAATCAGTTAAATTGAGTTTTGGCCAAACCAATCTGCCCACCAATGACTGCATTGCCGACCCGGATAGACTGGTACAGGTACTCACCAATCTCATCTCCAATGCCATAAAATACAGCCCCAAAGAGGGCTCAGTCGTAGCATCCGTGCTGGACACTAGAGACAATAAAATTCGTTTTGAAATAAGTGACCAGGGTCCTGGAATTGCTGCTGACCAAATCCCCGAACTCTTTGGACTATTCCAGCAACTTACCTGCCTAGAAAACGACAGAAACACTGGTTCCGGATTGGGGTTGGCCATTTCAAAGTCGTTAGTGGAAAAAATGGGAGGTACCATTGGTGTTATCAGCACTCCTTCTGAAGGGTCAGTATTCTGGCTGGAATTACCCGCGGCCACTTACAATATCGACAATAACTCGCTAGACAGTAGCATCAACGGTGACGCTAAATGCGGCGATAATAAACAGGCCAAGCTGCTCTTAATAGAAGACAGCGACTCAATTGCCATGCTCCTAAAGGCTTTTTTGACTCGCAAAGGCTATCTGCCAATGCGCGCAGCAACACTGGCCCAAGCCAGAGAGCTGCTCAAAATACACGATTTTGAGCTGATTTTTGCCGATGTTAATTTGCCAGACGGCAACGGTCTGGACTTTATCAACTGGTTACACCGTGAGCAAGTGGACCGCATTACACCGGTGATTGTGCTCAGCGGTTCAGACAATAACGACAAAACCATTGATCATCCCGAAGTAGTAGATCATGTGCGCAAGCCTTTTGACGGCGAAAAACTCCTGGCAATTTTAAAATCCAGGCTAACTAAAGTAGAAAACTATCAGTTAACTGATTAATAGCCCCAGCGAATCAAAGCCGCACCAGCAGATAGCCCTGCGCCCATGGCAGCAAAAAGCACCAGGTCGCCTTTTTTGAGTCGTCCTTGCTGAAGGGCGGTATCAAGGGCCAGAGGTAAGGTACCAGCAGTGGTATTACCATACTGTTCGATATTGATGATAACTTTTTCCATAGGCATCTGCAGACGCTCAACAGCAGACTTGATAATGCGCAAATTGGCCTGGTGCGGTACAAAAACGTCGACATCCTTACCAGACATATTGTTGCGGGCAAGCAATCTGACGCAAAGGTCGGGCATGCGCTTGGTGGCAAACTTAAAGACTACCGGTCCATCTTGTTTGACAAAGTGATCGCGGTTAGCTACAGACTCAGCCGTGGCTGGGTGCTGGCTGCCACCACCAGGCATACAAAGGAAATCACCACCAGAGCCATCAATTTCGTGGAGATAGTCGACAAAACAACCGTCTTCTTCGGACTCAGAAGGCTGCAAAAGTACGGCACCGCCGCCATCGCCAAAGATAATACAAGTCTGTCTATCGGTGTAGTCGATAATCGAAGACATGACGTCTATGCCTATTACCAGCACATTTTTGTGACAGCCACTCATGACAAACTGGGCACCGACTTGCAGCGCGTACAAAAAGCCAGAGCAAGCGATAGAAAGGTCAAAACCCCAGCAGTTTGTAGCACCAATCTTGGATTGCACCAGACAGGCGGTAGCAGGCAAAAGCATATCCGGGGTAACGGTAGCAAAGATAATCAATTCGACATCTTTAGGCGAAATCCCGGCTTTTGCGCAGGCTGCAAGACTGGCTTGGGCACCGAGATCTGAGCAAGTAACACCGGGCTCAACAATGTGTCTTTGCTTGATACCAGTACGCTCAGTAATCCACTGATCCGAGGTTTCCACCATTTTTTCGAGATCGGTATTGGTCAAAAGCTTGGGTGGGACAGCCACGCCGACGCCGCTTATCTTGACCAGAGCGGGCTTACCGTTAAAAGCTGGACGGGAATGATTGGTGCTAGAAGTATTCAGAATGAACTCCAGTATTTTATGGGTGCGACTATTCTAAGGGACTATGGCGCCCTTAGACACTGCTCAAAAGTGAGAAGGGACTTACAAAGTGGACATATCGCCACCGGTCTGACTTATGTGCATCGATCCGACCTTACTTTTCTTAATTGTTGGATCTTATTTAGCCATAGTGCAGGCAAGCATCTGTTGAAAGATCTTGGAGTCCATCGAAGCCATAAACTTGCGCCCGTCTTTGAGCTCGCACATGGCCAGAATATTTTTGCGATTGCCGCCCATAGCAGCTCCCGCTAAAAGTCCCAGGGGACCAAGGACGATATTGCCGGCAATTGCCCAGCCCAAAGTTTGAGCTATGTTTTTAGCTGACTCCTCGGTTTTTACATCAATTTGCTTGAGATCGCTGGTGATATTGACCTGGTCAAAGCCGCCCCAGAGCACACCTTCCTTAAATTCCCACTCACCAGCAGGGAGATCACCCGCCAGTACTTTAACTTTATTGTTGTCAAAAATTTTCTTGACACTGTCCATAAGGATTTTTCCTTTACTATATAAAGACTATGCCACTACCGGCAGTGACTACTTACTAAACTCATCGGCAAAAGCGGCCAGATAAGGCAACCTTGTATTTTGCCCCCGATAGCAATCGTAGGCCAGTTTTGCACTAAATGCAAAATAGCCGATGTAAAGCAAAAGCGAAACAAGACCGACAATGCCAGCCAGCAAATTAATCAAAGGAATCATGGCAAGAGTGCCAGTCACAGCATTTAGGATACCGGTGACAACTAAAAGCCCAATACCAAGCAAGCCCGACTGCACGGCATGAAAGCGGGCGTAGCGGTTATTGTCCGATGGGGACATAAAGACCAGCACAGCAGCTACGATGTTAAGCGGCGGAATTGGTACGTAACAAGCGGCTGTAGCAACATTGGTATCCACAGGCTTGTCAAAAATAGTCGTCTTGCCAAACGAAATCACTGGCGGACCGCCATCCTTCTGGGGATCTGGCTTGGATTCGGGATTAGGAAGATTCATGGAACCTCTTTTGATTGTTGCCCCTATTACTTACTTACTTTACCCCCAATGCAGGCGCCTTACTCATCGCCACTTAAATGGTCCAGCTAATTATCGGTATCATTTGCGGTACCAATTATCAAAAAAACGCTCAAAATGCCCACTGGCGGCCATTTGAGGTTAGACCTAATCAATTTATTACATTAAGCCATAGCCCAAGGGTTTAAAATCTATCTGTCAGAGTGAAGGCGCCTGAGGTTAGGTAAATGGCTAAGGACTCTCTTGTGGGAGTTGTACTGGCAGACCGCTACGAAATCATCTCAGAAGTGGGCAGGGGCGCTCTTGGAGTGGTCTATAAAGCGCATCATCTGGTGATGGATAAGACTGTCGCGGTTAAAATTCTCTTTGGCGAAGTCGATGTCAACAAGGACGAGACCAACTTTCTCCGGTTTCAAAGAGAAGCGCAAGCGGCCAGCTCAATGAGCCACCCCAATATTGTCACTGTTTATGATTTCGGTATTTCGGCAAATAGTACTCCTTACCTTGTCATGGACTTTGTTGAGGGTATCAACCTCAAAGACGTTTTAAACCGCCATCAGCGCCTGCCAGTGGAGCGCGCTGTAGCGATATTTAGCCAGATGTGCAGCGCTATGGAGCATGCTCATGCCAAAGGCATATTGCACCGCGACATCAAACCCGAAAACGTAGTCTTACTTAAGACATCCTGGAGTCCTGAGTTTGTCAAACTGGTGGACTTTGGCATTGCTAAATACGTCAACGAACCCAAGAGTAACGCTAAAAAACTGACTATGGATGGTCAGGTGCTGGGCACTCCTGCCTATATGAGCCCCGAGCAAGTGATGGGTGATAGACTCGATCCGCGCTCAGATATTTATTGCATGGGCGTGCTGATGTACCACACCATTACAGGCAAATTGCCCATCTTAGGCTCGACATCAGCCGATACAATGGCCCGTCATATCACCGACCAACCGCCGGACTTTGGCGTGGTCTGCCCCACCGTCAAAATCCCGTTTAAACTGCAACGCACAATTTTAAAAGCGCTTAAAAAGCATCCGCAGGACAGACACCAGTCGATGAAAGAACTCTTTATCGAACTGGAAAATTATAGAGACTGATGAAAGTAAAAAACTTACTGATCGTTTTTATCTTTTGTCTCATTGTCGCCATCCCGCTGGTCACTAAAGGTCACGATGATGAAAGCCCGGGCTCGGTGCGTATTATCAAAGATCTCAACTACACTGGTGGCACTAATGCCGCCCAGACTCTAGACCTATACTTGCCCACTCCCAGAGATGCCAAAAAGCCTCTGCCTCTGATTGTCTTTATCCATGGCGGTGCCTGGATTGAAGGCTCTAAAGAAAACGGTCCATGCTACTTTTTGACACAACAAGGCTTTGCTGCTGCCTCAATTAATTATCGACTCAGTACAGAAGCCACCTATCCAGCCCAAATTGATGATGTCAAAAAAGCTATTGTTTATCTGCGCCAACATGCCAGCGAACACGGTATAAACCCAGCTCGCATAGGCGTATGGGGTATCTCGGCTGGCGGTCATTTAGCAGCACTAGTTGGCACTACAGGTAGCACCACCGACAAAGATGGCGACAATAGTGTTCAGGCCGTCCTCGACTGGTGCGGAGTTAGTGATTTGTCCTCAGTCAGCGCTCAGGCTGGCAGCAAAACAAAACTGGATTTTGACGATCCCCAGGGACCTGTGGCTAAATTTTTGGGCGGCTTACCGGTGGACAAACCGGCACTGGCAGCCGACGCCAGCCCGGTCAATCATATAAGCAAAGACGATCCACCATTTTTGTTAGTGCACGGCGATATCGATGATGTAGTGCCTTTTGCCCAGAGCCAGGAGTTATATGATCGGCTCAAACAAGCAGGTGTGCCAGTCGAATTAAAAGTAGTCAAAGGCGGCGGTCATATGTTTGGCGATGACAATCAAATGAAGCGTGCTGTAGATTTTTTTAAAGCCACTCTAGTGGACGGTCAGCGTAATTTTAGCCTGCCAGACTAGTCTGACTGCGCTTTGGTAAATCTAATCACCTGCGCTTGATTGTCTATGTCATAGTGCCAGCCCTGCAAAAAGTCCTGACCAAGCAGACTGCAGTCTCTATCAATTTTGTCTGTAACTATCACTGACATGCCGTTTTTGACAATGGCACCAAGTTTGATACTACTAAGCACTGCCAGATCGGCAGCTATAGTGCCCCCTACTCCACTTAAAACCTCGGAGCGGCGGCGCACCACATTGATATTGAGATCGCGCGCCAGAGACTCACTAAACAGTGTCTTGTAAGCACCTGTGTCAAAGACCATCTGGGCTGGCTTACCATTAACCACCACAGAGACCATAGTGGAGTCGCCTTGTTTTTTGAAGGGCACAGTATAAACATATTTGCCACTGCTATTGACTGTTAGAGGTGGAGCGGCAGGCTGTACAGTGGCTATAGATGCGCCAGAGTCCTTTTTATGCACAAAACTGATAGTGCTGTTAGATGAATCGACACTATAAGTAAAATCCTTAAAAAACTGCTGCCCCAATAGCGGATGAAGCACTGGCATATCAGCTACAGTAATGGGGAAGTTATCTTTTTGCATGCGACCGACTTTGAGATTTACCCTGATAATCCAGGCCGGTATCGACGTTGACTTACCCACTCCCATTATCTGAGTATCAGGAGCACCAGTGGGCACGGCAATGCCGAGACGACGCAACGTCGCTGGAGTAAAGACACAACTCTCAGCTCCCGTATCAAAAATCATTTTTACATCTGCACCATTGACAGTACCAGTGACCATCATGGCATTGCCGCTGCGTGTATAGGGGATCCAGGTTTCTTTGGGCAAAGACCCCACTCCCGCCCAACCAGTGCGCGCTTGCTCTCTATCCGCAAGTGATTTAAAAGATGCTAAAAGCTGTTTAGCACAGCGCCCCGGCTCGGTCCTGGGAAAATATTTAACGGTTAGATTGAGGTAGGCATTACAGCGCTCTCTATCAGCCATTTTTGCCAGTGCCACAGCACTAAGATAATAGGCATATGAGTTTGCGCGGTCCTGCTTAATGGCACCCTCAAAATAGGCCAGCGACTCTTTATACATTTCGGCTTTGAGCTGTTGCAATCCAGCCATCACATAGGGAGTAGCGTACTCCCCCGGGATTGCCGGTATCTCCATGATGATACCCGGTCTATTATCGACTCCCGTTTGCGCCCAGGCAGGCATAGCGACACACCAGAGCAGTGTAAGTGCCGCCAGATAACTTTTAATATGACCTGTTTGCATAATCTAATTGTAGACTACAAAATATATTCGTTGTAAACACCAATGCCTCAAGCGGCAAATCAATCATTTATTCAAGCCTAACAACTCATTTCTCCGGTTCAATGTCAATGAGCTGCCTTTTGACATTGGCTTCAGCAGCTTTGCGTGCAGTCTTAGCCAAATCCGGCTGTCCCAGCTTGTCATAACAGCTGGCGCGCAAATCCAGTACCCGTGCCAGGACACCAGTATCGGCACTGCTGATTTTACTTAAGTCCATCAGGGCATCTTTATACCGAGCCACCTTAAAATAAGCTGCGGCTCTAAAATAATGCAGCCAGCTATCACTGGGATTGATTAGCAAAGCCTTGTCATAAGCCAGCAATGCGCTTGCAATCTCACCTTGCTGCATAAACCAGGCCGCTCTATCCTGGTACCAGGTATAAGGAGTAGCTTTACCGGCTAAGGCAATGGCTTTGTCCGATTGTTTTAAAGCAATAGCTACCTGACCGACTTCACCAAAAACCCTGGCCCTCTCAAAATGCGCCTCAGCAAGAGATGGCTTGAGCTTTATGGCTCGGTCCAGGTCACGCACACTGTCGTCAATTTCTTCCAGCAAAAAATAGGCCCTGCCTCTTTTGCAGTAGGCTTCGGCTGAACTAGGATCGGCTCTGATAGCCCAATTTAATTGCTCAATTGCCTGGCGATAATTGTTTTTGGCAATTAAGAGATCTGCTTGTCTTAAGGCTGCTTTTGACTGTTGGGTCGGCGCAGCAATCACCGGAGAGCCAGCAATTAAGCCAGTTAGCAAAAACACTTTGATTGCTGTAGCATTTTTGATGATTTCTCCCTCGGCGATTAAGGCGGCAATACATTATCGATACCGAGACGCACAATCGGAAAGGTATAACGCGCGTAATAAAACCGGACTGGATGGAATATCTGCACCAAACAAAAATATCGGAGCAGGTACTTTGACTCGGCTTTGCAAAGCTAAAGTGACAAAAGGACTCTGACCGGCTGGAGGTACTCCGTTAAAATCATTGTAGCGAAATTCTATTACCTGCGGTGAGATACGATCATCTCGGGCATGGCAAAGTGCGCATGGCAGCGGTGCTAACTTTGTGCTTCCTCCCGATTAGAGCCTGAGCGGCAGCACGGGTAGCATCACGCGCGGTGCGGTCGAGATTGCCGTAACAGAGTAAAGCCACTCAATATCAAGGGCAATAGCGCCATCATACAAATCAGCATCGTACTAAAAGCCAGCTCAAGCATGGCTGAGCCGTGCTGACGCTTAGTGGTCCTGTATCTGGAGCGGACAAACGACATTTGTAGCCTCAACTTATTTGTTTAATCCATCAGGATCTTCAACCATCTCAGTTGCCGCAACCTCAAGGGGAAAAGGCGCTGTCAAACCAGGAATGGGACCAAGAAAAGGTAAATTGAAAGCAAAGAACGGATCTACTTGAGCAGTCGCTCTCACCTCTAGTTGATAGAGATTTTTGGTGGTGTCAGCAGCAGTAGCCAGCTTATCAGCAGAGCGCACCACCGAGCCTGAATTAATATCGGTAGCGATGATGGCTGTTCTGACTGCAGATACGGTCAGTCCACCAAAACGGCTGGCGGCATCGCGTGCCACAGTGTTGGCTATCTCTTTGGCTGAGACACCATTAGCATCTGTTAGCTCATAGGTTTTGGAACGAGCCGCTCGGTGTACAGCTTCTTTAACTGCTGTGTTTAAAAAGGCTGTGCGTAGACTGGACATGCCGAGATTGAGAAATGGAATAAAGAGAAAGACAAAGATCATCCAGATCGCAAGCGGTCCTTCGATCATATGCGACCCTTTGCGGCAACTCTTTAGTTGTGGTTTTGTGCTTTTGCATTTCCAGTGTCCAGGTTTCTCAAGAGTACGTCGAATCAGGATACCTGGACCAAATACACAAGAGCTTTACTCTACCAGTTGCACAAGCTCTCTGGCGATATTGCTGAATACACTTCTGAGCTGATCTGGGTCAGTCACTACAAAAGTCTTACTGCCGTTACCAACCATATCAGATAGATTGGTCAAAGCAGTGCGCTGGGCTGTCACATCAGAAGGATTGATAGAAAGACCAACACAGTAAAGTCTCACGCCCTTGTTTTTGCAACGCGTAGCCGTGTCCTGACAAATAGAAGGGTCATGATCAACAGTATCAAAGCCATCGGTAAAGAGGATGACAGCTTTGCGGCTGTTAGGTCTGCCGAGTGTCAGGGCATCCTGACCAGCCGCATTAAAAGCCTTGAATAGTGCTGTGGCACCTCTCACCGTGAGCGTGGGCAACTTGCCGACGATATCATTAAAATTGGTGTTAACCAGCTCTGGAGTGTAGTGAGCAAAGTCAAACTGCTCAGTGCCAGCCTGGGGATAACTGTTTGATACACGAGGCATGACAAAATGCCCGTCCGGCGCGCTAGCAATCTCATGGTCAAAGCAAACCAGACCAAAGCGGGCATCAGTGCTGTTATTTAGAATGGTGAAAAACGAAATGGCAGCTTCTTTAGCTTCGTTGAGAGGGTGCACTTGTTTGCGCGCCAACTCCAGATATTTTTCACGATAACCGGCTCGGGGAGCCACAGCACCACCGAGGCTGACATTGGCTCGGCTAGATTGAAACACACCAGCGTTCTCGAGGTTGCCGCGACTGGCTTCAACAAGCGTGGTCAGATCGGGGAAGTCAAAACCGTCAGCAGAAATACCGCCAAAATGATCGTTGCCATCGATATTGACGACCAGGTCGCTATATTGGTTAGGGAAACCAACACCAGGTCCGCCACAACTACCAGCTTCGGTACGTCCACGCATAACGGCACTAAAATCACCAGCTAGTTGCTGCGGCGGCAGAGCACAGCCGAGCTGCGCGGTGGGCACACGGTCAAGGCGTCCTTCCAATGGGACGCCACGGACAGCTATTTGATAGCGATTGGTAGCAGCCGGATCAGCTTCATTGCAAGTGCGGCGGACATAAGTCACAGGCGTAGCAAAGTCCATCGAAGAAGACATGTCAAAAGTCATACTCACATCAAGCGGATTGGCACCACCAGTAGCCACAGCATTAAGAGGAAAAGGGGCAGCGCTGATGCCCACTATCGAGCCAAACATACTGGGCAAGCCATAATTGGCTGCTATTTGGATACGTCTGCCGCGCTTATCGCCTCTGGGTACTTCAGCATTGTTATTAGATGGGTCCAAAAATTTGAATGATATAAAGCACTCACGGGAGCCGGGATTAGGAGCATTTGACTCGACGGCATTGGTGAGAGCGCCAGACATGACATCATTGACTTTAAAAATTTGCAGCGCTTCCTGGGTAGCCAGGTCATGCAAGCGATTACCGTCACCAGTATCTTCGGTGGTCAACGCGGCGGTAGCAGCAAGGGCAGCAGCCTCAGTGGCTGTGCGCAACTGATCCCGGGCAATCATCACTCGACCCAACTCAAAGCCAACACAACCAAGCATGCCGATAAAAAACACAGCGACGACAAGGGCCGCCATCGAAATGGCTTGTCCCCTGGCCAGGCGACTATGTCTGGTGTGCCTTTTTTGATTGAAAGAATGCATCGAAAAGACCTCTTAATCCTTAGATTTTGGATTTAACGGTCAGTCTGCGGTAATTAGGCCTCCACAACCTTTAATTCTGGTAATGTGGCACAATCATGTCAGTGATCTGGAGAGCAAATTGAAAAATTCTACTCCCACAAAAGTCCAGCTCTGTGGCAGTCTCGCCTTACTTCTTGGAGTCACAACCGGGCTTTATTTGACACCTTGTTTTGCTCAAAATAATTTCTCATTTACCCCTAAAAACAAAAAACCGGACAAATTATCTCCCGAGTTAAAAGCTGCCCTGGTTTTTTATAAAAATCGCAATTATCACGAAGCCAGCAAAAGATTAGAAATACTGGCTCAACAAGGTGATGCCGTTGCTGCACGCTATCTAGGCTCTATGTACGAAGATGGTCTGACTGGTAAACAAGACCTAATTAGAGCCGAACACTGGCTGCGCAAAGCTGCACTAAAAAACGATGTAGAAGCACAACTAAAGTTAGCTGGTGTAATTAGCTTTCGCACTCAAGAAAACACCGAAAAGCCTCCAACGAAATCAACTACTGGCTAATCAAGGCCGCAGACCAGGGCTCAATTATGGCTCAGGCCAAAATGGGAGCGCGATATGGCAGCGGCAAGGGTATCAAACAAAACCTGGCTCTGTCTTTTAAGTATCGCGAGATGGCCGCTTTGCAGGGAGATGAAAAAGCCGCTCTTAAAGCTGGCAGACAAGCCTTTTTGGGAGAAGGTATTGCGCCAGATCCAGCACGCGCTGTCATTTTGTATAAACGCGCTGCAACTAGCTATCCAGAAGCCTGCCGCAGACTGAGCCAAATCTACAAAAACGGTGCTAAAGGTATCGCCCCCGACCCAGCCGCTGCCAAAATGTGGAAGAAAAAAGCAGCAGCCCTGGAAAAAGCATACAAGGAAGACAATTCAAGCATTTTGGATAGTCTTGGCGCTGGTAACTAGCCGACACAAGCCAACTTAACAGTAAAACGACTGCCTGTGCCCAAATTGCTTTCTACTTCGATTTCACCCTGATGGCGCTCTACTGTGCTTTTGACGATACTGAGACCGAGCCCAAAGCCGCCCATATGCCTGGCCCGGCTTGAGTCTACTCGGTAAAAGCGCTCAAAAATCTTGCCCAGACTATCGGCTGGAATACCGACACCGGTATCGTCAATCATGATGCAAACGACTTTGCCGCCATTGCCACCACTGACAGTGCTAAAGCTGACAGTAACTTTGCCGCCTTTGTCAGTGTAATTGATAGCGTTGCTAATCAAATTGAGAAACACTCTATCAAGAGCATCTTTATTGCCGTTAATCATAAGTTCCGGCACCGGAGCAGCAATTAGAGCAACACCTTTAGCCAGACTGAGCTGTTTGCATTCAGCAAACAAGGGATAAAAAAGCTCTTTCAAGGCAAACTTTTCGATTGGCAGTCGATATTCAGGTGACTCCATTTTGGCCAGTAACACCAGACTCTGGCCCAGTGCTTTCATGCGACTGGTTGCCCGCTCTATAATACGCAGCACATCAGAGTGAGCACCTTCTCCATTGATATCGTCTTCTAGAGTTTGCACACTGGCTTCTATCACTGTAATTGGCGTGTTTATTTCGTGAGCGGCATCCATAACAAACTGCCGCAAAAGCGACATGGTCTCCTCCACCGGTCTCACCGCGTTGCCAGCAAACCAGCTACCACAAACAGCCACAGCCAGAGCCAAAAACGGAGTGAGAGCAAGCATGGTCAAAATAATTTGACGCAAGGCAGCATCTCTTTGCTTAACTGATACTTGTACTTGCAAATAGCCAATGCTATTTGGACCATCCATAATTTCGACATAACGAGAGCGCAGACCAAAGCTCTGGCTTTTGTTGTTGTCGGTCATTTTGACCACAGCATTGCCTAGACAGAGCTTGGGATAGCCACTGGGACCAAATTCTTCGCTCAATTTTTGTGTGCGATCAAAGACTTGCACGGTACTGAGCAATTTATCGTGTCTGGCGCTGGCTCTATGAGCCCAATCACGCAATGATGGCTTGCCGTCAATATACTCCACAGCTGGTAGTGCTTCATAAGCTAGTTCTTGCAACTCCTCATCGAGACTGACATCAAGCTGAGTAGCAAACAAAAAAATAGCGACGGCACCACCCAAAAAGTAGAGCGCCACAAATAGAAAGACAAAATCAATCGTTAACTTGCGTCTGAGATCAACTCGCACTAGCCGTCACCAAGCTTGTAGCCCACACCATATACAGTGGCAATAATGCTGGCTTCACCAGGACTATCGAGCTTTTTGCGCAGACGCGTTATGTGCCCTCTAACTGTATCAAGCAGAGCTTCAGTGTCTGATTCCCACACCGAAGAAAGCAAGTCCTCAGCCGAAAAAACTTGATGGGGATGTCTGACAAAAAACTCCAGCAAGCGAAACTCTTTGGGTAAAAGATGCACATCACTCTCGCCCTTGAGCACTTTAAATTCCTGGGGATCTATGACCAGGTCTCTAAACTTGAGCACGTCTTGAGTAGGCACATGATTGCGCCGTAAGACAGCTCTCACCCTGGCAGCTAACTCTTTTAGCTGAAAGGGTTTGGTGAGATAGTCATCGGCTCCAGCATCTAGCCCCAGCTCCTTGTCATCCACATGAGCCCGAGCCGTGAGCATAATCACACCAGCCGAACCGCCGGCTTTGCGATAACGTTTGAGGATTTCAAGCCCATCAAGAGTGGGCAACATCATATCCAGTAAAACCACATCGTACTTATTGGTTTCCATACGAATCAGTGCATCCAATCCATTGGACACAGATTCCACGAGATGATGATCCTTGGCAAGCCAGTTCTTTACAAGCTCCGCCAGGTCAGTTTCGTCCTCAACTACAAGGATTTTAGCCATGACTCAATTTTACATGCCTTGGGGGCAAACAAAAGCATTCCGGTAATGGTCAGGAGACCTTTTCTAGTTTGCGGCTACTTTGCGAGTGTTGAGAGGTAGATTTATGCAATTCAAGCCCAGCAAAAGTCACTGTACCGCGGGTACATTTGTAGTCTTTTTGGAAGTCATGAAAATGCTCCATGACGGTGTGATCGACAAAACTCATACGATCAAGCTCAAAAGTCACCTTTTGACCGGGCTCAATTGAGTCCAGTTGCTTTTTGATAGACATATAGTTAGAAAAGATCGCCGGTCCAACTATACGCACAGCCACTTGTTTATCACCAGTTTTTTCGATTTGGACCCTGCTCTTGAACAACTCGATTGGTTTAACTCCACGAATGATATGCAAGAAGAGCTTGAGAGCCACACCGGTGAATACTCCAATAAGCAAATCTGTGGCTAGAGTGACAACGATAGTGCCAACAAAGAGCACAGTCTGTTCCCAGCCGATTTCGTGAGTCTCCTTAAAGACTCTCGGGGCGGCCAGTCTGTAACCAGTAAAGACAAGCAAGGCAGCCAGTGCCGCTAGAGGTATGCGGTTGAGCATACTGGCACTGGTCAGGACAAATACAAGTATAAACAGTCCATGGAAAAAGTTGGAATAGCGTGTCCGGGCACCATTGGCGATATTGGCTGTACTGCGAACAATCTCAGCAATCAGGGGTAAACCACCGATAGCACCAGATATAGCGCTACCCAGCCCAACAGCAGAGAGGTCGCGACTGAGGTCGGCTTTGCGTTTAAAGGGGTCGAGCTTGTCTACAGCGGAGCACGAAAGCACTGTCTCGATGCCCTGCACTAGAGCAATGGTAAGTACTACTGGAAAAAAGCGCGGCATGGAAAAAGCAGTTAAGTCTGGAAAACTCAAATAGCTGGCACAATCAGTCGGAATTTGCACCAGAAGCTTTTTGGGCAAAATCGAAAAGACCTGACCCATAAAGGTGTAATCATGCGCCTCAGTAAACTTGAATATGCTCGAAAGCCAGCAGGCACTGAGCACTACCAGAATAGGCGCTGGTATGCGACGAATCATGGGCATCTTAATACGGGTATGAACAATCAAAATCAGCAAACCAATGACACCAATCAAAGCCACATAAGGATTGGCGCTCATAATGATAAAAGGCAACTTAGCCAAAAGTGCCAGTGGCTCTTTGGCTGGGGGCACGACACCGAGCATAATTGGCAATTGCTTGAGGATGATAATCAATCCAATCGACGCCAGCATGCCGTGCACCACTGACGACGGGAAAAACTTACCAAGCTCACCAGCTTTAAAGAGGCCAAGGACAAATAGTAAAAGTCCAGCAACAACAATGGCAGTGAGAGTATTGTGGTAACCCTGCGCGCCCCCACCGAGAGCCTGTACTCCGTCCAGTATGACAACAATCAGTCCGGCAGCTGGACCATTGATAGTGACATAACTGCCAGAAATCTGAGAAACGACAATACCACCAATGCAAGCGGCAATTATGCCGGACATCGGCGGCATGCCGCTAGCCATGGCAATACCAAGCGAGAGCGGCAGAGCTATAAGAAAAAGAATAAAACCAGAGACGATGTCATGACGCCAGTTTTCGCGCAAGCCTGCTAGCCTATCTGTGGGCACCGAGCGCTGCGGTGCGTCCGGCACCTCGGCAGCAACAGCAGTTTGCAAACCAGATATTGCCTGGAACTGGCCGGTAGCCATCGATTTGAAAGAATTCCAGAGTTCTTTTTGCGAGCGGAGCGCCATTTGATTACCTGTTATGAGGCACGATGAAAGCACGATAACAGCGAAAGATGATCAGCTTGTGATCATCACATCTTTATAGTGATCACATTTGGATCACAACTGTTTGATAGGTTGGTCATGGCTTCCCTTTTAAGTGCTTAATGAATTCAATTCACTTTACCGTTACTACTCTCTACACTGCCGCATGTCTTGTCTGGGCCTTTGGTTTCGTCATTACTCTGATTTCGGACGTGACAAAAATACAGATTAAGGACAAGTTTTTTTCATTCATAATGATGGCTGGTGGCATCACAGCCATTGCTGGAGCGGTTAAGGGTTTTTGTTACAAAGAACTCTTTGGCTATCAGATTTTTCCCAATTTTGGACTGGCACCACTGAGCTGTCAGAGCGACACACTTACCGGACCGTTCATATTGCTAATGGGCGTGATTACAACCACAAGTGCCCTGGCCTGTCCGTCTTACACATCAGGACTGGCCACCAAAAATGAGCGCAATCTATTTTATAAACTGATTTTTTTACTACTACTGGGCACTTTCCTCTCTTTTGTCAGCGCCAACGCCATAGCCTTCCTCGTTTGCTTTGAAGTAATGAGTCTTTCTACCGCCGGACTGATTGCTTCAGACCATATTCGGCACCGGGCACAGCGCGCGGCATTTTCGTATATCACAGCAAGCCGCATTGCTACAGCCCTTTTGACAGCAGCTTTTTTGTGGATGCAACACATCTCAGGCAGTTTTAATTTTGAGGCCTGGCATTTTGAAAGCTCACGCACACTGCCTGCCGCTTTGATGATTTTTATTGGTGTGGCCATCAAGGCTGGACTATGGCCAACACACGTCTACCTGCCCCAGAGCTACGCCGAAGCCCCAGGTCCGGCCACCGCTCTAATTAGTGGCCTGGTCAGCAAAGTATCGATTTACTTGATGCTCAGATTGATTGTACTGGGGGATTGCCACAGTCCTTACGTAATTTATGCCGCCCTTGCCCTTGGACTTATTTCTTCAGTCTGGGGTGTGCTCTTTGCTCTTGTCGAAAGAGACATCAAGCGTCTACTTGCCTACAGCTCAGTAGAAAATATGGGGCTTATCATGGTCGGCATTGCACTAGCGATGCTCAGTAAACACTACGGTCTGCCAGGCATTGCAGCGATTGCTGTGACTGGCGTAATTTTTCATACTGTTAATCACGGGCTCTTTAAGTCACTACTGATGCTTGGTGCAGCCTCAATCGAAAAAGCCACCCATACTCGTGAACTCTCACAATTGGGTGGACTGGCCAGACGGATGCCCTGGACAATGCTGGGCTTTTTTGTCGGCGGTATGGCTATTTGTGCCATGCCTCCCACCAATGGCTTTGCCAGCAAATGGCTTATATACCAGGGGTATTTCCAGCTCTCTTTTGCTCAGGTGCCTCTCGTTGATAGAGCCATTGCCATGGCAGTGATAGGCAGTCTGGCATTTGTCGGCGCTTTATCGCTGGCATGTTATGCCAAAGCTATCGGTATTGCCTTTTTGGGAAGAGCCCGCTCCACTGCCGCCAAAGCAGCCGACGAAGGAGCCAGCGGTAAGCTTACTGGTCTTACCCTGGCCCAGCTTATCCTGGCTGTAATCTGTATCATCCTCGGCACTTCCGCCTCTGTCTGTATGCATGGACTATCTCCAGTCCTGGCTTATTTGACCGGTAGCTATGCCGACCCCGCCTCACTCTTTCCGATACCGCAAGGCCAGCTCTGTCTGGTAGGTTTGATTTTGGCATCGAGCATTTACATCCTGGTACTCGGTCCCAAGACTCAAAGTATCAACACATATATCACCTGGGATTGCGGTTATGGACCGCTTTCAGCCAGAGCGGAAGAGACAGGATCAAGCTTTAGCCATCCCATTGGTCGCATCTTTGCACAAATTTTGCAACTTGATATGGTCACCACCATTGATGGCAAAGATAGACGTCACTTCCCTGAACAAATTAGAGTCGAAACCAAGATGTCACCTTATCTTGAGACCAGAGCATACCGCCGTACACTAGACTTGATTAGCTGGCTATCTTTGACAATGACCAGACTACAGACTGGCAGCATTCACGTACACTTGCTCTATGTCTTTTTGACAATGCTCTTTCTCGTTTTGCTGGGGATTACACTGTGATCGCCATAGACTCAGCCTCCATGCTTAAACTGGGAGCATTTCTAGTCTCAATCACTTTGATGCCACCACTGACTGTGGGCATTATTCGCAAAGTCAAAGCTAGATTTCAAAACCGCATCGGTGCCCCAATAATCCAGCCCATACTGGATATCATCAAACTGATGCACAAAAGTGAGACCATAAGCAAGCACGTCAGCTGGATTTTCCGTTCGGCTTCGGCAATCAATATCTCAGTTTTGATCTTATTGTCCTTCCTCATTCCCTGGACAACGTTTCATCCGCTCAATATACCTGGCGACCTCTTTTTTATTATTTACTTACTGGCATTAAGCCGCTTCTTTACAGTACTGGCTGCCCTTGACGCTGGCTCAGCTTTTGGCGGCTTTGGTGCCAGTAGAGAAGTAACACTGGCACTACTGGTGGAGCCTGCTGTAATACTCTGCCTGGTCTCACTGGGCTCTACCGCAGGCACAAGCAATCTCACCGAAGTCTTTGCCTTTAACAATCTGGCGCTCAAAACTCATACTGGTCTATGGTTTATTGCTGGCTGTGGCTTGTTTTTAGCCAGCCTGGTAGAGCTGTCACGGATGCCAGCGGACGACCCTACCACCCACCTGGAGCTGACCATGGTGCACGAAGCCATGATCCTGGAAAACTCAGCTACAAACCTGGCCCTTGTGGAGATGACTCATTTTATCAAGATTGTACTCTTGCTTGGTATTAGCAGTCAGTGTTTTTTGCATGCCATACCGTACATGTGGCGAGCCAGCGATCTCACGCGCGGACTCTTATCAGTGGCAGGCGTTTTTGCCCTGGCTACCACGATAGCTGTTATTGAGAGCTTGTCTGTCAAACTGCGCTGGACCAAACTGCCTGAATTTATCGCTTATGCAGTAGCCATGAGCATCTTTTGCGTCCTCATTGCGCTCTCGCGCAATATGCACTAGGGGGGATAAATGACGCTAAACACCTTTGAAGCTTTAGCAATGCTCTCGGCCATTCTCGGTATCCTTATTTTGGGCACAACTCTTTTGCGCTCAAATCTCAGTTTTTACCGCCTGCACACCATGGCTATAGCGGCAGAAACAGCCTGGATTGCCCATCTTACCAAAGAAGAACATCTTTATTTTATTGCCCTGGGCGTGCTCATTGTCAAAGCTCTTTTTATCCCGACCTTTCTTAGCTGGGTGATGAAAAAAGTAGAAGTAGGCTCTGACAAACAAACCTTTTTAGCAGCACCACTGTCGATGCATCTGGGAGCATTGATGCTCGGCATCTCCTATCTAATCAGTCAACAAATACCAGGACTGGTAGGCGATCCAGACAGTCGCTTCGGCTCCACAGCAGCGATGAGTATTCTCTTTACCGGAGTGCTCCTGATGCTGACTAGAAGAGCAGCACTGAGTCAGATTGTCGGCTTTTTAGTGATAGAGAACGGTATTTATCTCTTTGCCATCACTCAGACCCATGGTATGCCTCTATTAATCGAGATGGGCTTTTTGCTGGAAGTACTGGTGGGTGTGATGATCTCAGGACTTTTGCTCTTTAACATCAAAAAAAGCTTCGAACACATCGATGTGTCTCAGCTAACTGACCTGAAGGATTGAGATGAACGAATTTGTCGCCCTTTTAATATTGCCGCTTGCCATGGCTATTCTCAGCCTGGCCATCAAAGACGTGGCAATTGTGCGCAAACTCTCAGCTCTAATAATCTGGTTTCAATTGCCAGTGGTCATGTCTATCCTCTCCAATGTTTTGACCGGGCACGCAAGCAGACTGGAGTTTGCTTCTGGTCTAGCGATTGAAACACTGGGCGCCTATTTTATTGTGCTAACTACTTTTGTTGTTTGCTGTTGCCTCACCCATGCTGATTATTTCTTCCAGGCGGCCCAAAACAAAGGTGAAGCCTATCAAGCCGTGCATGTGCGCATCTTTTACGCCTGTAGCCATATTTTTTTGATGGCTATGACCACGGTATTTACCTGCGACAACCTGGGCTATCTCTGGATTGCCATTGAAGCAACCACACTATCGTCGGCACCTCTGGTCTATTTTGAGCGCAGCAAAAACGCTCTGGAAGCCACCTGGAAGTATTTAATAGTCTGCTCGGTCGGTATCGCTTTTGCCCTACTTGGCACCGTCTTTATTTTTGCCGCCAGCCAGAGAGGCACACTGGAAGTAGCAACACTCAATGTGGCAGAGCTAATCAGCCATGCTTCACAGTTAAACTTCCCGCTTTTGAGACTTGGTTTTATTTTTTGTCTACTTGGTTATGGCACCAAAGCTGGTATCTTCCCCTTGCACACATGGCTGCCTGACGCTCACTCCGAGGCCCCTGCACCAGCCTCAGCAATGCTCTCAGGCTCACTGTTAAACTGTGCTCTTTTTGGCATCTACAAAGTAGCTTCTATTTTGCTTGCCGCAGCCCCGCATTCGCGTGTCTTTGAGCTTGTAGCAATTCTTGGCACAATCACAGTACTGGCAGCCAGTCTGCTCATTGTCAGACAGAGCAATCTCAAAAGACTCTGGGCTTACAGTAGTATCGAAAACGTCGGTTTGATGCTCTTTGCTATTGGACTTGGCTCTGGTCCACTTTTCTTTTTGCAAGCGCTCAATCACAGCCTGGCAAAAGTTGCTCTCTTTTTGATGTCCGGCAATATAGTGCAGGCGACTGGCACAAAAAAGCTCAGCAAGCTGCATGGACTGATGCAAAACAGCCCCATATGGGCAGCAGCTCTGGCTCTTGCCGCTATCGCAGTGAGCGGGGCTCCACCCTTTGGTGCTTTTGTCTCAGAGATATCACTTATGACCTTGAGCCTGTCGGATCACCGCATCGCTCTCGCCCTCATAATAACAGTGGCTCTGGCTGTAAGTTTTCTTGCCATCATGTCTCATGTGGGCAAAATAATCTATGGCACAGCCAAACCTGATTTCAAATCATTCAAACCCAAACGCGCCGCTCTGATACCAATGATGCTAGTGCTATTGAGCTTGCTACTGGGTTTGACTGTGGATACTTCCACCTGGGTACCCGGCTGCCAAAAAAATCACCGCATCAGCTTGGTGGACCAGGCTCTAGATAATCTCAGAGGACAAAACCATGCAAGTCGCTAAAGAGCAAGTAGCCTTAGCAGATCTGCCCCATCTGCTCAATGACGCCATTGGCAAAGATGGCAAAGAGAGACTGGGGCATTTTACAAGTATAGATGGCAGTCAACTGATCACCTTACTCCTCCATCCACAAAAGGGGACGGTTAGAGTACTGGAGACTGCCTTAGATAGCAACAGCTATCCCTGCTTAACCAACACTTTTCCTCAGCTTCACTGGTTTGAGCGTCTCATCTTTGATATGTTTGGCATTGTGCCTTCAGGCCATCCCAGATTCAAACACCTCAATCTCCATGATCAATATCCCGAAAACTTCTACCCGCTGCGTAAAGCACCACTGCCAGAGGGATTTAAGCCACCGATAGGGCGGGCTTTTAAATTTTTGGAAGTAAAAGGCGAAGGCGTCTACGAGTTACCAGTCGGTCCTATACACGCTGGCATCATCGAACCTGGACATTTTAGATTTAGTTGTTATGGCGAGACTATTGTCAATCTAGAAGTGAGACTGGGCTTTGTCCACCGCGGTGTCGAAAAACGCCTATGTGAGGTACCTTTTGCCAAAGCGCACTTTGTGGCCGAAGCAGCAGCCTCCGATACAGCAGCAGCAAATGCTCTTGCTCACTGCGAAGCAATCGAATCGGTGATGGGCATCGAAGTCTCAGAACGAGCCCGCTACTTGCGCACCATAGCTCTCGAAATAGAACGTCTGGCCTGCCATATTATCGATGTCGGCGGCATGGGTACAGATATAGGTCTACTGGGTATCTCCGCCACCATGGGTCGCCTCCGCGGCCGCGCGCTGGGTCTTGGCGATTTAATTACTGGCTCGCGTTTTTTGCGCGGCTTTATCCTACCGGGCGGCGTACGTCCGGTGGCTAAAGAGAGTCTTGCTCAATTTAAAGGGCAGATTGCTAGACTGCGCCATGAGCTAAAAGAACCGCTACAGATGTTTTTAGACAATCAAATGGGTCTTGAGCGTATGCGCGATATTGGTGTGCTGCCGCGCTCGCTCTGTAATGATTTTGGCATGGTGGGAGTGGCTTGTCGTGCTACCGGTATTGAATACGATACGCGCCGACATTTTGCCCACGGTGCCTATCCAGAGCTGGCACCACCGGCGATGACTGCAAAAGGTGGCGACATACTCGCTCGCGAGATGGTACGCATCAAAGAAATCTGGTCCAGCCTCGATACTTTAGACCGCCTCATCGACAATCTACCCGACGGTCCAGACTCAATCAAAATACCAGACAAACTGCCGCCAGACCAAATTGGCATTGGTATAGTGGAAGCCTTTAGAGGCGAGCTTATCCATATGATAGTGACCGATAGTAACGGTCAAATCACTCGTTATGCTATCAAAGACCCCAGTTTTAATAACTGGACAGCTATAGCCATTGCTATTCGCAACAACCTTATCGCTGACTTCCCCCTGTGCAATAAGAGCCTGGCTCTCTCTTATAGCGGCTCCGATCTTTAAAAGGCAGGCAGTATGCTCGAACTCTTTAGCTATTTAGTTAAACAAGGTGTGGCCACCCAGTCGCCAATCTGCCCGGACCTGGCCAGTGGCGTACGAGGGCTACCAAAACTAACCGATGTGCCCTGTCAGTCCGGCTGCGATGCCTGCGTGTCGGTCTGCCCCACCGATGCCATCAACGTATTAAACATTGATGGTGGCACAGTCACTCTCGATCTCGGAGCTTGCATCGGTTGTGGTCTTTGTGTGGATATCTGTCCATCCGGCACTATCGTCAACAACCC
The DNA here is from genome assembly GCA_016718315.1 of Candidatus Obscuribacter sp. Lineage (GTDB taxonomy): Bacteria > Cyanobacteriota > Vampirovibrionia > Obscuribacterales > Obscuribacteraceae > Obscuribacter. Next base: position 129,262 of record JADKDV010000003.1, on the reverse strand, counting down.
ATCGACGCGCACCGCCACTCGCACAAGAGAAGCCCTGATCCTATCAAATAAAAACCTGCCCGGTCAAAGCGAAAGCACTGCCACACCGGTCAAAAGTAAAGCCAACCCTTTTAGGCGCTCAGTAGCAGCCCGTGTGGTCTCCACTGGCTGCAGCGCCTGCGATATGGAGCTTGGAGCAAGCGGCAATCCTATTTTTGATATTGAGCGCTTTGGTATAACTGTTGTCGCCTCACCCCGTTTTGCCGACGCGCTGGTGGTCACTGGACCTGTCTCCAAAGGCATGCAGAGCGCTCTTTTAAGCTGCCATGAAGCAATGAGCGCGCCTAAAATTGTAGTGGCGCTGGGCACCTGCGCTATATCTGGCGGCGTACACAAAGGTGGCTATGCCGAAGCCAACGGTGTCTCTGCCCTTTTGCCGGTCTCTGTTTTTATCCCGGGCTGTGCGCCCCACCCCTGGAGCATTATCTACGGCATGCTACTGGCCATGGACCGCGCCCCGGTGGATAAAAAGTAGTATCATAAAAACCTCTTTAGAGGTATAAACATGCGCTTTAAAACCCTCTGGTCAATGGTCGGCAGTGGTCCCGGTATGGCACCACAATATGAGCAGTTTGGACCGGTCTCAAGAGAAATGCTGCCAGAGCAAGAAGCTCAGCTTATCGACGAAATCCTCAGCAGTAAGGATTTCAAAAATCTGCAAACCAGCTCAGTGACGAGTGCTGCCCGCGACATGGTGTTCAGCTCATTGACTGTAGAATTTGAGGATGGCAGCAAAAATACAGTGCGTTTTATGAGAGGCGAAATCTTAGAATCTCTCGACAAAATTATCAAGTTGACTATGCGTTTTACTCTGGAGAGCTAAATCAGTCAGTTTAGTTTTTAAATGCCAGCGTGGTCTCAAGCTGGCTCAGAGCATCAAGACGGTCGGCCAGCACTTGCGATGGTAATTGTCTTTTGCGCGAGAGCCTGCGTCTGTTGTACTCATCTAAGACACGCAAGCGCACGTTATCGGCCACAGAGACAAAAGAGCCCGCCGCATAACTAATAGTGCCAGCCTGAGCCACTGCATTAGCCTTAAGAGGCTGTGTTGGATAACGAAATCCACCAATAATACCGGTGGTGCCAAAACTCATCTTGGTACCACCTACGATGGCACCGACCAGGACGTTTTGTGTAGCAGATCTCGTACCGGATTGCACTTCTCTAGTTGAGAGTTCAAGCTGAGCCTGTCTAAGCTCAGTTTGTTGCTCACAGTAGGCAAGCATGGCCAGAGTTTGAGTCTTGCAGGCAGTGGGGTCCTGAGCCAGACGGCTAGCAATAGCCAACTTAAGCCGGGAGCGGTCCTCGTTCAATTTATCTATGGGCACACGCGGATGACCGGCAATTATAGGTTTGAGCCTGCGGCGTTGCAGTTTTTCGGCCACCAGCCCACTGCCTCGGCTAGCTAAAGGGCTTGTAAAAGTAAGAAAACCAGAGATACAAGTCAAAATCGATCCAGCCCCACTCAAACGAGGACTGGGTCTGTGCAGACCATTTAAACCGACAATATTGCCAGACACTCCAGTGGCGTTTTTTGCTATATCAAATATGTACAGCGCATTCTGAAAGGTGGCATAGCGTCTGGCACCGGCATGAAAATCGCAGTATTCATGTAAGCCCATATCGGTGATATCGCGCAGCACTGCCTCCTCTCTCAGGGCAATGGCCAGATCTTCCGGGTCCATATCACTGCGACTGACAAGTTTGCGCCTTTGCTCAAATAGCTGCTCAAGCTGTTGCTTGAGCGCCATCACTTTAGCTATGCCAGCCCTGGGCCCGTAGCCTTGCTTACGGGCTTGCTGTTCGTGCACCATATTGATGCCAAGCTCAATAGCCGATCCAGTGCCACCGATGGACTGACCGACAAGCTGACAGATAAGACCGCTCTCCAGTACCTGCCGGTTGGGACGGCGGCGCAAACTGCCTACCCGGTTGTTGGCATCAATTACATTTTGCCGTTCTCTCAGTTGCCGCAAAAGACCGGCACTGGTGAGCGAGGCATTGGCTTCCTGCGAGATAAAATAACGCCAGCCTCTGTACCGTCCCTGCACGTTATTTTTCTTTCTAAAGTTAATACTATAACGCTCCAGTTCGATTTCTTTGAGCAAAATCTGACGGTTACAGTCTTCGATATCAATCAGTGTAGCCTTATGCGGTGCCGGTCCTTGAGCCTCACCACTGGCAGTATCCAGAGCCACTGCCGCTGCTGGTACTGCCACCATATTTAATATCAGCACCAGGGTTACCAGAGTTTTTTTCATGACTGCCTGTTAAGCTCATCAAGATTGATTTGCGCCCTGGGCACACCACCCTCAACAGCTTTTTGGTACCAGTAAATAGCACTTGCCATATCGATATCGATGCCGCGACCATGATGATACATTGCGGCCAAATCGTATTGCCCCCGAGCCGATCCTCCTTGAGCCGCCTTTTGATACCAGACAAAGGCTAAAGCCAGATCCTGCGAGCCCAGGTAGCCCCGGTCAGCAATATAGGCAATATTAAACATGGCGTCGATATCGCCTTGTTCAGCAGCCTTATAAAACCACTTGAGAGCTTCGTTATAATCTCGCTCGACACCTATACCATTAAAGTACATCGAGCCAAGATTATAGAGTGCCGGTCCATAATTAGCCTCAGCGGCTTGACGATAAAGAGCAAGCGCGCGACTTACGCCGGCAGCGCTGCGGTCATTTTTAAGGAGGGTTAGAGCTTCACTTGTTATGGCTCTGAGATCAGCTTTGCCACAATTATCCATTTTGTCATACCACAATAATAGTGACAGCTAAATTCTAGGGTAAACACCGTCGCGAGACAACTCTAGTACTTCCATAATCAAACCATGAAGAACAAACATAATTACCTTTTAGCGCTAAGCCTCAGCATCATCACCGCACTTTATGTCAGTACTGACTCGCTTAGAGCCAGTGAGCTGAGCAAATCGGCAGTGGCGCGCATGCCAGTCAAAGAAGTGACCATTTTTAAGGATGGGCATGCCGTCATCAACCAGGAAGGCGAAATGCCGACCAATAGCTCAGGCGACGTCATTTTAGACAGTCTACCTAGTCCGTTATTGGGCACGTTCTTCCCATATAGTACGGACAACGCAGTCAAATTGGTCTCGGTCACAGCCGGTCAACGTAAAATCAAAATGGATCGCACCGCACTTGCTCTGCCAGAGCTCATCGCCGCCAATATTGGCGCCATGGTAAGAGTCAATGAACTGAGTGGCAGTGGCCACAATAGTAAAGTGATTAGCTACGACGCACAAATCATGGGTATCCCCACTCGCTCGGCCGAGGAGCTTGCCCGGGCGGTATCTTCAGGCCAAAAGCCAGATTTGATATTGCCAGTCAAAAGCGATCTAGTCGAACTAAAAACTTTGGAGGGCACTTCTTTTGTGCCAGTCTCGAGAATCGAAACGATTACTTTTAAAAGTCCCTGCAAGTCTCTAGGTGAAGAAGAAGAACTGCGCAATGTGCTAACACTAAAACTAAACGGTGCTGATATTAAAAACCAGAGCGCCGGTGTCGGCATGATGTATGTACAAAAAGGTCTGCGCTGGATCCCCTCATACAAAGTCACCATAGATGGACAAAACCACGCCACTGTCAAACTCCAGGCCACTGTAGTCAATGATCTCGTGGACCTAGAAGACGTCAGCACCAATCTAGTAGTGGGAGTACCATCATTTGCCTTTAAGGATCAAAACGATCCAATCAGTCTGACCCAGACACTATCAATGGTGGCAAGCCAGAGCGAGGACCGCTCCTACCTGCGCAACTCTCTGTCCAATAGCATAATGTCTCAAAGTGTCAGTATCAGAAACGAAGATGAACGTGCTCAATCGGTAAAAGTAGAGAGTACTGGCAACAAAAACGAAGACCTCTTTGTCTTTAATGTCAAACATTTGACCATCAAAAAAGGTGAACGAATAGTACTGCCGGTGCGCGAATACCAGGTCAGCTACAAAGACCTCTATACTTTAGAATTACCGATTTTGCCGCCAGCCGAACTGCAATATGCAGGGCAAAATGAAGACCAGGCTGAGCAAATGAAACAAGCCGAAGCGCTCAAAATAATGCACAAAATCAGATTGAGCAACACTGGCAAAGAGCCTTTTACTACAGCACCAGCTCTAATCTTTGTAGAAAGCAATGGCAAAAGCGATATCCTCGCTCAGGGCATGATGACCTATGCCGCACCGGGTAGCACAAGTGATTTGACACTGACCCAAGCAGTTGATCTCAAAGCCAAAAAAGAAGAGCGTGAAGTCTCAAGACAACCTGATGCTGTTACTTTTCAGGATCGCAAATTTGGTCGCATCAATATGAAAGGTACTATTAAGCTAACCAATTTTGGCAGTAAACCAGCTAGTGTCGAAATCATCCGCAAGATGATGGGCAAAGCAGATCTTTGCGATAAAACAGGCAAAATCGTCGCCCTGAGCCCGCTTGACCAATGGAAGTCAGGTTATCTGGGCTACTATAGCTGGCCTGAGTGGTGGAGCCAAGTCAATAGCCATTTTCAGTTTGTTTTTAAACAAGAATTGCAAGCAAAAGAAAGCGCCGAATACAACTACGATTGGCACTACTTCTGGCACTACTAATTTGTTTTAGTAGGCGGGCATCATAGCCGGGCAGGCGTTGGCCTTACCAAGCATCTCTTTGTAAAACGGTGCAGCTTCGCCACCCAGACTAGCCAATGGCACAAAAGCTGATTCTCTCTCAATTGTGAGAGCGGCCGGATCATTCCAGGTATCAAAAGGAAACTCATCGGGCTTAGTGCGACGGAACCATATGTCTACGCCTTCAGCTTTAAAAACCAACACCGCTGGCAGAGGCTGACCATCATCACAATGCTTTTGCAAATTCATCAAGACCGAGCGAGGCAGTTTGACCACCATGCCACCCGGATGCAATTTCACTTCGTGCTCTCTTACTGCTTCGATTACTTCCGAAGTCAGCTTATGAACTGCCACAAGCGAACCATGCTCCTGTTTACACCAGGGCAGGGTCTTGAGATATTCCATAAAGGTCAGTCCAAAACCCTCGTTTATGGCATGAGCTGGGGCGTCTGCAGGTTCAGTCATTATCAACTCCACTTAACGCTTGTCTTATTAATAGCGCTCTAGCAATATTTACCCACAAGAAGCTGTCAAGCAATTACTTGCCAGTTAACACTTGTTCACAATTCGCCCGGAGCACTCCAGACATTTTCATGTATCCTACAGCTCTAACGCCTGAGGAAGGATCTATATGATTAAGCTAAAACTAACCGTGTCTGCCTTACTGCTGATGGTAGCGACCAGCTGCCAACCTTCCTGGGCGGCTGACAAACTTATAGTGATGCCATTTAGCGGTCCCAACACTGTCAGCATCGACCCGGACATCCTCTGGAAAGCAAAAACCGGTATGAGCGCTCCCTCCAAAGATGAGCTGAGCCCCCTACCAGCGCGACTGAGCGATGCTCTGGCCCGCAAACTGACAATCAAACTGGGACAGCTTGTGGTCACTGAAGAAGAAATGAAGAAAGGTCTTGATGAAATCGGTCTGGCTGCCTCGGCAGACAAGAGCAAACGCAACAGTGAACTGGCCAAAAAGCTCAATGCCGCCTATATCGTGGATGGCAATGTAGACAGACTGGAATTTGATGGCAATACCGTTATGCACGACAAATACGTCATGTTTTTGACGGTCAAACTAATCCCCACCAGTGCCGCCGATGCCGCACCGCTCTGGAAAATCACCAACAAGAAATTTTATAAGAAGATCAAAGCCACTAGGGGCCGTTCAATAGTTACTGTCTTTACCGAAGAACAAATCCCAGAAGTGGCCAGCACACTTAGCGAAGATATTGCTCAAGCACTGGGCCGCTAGGGAATTTGAGTCAAAATGAGCGACAAAACCGCCTTTTTAGTTGACCTGACAAACAATAAAAAACTGCCCATCACTGTGCCCAAGTGCCGAGTAGGTCGCGACCGGCTCAATGACATCGTGCTCGATGGCGATCAATCCATAGCTAGGTTTCAGTTCAGTATTAGTTTTAATGGCGAACAGTACTCAATCGAAGACATGGACAGTAAAAAAGACACTTTTGTCGATGGTCAAGCTTTGCTCTCACCTCTGGTACTTAAAGATGGAGCAGTAATTAAAATAGGTTACTCACTGTTCTGGTTTGCATTAGAAGACTCGTCAAGTGCAGAGGAGCAAGTCAGACAAAAGCCTCAGGACAAAATTAATATCTTCCAGAAATTAAACCAGTGGCTGACTGGCAAAAAATCCTGAAAAATTCCACAAATTAGCACAGTACCTGCTAATCTCAATTAGACACCGGGGTGCGACTGATAATACAGAAGTGCTTGTTCACAAGTGCGCCGGGGTGTTTATATTCCACTTCCCGTGGAACATTCTTATAGTAAAATTCTTTTTTCGGCCCTGAAAGCAGCACGATGGAAAACAACCAAGACGGACCAAAGACTCCAACTGCATTTCTCGTCGACCTGGTATCCAACCGGAAAATTCCGGTAGCAACGCCCAGATGTCGCGTTGGACGGGATGATCTTAATGACATCGTCATCAGTGGCGACCAGTCGATCTCGCGGTTTCATTTTATTATCAGCCTGGACAATGACGAATTCACAGTCCAGGATGCCAAAAGCAGACATGGCACATTTCTCAATGGCAATGCTCTGACTTCTCCTGAGCCAATCAAAGACGGCGATGTACTTAAAGTAGGGGTTTCGCTTTTTTGGTTTGTTGTCGAGTCACAAAGCGAAAAAGGCGAAGACAGCTCACCTAAACCAAGCGCCATTGAAGGTCAAGAAGAAGCCAAAGCGGTTGAACTCAAGACCCCCAAAGAAGGCGACAAGCCCACTCCTGGTGCCAGAGAGCATACACAGGAAATGGCTAAGCCCGATGCCAACCTGATGGACAAGCTCGAACAAGCTGCCAACTCTATCCAAATCGAAGAAAAAGCTGCTCCCAAAGCATCACTGGCTTCGCTTTTGCAACCACTGCAAGAAGATAGCGGTAAAGATAACGGCGAAGACGACGTAAAAGCCAAGCTAGCAGCCCGTGACAAAGAACTTATGGCAGAAATCGAAGCCGCTTCAGAAAGCGACGACGAAGCCAATGCCACTGCCGGTAGTGCAAAAGAGGGTGCTGATAAATTCCCTCAGCGCATTTTAAACAAACCAAGCGACACAGTAACTATCGAGGCTATGCCATCTCCCACTCAGCCTGAAGAATCTTTGCAGCAAACTGCCAAAGAAGAAACTGCTGAAGTAGAAGAGGCAGAAAAGCCCAAAGAGAAAGTAATCGAACCACCTAAGATTGCCCTGGGCAATCTACTGGCGGCAAGCGACAACGACAGCACCGAAAAAAGCGGACTGGGTGGGCTTGCAGATATGCTCAAAGAAGAAAATACAAACGGTAAAACCACTGCTTCAATCGAAGCTGCACCGGTAGTCGAAGCTGAGCCAGTGCCACAAGAATCAGCAAAATCTGAAGCAGAAGAAGCAGAAAAATCTGAACCCGAAAAAGAGCCTGAGAGTTCTGCCCACGAAAATTCTGATACAGAAAAATCTGATGAGGAGAAATCTGATCAGGAGAAATCAGAAAAAGATGCGATCAAAGAACAATCGCAAACTGGAGAGATTTCTGTAGGAAACTCCATTGAGGAAGCCAAAGATCTTGCCTCTGCCAAAGCAGATGAAGTCCAGGCCACTCAAAGCCCTGAAAGGATGGGCGAGGAAACATCGGTCGCAAGCCAACCTGCTAAGGCTGAAGAGCCTGTAGAAGCGGTGACCAGGGGTATCGAACTTGATAGTGCGATTTTAACTAATGCTACAGCGGGGGCGATTGAAGTGCCAGATTGGTGTAAAAAATACTTCTCAGATGAGATAGGCAAACTAAACAAAGAGCTTGATGAGCTTAATGACCAGGTCAAATTAGCTCAACAAAAAATTCGCGATGTCGAAACCCGCGTTGCTCTTACACGCGGTATCCGCAACACATTGCTCACCACCACCGGTGACGAGCTTGTGGAAGCGAGCGGCAAAGTACTGGGTCTGTTGGGCTGGAAAGTCACCATCTCCGCTGAAGATAAACACGAGCTGAGACTGGAATTTGATGACAAACAAGTCTGTATCGCTCGTGTCATTTGGACCACCACTCAAGCCGAGCGCTCTCACCTGGGTCAATTGTCGATTTCGCAGACTCGCTACTGGTGCGAAAAAGGTGTTGAACCTAAAGGTATCTTGATTGTTAGCAAAATTGGAGACGGACCACCCCAGGCCGGTGGTACCTCAGCAGAAGACGTCGAGTTGGCTGATTATGCCAACAAAAAGAATGTCTGCCTGATGACCACACTCCAGCTTCTAGCTCTCTACAAAGAGGTTGCTCTGGGAGACGCCAAACCAGAAGTGCTGCGCTCTGCCGTAGCTCATTCTAATGGCTGGCTCGATGGCTACGATTTGGAGCCCGGCGCATCTGATTCGGTCGAAAAAGATGATGCACCAACCAATAAATTAAGCTCACTATTGTCAGCTTAAAAGCAATAAAAAAAAGAAAGAGAGAGCATTGCCAGTCACTGCTCTCTCTTTCTTTGCCTATTTTAAAAGTTCATCCCAGCCTGATACGTCTTTTGCTGTGCCTGTTTTTTTGACTGCTGGTGGCTGCACTGCCGGAGTTTTTTTGATGGTCCTCTGAGGTGGAGGAGGCTGAGTCATGCTGATGATTTTATTGATATCAGCTATGTCTTTTTCCATAGCGGCCTTTTCTTTAGCCGGCGGCTTGCATTTGAGACTGCGGTTAAAAGCAGCGATTGTTTCTTTGAGTTTTTTTTGCTTGAGCAAAGCATTGCCGAGATTGCTCCAGGTCATCCAGTCTTTGTCGTTGATGCTAAGGGCCCGGGTAAAGGCCTGCTCAGCACTTTGATAGTCATCTACCTTGCGATAGGCCACGCCCAGATTGATATAAAAGTCAGCATCCTGGTCATAGCGAGCGCAAGCAGCATGGAAGCTATCAATCGCCTCGTCATAGCGCCCACTTTCTAAATATTTATTGCCAAGATTGTAATAAGGCAAAGCATCGCTCCAGTCCGAGGCATTGCCCCGACCAGGAAAACCATAACCCTGCGGTGCTTGAGCCAGGGTGGGCAAAATTGCAAAAAGCAGAGAGCTGGTCACTAACAAATTTTTGAGCATAGGACATCCATAAAAGACAGTCATGATAACCCCTGAGAGCCAGGATGTCACACTTGCCAAGTAAAAGAATTGAATCCAAGATGTTATGCTGACAACGATATGCATAAGCGCCTCACACGACTGCTCATCTGTGCCACTATATATAGTGCTCTATTTGTGTCGCCCGCGCAGGCGGAGACAGGCTATGGCTGGCAAGAATTTGTCGACCAGGGCGACTTGCAACTCAAATTGCAAAGACTGCCTCAGGCTGAAGAATGCTACCGCCAGGCGCTCAAAATAACACGCCAGTCAAAGCCGACCAACATTGACGATATTGTCACCTGCCAAAATAAGTTAGCTAAAATACTGACTATCGAAGACATCAACGAAGAGTCCATACCTCTCTACAAAAAATCACTAAAACAGCTACAAAAGGCACATGGTAAAAACAGCCCGCTTTTGATTGCGACACTCATCGCTTTGGGCAAAGTCCAGGAAATGGACGGTGAATATCTCAAAGCCGTCAAGCTCTATCAGCGGGCTGTCGACATAGATGCGCTCGACAGCAAAAGTGACTCAGCCAGACAGGCTCTCTGTTTGCATAATCTAGGACTGGCAAGCTATAAGGCCAATCTTATACAACAAGCCGAAGACTGTTACCGCAAAGCTCTCACCCTCACACTCGCCCAGAGAGCCCTGTCAGATACCAGCGAGCTTGTCTCCTTGCTCAGCGACTATCTCGATTTGCGCCAGCACTATACTGGTCCAAGCAAAATAATGGTTTCACAATTTCAAACAGAATTACTCAAAGATCAAGTACAGGCACTGGCATCAACTAGAGCAGTGGCACCGTCTAGCTTTGAAAGCCAGGTCAGCCTGAGCTTTAAGCCACAGCCAGGGGCGGCACCAGTGGTGATACCAGAGCAAAACGGTGACAATGCTCTGATAGACGAAATCGCCAGACAAAATGCCCGGGACAAAGGTAACAGCACTGACCAGCTAAATAGCAGCGGCATAGATTATATGGAGCGGATGGTAGCCATCGACATCAAAACACTGGGTCCAAACCATCCCAGCGTTGCCCGCGACCTCAAAGGTCTAGCATCAGTCTATGTCAATCAAGGTCGCTACGAGCAAGCCCAGCCACTGCTGGAGCGTGCATTAGCTATCTATGTTGCCATTTACGGCAACAAAAGTGTGGCAGCGCAAAGACTGAGTACCTTGCTTGACCTACTAAAACAAGCCAGACAGAGTGCTGATATAGCCCCTACATTGATTGGTGAACTAGCCAGCAAAAATACAGTGCCGCTGGCTGCTCAAACCCTAGAAATTGCCCAGAGACTCAATGAGCTGGCCTTTGCCAGCTATTGCCAGGGTAAATTAGAAGACGCCAGCGCGTTTTATGCTTATGCTCTCGACAGTACACTGCATGCCACCGGTGAGCGCAGCCTCTTTACCGCAGCCACTCTCAAAGATTACGAGCGAGTCTTACGCAGCTTAGGTCAAACTAGCCAGGCCGAAAAATACAATACCATTAGCCGCAGCATCACCACAGAAGCACTGGCCGTGAAGCTTTTGAGAGTGCAATAGTTAGTTATTGATGTCCCACGGTCGGACACGCTGCAAATCAACATGGCCATTGAGACGATAAGGCACAGGAGAGCCATTATCAGGTGAGACTGCAAAGCCACCATTGTCGATAGGGTCTAGTTTGTCAGGCACCCAGTCACCAGGCCAATCTTGAATGATATTGGGCTTTTGACCGAGAGAGGCTCTAATTGGTGACAAAAGCTCACCCTTGTCATCCCGCCTGTGATCGCCCTCTGACTGATCCATGTAGCGTCTGGCAAAGGGCTCGTCATCTACTTGGACAACATCTTTGTGGTCAAAATTTTTGAGATCCATATAAAACTTTTCAAAAATGTCTTTGCCCACATCAAGATCTCTAAAGTCTTCGGGACCAAAATCTTCAGGCTGATAGCCGGCATTATTGGGCTTGTCCTTTTTGTCATCTTGCTCTTGATTAGCTTCTCTGAGCTTTTTAGCGCGTGCTTCACGCTCTCGCTTTGCCTCATCATCCCGCTGCAAAAAATAGGGATCATGCCAGGCTTCATGGTCAAACTGATCAAACATATGGTCGATTGCTGCTTTGTCTTGGGCAAAAACAGGGGCGGCAATGAGCCACAACAATGATGAAAAAACAAACAGCTTTTGCAATTAAGAGACCACAAAAAGATGAGAAACAATCAGGCGTTATATAATTTCCAGGTTAACACATCAATGTGTTTTTTTACGCCCATCCGCGCCCTGTCAAGATGCAGCACGACTTGTCGAGTTCCTGCTTGATTAGTAGTGAGATATCGAGCTGGATTATGAGTGCCTTAAAACTTTTTGCCAGTCTCAGCCTGCTTCTGATCAGTTCAATTAACTTTGCCGCACCTTGCTTTTGCGCCGGTCGCGAAACTGACATTCCTGATTTCCAGTTTCAGCCAATCAAGCCCACCGCCGCCATCACCATCGCTGAAGCAGTGGATATTGCCGTGCGCAACTATCCCACCATAGCTCAAAAACATTTCAAATTGAGAGCATCGATGGCCAATGTCTCTCTGGCCAAAACTCAGTATCTGCCCAACCTCAATATCGACATCCAGGAATCCGGCATCACCGGCAACCGTGTCGCCAGCACAATCATGAACAACGTCTCTGGCTTTGATACAGTGCCAGTGGACTCTGGTCCTGTATCACAACGCTCGTCGATGCGTCCTCTGGTCAATAACTTGCAAGGTCTCAACTTAAACTGGCTCATGGTTGATTGTGGTCTGCGCAAAGCCAATGACAATTTTGCTTATGCCGATGCCCGCTCTGCCCGCGCCGATCTTAACCTAACCAGACTGGATGTGGCTTTTGATGCAGCCGAAGCCTTTTTGGAAGCAGTCGCAGCCAAACAAATTATCAAATCAATGCAGGCCGCTCTGGAGCACATGGAAGCAGCCAATGTACGGGCTAAGACACTCGTATCAGAAGGACTGAAACCCGGTGTGGAAGCAGCAGACTGGGAATACGAAGTGGCAAGAGCCAAAATCGCCCTGATTAAAGCCGAAAAGAACGCCAGGCTGACCCTGGTCAATCTTGCTGAAAAAATGGGTGTAGCTGCTACCGACATCGACATAGTCTCAGATCCCCTCGTGCGCAGCCCGATGGAAGTCAAACAATTTGGACCTTTTGACCTCTCGTCCCATCCAATAGCGCTGCTCAAAACTGCCGAAATCAACAGATGGCGAGCCAAAGAAGAAGTCCTAAACAAAGCCTACAGACCGCACCTGTGGCTCAACTCATCAGTCTGGGGCAAGGGCAGCAATGATGGAGTCAATCCCATTAGACCAGTAGGCGGCGGTGCACTTCCTCAAGTTTTCAACTATATGATTGGTGTTTCACTTAGTTTTCCAGTTATGGAATACTTCCCCCTCAAACAACAAAAACGTATGGCATTTGCCAATGAACAGGCGGCCAAAGCTGATTTTGAACTGGCCATGCAAATACTCGAAAAGAAAGATGCCAGAGCGCGCATCATGCTTGCGCAATCAAAACGGGTAGCTGAAGAGACACCAAATCTGGTGCAAACAGCAAAGGTACGTGAGATCAAAGTATTAAAACGCTACAGCACTGGACTGACCAATATGGTCACCCTGGCCCAGGCTGAAAAGGCTCTAGCGGAAGCAGAAGTGGAAGATGCAGTAGCCCAGATTGAAGTCTGGCGCTCACTTCTAGCCCTATCCTACGCACAGGGCGATCTTAAACCCTTTGTTGAAATCGTAAATATTGTCCAGGGCGACTCAGCTAAAAAGTAAGGGAACAGTAGATGTGGATTATTTCTCTAGCTCTGAGACGCCCGATTACAGTTGTTGCTGCTGTGCTCAGTATTATTTCTGTAGCGATTATGGCTTTGAGCAGCATGAAGCAGGATATTTTTCCTGACCTCAAAATCCCTGCCATCTATGTTATCGAGGGCTACGGCGGTATGTCGCCAGCCCAGATGGAAGGCTATATCACATCGCTCTATGAACTCTACTTTCTTTATGTGCCTGGTATCGAGCATATCGAATCCAAAACAATTCAGAACGTCACTGTAATCAAAGTCTTTTTTCAACCTGATACTGATATGGCAAGTGCTATGGCAGCGATTGTGGCAATGGCCAACAGAGCCACCAGCCTGATGCCACACGGCTCATACAACCCCTTTGTCTTGCGCTTTGATGCTGGCAGTTTGCCTGTCGGACAATTGGTACTGGCATCTGAGACTAAGACCGTAAAAGACCTGGAGGATCTGGCTTATACACGCATCAGACCTCTCCTTGCCACTGTCCCTGGTGCCGAAGCACCGCCCCCATTTGGCGGTAATATCCGCTCTATTGTGATCAGTGTTGATGCTGACAAACTGAGACGCTACAACATATCCGGCGACGAAATCATCAAAGTGCTGATGAGCGGCAACAAAGTACTACCGGCTGGCAACGTCCGCACCGGCGACTATATGCGCATCGCGCCGGTAAACTCCGACCTGCCCGATATCCATCAGCTGGATTATCTGCCTATTCGTACCGGACACGGTCCCCAGATCTTCATCAAAGACATCGGTCAGGTCCAGGATTCATCCGACATCCTGGCCGGCTATGCCCTATATCAGGGCAGACGCACGGTCTACATACCAGCAGTTAAAAGAGCCGATGCCTCCACTGTCTCTGTAGTCGACGCCCTGCGTTTGGCTCTGCCTCGCATGCAACAGGTACTACCTAAAGACGTCACAATCAGCTATCAATTCGACCAGTCCAAATATGTGCGCGAAGCAATCAATGATGTATTCCATGAAGGACTACTGGGCACAATCCTACCCGGTCTGATGATCTTGCTCTTTTTGCGGGATTTGCGCAGTACGGCCATTGTAGTTACCACTATCCCCTTGTCTTTGATGTCGTCAATAGTTGGTCTCTGGCTTTGTGGACAGACTATCAATATCCAGACATTGAGCGGACTGGCTCTATCCATCGGCATCCTGGTGGACGAAGCCACGGTCTGTATCGAAAACATGCACACCCACCTGGCCAATGGTGTCAAAAAATCCAGAGCGGTCTATCAAGCTTGTGTTGAGACTATGGTGCCAAGATTACTGGCCATGCTCTCAGTAGTAGCTGTATTTATCCCGTCATTTTTTATGGTGGGTATAACTCGCGAATTGTTTATCCCCCTGTCTCTGGCTGTAGGATTTGCCATGGTGGCATCGACCACACTGGCCTCTACCCTGGTGCCAATTATGGCCATATGGTTGCTCAAAGACGAACCAGCCGAACCTAGCGAAAAAGGCGACGGCGCCATAGCCGGAGCAGCCGAGCCAATTGCCCACAAAAAAGAGCATAAACCCGACTTTATTGATGCCCTTAAAGACCGCCTCAACGATTTGCTACTGACGATAATGCCCATGCGCCTAGTGATTATCGGTGTCTATCTTTTGGTCAGTATTTCTTCGGTGCTTTTACTCTACAACTCTATTGGTAAAGAGCTATTTCCTGATTCGGCTAGCAGTCAATTTAGAGTACGTATAACGGCTCCCACTGGGATGCGTGTAGAGGCGCTAGAAAGACGCGTCCTGGGCTTTTTGGAGCAAGTCAAAGCAGAGGCAGGCGCAGGCAATGTCGAAAGCTCTCTTGGATATGCCGGACAGCAGCCACCGATGTTCCCCATAAGCTCAGCTTTTTTATGGACCAGTGGACCACACCAGGCCGTTATAGATGTGCAGCTCAAAGAGTCAGCTAACATCGATATGCCAAGGTTTAAGGACAACTTGCGTACCCGCCTGGCAAAAGCCCTGCCCGACACTTTGTTTAGCTTTGAGCCCGGCGACCTGGTCAGCCAAATTATGAACCTCGGCTCGCCCACACCTCTGTCGGTCCAGATAACAGGACACAATCTGGTCACAGACAAAATATTTGCCGGCAAAGTGCTCAAAGAAATGGCTAAATTGAGCAATCTGCGTGACCTGCAATGGGGCCAACCCCTGGACTATCCCACTGTCGATATCGACATCGACAGAGAGCTTGCCGGCCAGCTTGGTATCACCGCCGAAGACATTGGCATGTCCTTGCAGCCAGCATTCTTTTCTAGTCGTTTTGTCAACTTGAGCCTCTGGCGCGACCCCGATAGCGGCTTTAGCTATCAGGTGCAAGTACAAGTGCCACAGGATCAAATCAAATCAAAAGACGACATTGCTAACTTCCCTACAATGAATAGCTCTCGCAAAATTCAGATGCCTGACGATGATGATGTGGGCGCTTCAGACATCAATAAAGACTATCCAGAAAACAGTACAAGACACAAACAACGTCCTTTAATTTCGGATGTAGCCCATGTCACTTATGGTGTTACCACTGGTGAATATGATCGCTATAACATGATGCGCATGGTATCGCTCACCGCCAACTATGCTGATACCGACCTGGGTAGTATCGGTGAGGCCGTCAAAAAAGCTGTCAAAGCAGCAGGCAATCCGCCAGCTGGTGTTTTTGTGGACGTTAAAGGACAAGTGCCACTCTTACAAGATACGTTCTTCCACCTACTTAGCGGTCTGGTCCTGGCTGTCGGTGTAATTGCCCTGATGCTCCTGGCTTACTTCCAGCAGCCGCGTATTGTGCTGGTGGTCATGTCCACCACCCCAGCCATATTGCTTGGCGTCTTGACGATGCTGACTGTGACCGGTACCACACTTAATGTGCAGTCCTTTATGGGCGCAATTATGTCCACTGGGGTAGGCATTGCTAACGCTATCTTGCTTGTTGTCTTTGCCGAAAACATGAGACAAGAAGGCATGTCTGCTGAGCAATCAGCGATACATGCAGCGCAAAGTCGTATGCGACCCATCCTGATGACATCGATTGCCATGGTAGCAGGGATGGTGCCTATGGCGCTCTCCCATGGGCAGAGCGCCCCGCTTGGTAGAGCCGTTATCGGTGGACTGCTGATGTCGACTAGCTCAGTACTAACGCTCCTGCCTCTGGTCTTTACTATCATCCAAAATAAAGGCAAACTTGGCTCAGTATCGCTCCATCCCGAAGATCACGGCGAATAACAATAAGGACCGCATTAGATGACCCTGCAAACATCCAACACAAAGATTGTTACAACCGTAGTTGCTGCGGCTGTGGTGGCAGCAGGCGCTTATTTTGCCTGGCAAAACTTTAGCAAACCAGCAAAAGTAGAAGAAGCACATAGCGACACACTGGTATCAGTGCCGGTGGTGCCCGTGGTCTCCAAAATGCTCTTTAGAGAAGACCAGCTACCAGGCGAAATCGATGCTTATCAGGACGTCCTGGTCTATCCCAAAATCAGAGGGTTTGTCAAAACAATCACAGTGGACCGAGGCTCAGTGGTCAAAAAAGGTCAACTTATGGCCACTATGTACGCCCCTGAATACCTTGCCTCTAGAAACGAAGCGCTGGCTCGTATTGCTCAAGCTAAAGCAGCAGTGGCAGCAACCGAATCCGAACTACAAGACGAAAAGGCTGAACTCAAAAAAAAGCAAGCCAATTTGCTTGCTGATCAATCTACATATCAAAGAGTCTACGCTGCCTCTCTAGTACCCGGCGTAATTGCTGACAATGACGTAGTACAGTGGTCACAGTCAGTAGAAGCAGACAGACAGGACGTCAACACCACTATAAAGCGCATCAACGCCAAAGATCACGAAGTGAAGATGCGCAAAGAAGAACTGGCAGCACGCTCGCAGAGTTTTGAGAACTACTCCGACTTTGCCAGTTATCTAGAAATAAGAGCCCCTTTTAACGGCTATGTCACCGAACGCAAACTGCACGAAGGCAGCTTTGTCGGTCCTGACGGTACCGGGGCCTATCCTCCCATTTGCCGCGTCAAGCAACTGGACCTCTTGCGTATTGTCTCTCCAGTGCCTGAAGTCGATACAGCCGGCGTAGTAATTGGCTCGCAAGTACCTTTTACTGTTTCGGCTTTTCCAGGGCGCAAATTTAATGGCACAGTCGCTCGTATAAGCAACGATCTCGATAAAGACACCCGGACCATGCCTGTCGAATTAAACTATTTCAATCCCAAATTTGAAATCCTGCCAGGTATGTTTTGCAAAGTCTACTGGCCCACCCGCAGACGCGTACCGTCGCTGTTTGTGCCTGTCTCGGCCGTAGTCTCAACGCCACTTGATACTTTTGTCTGCAAAGTGGACAAGGGTGTAGTGGAATGGGTAACAGTGCGTAAGGGTCAGATAATGGACAACCTGGTGGAAGTCTTTGGCAAAATCAAAGAAGGCGACATGGTAGCCCAGAGAGCCTCAGAAGAACTGCAAAACGAAACCAAAGTAAAAGCCACCGAAGTAACTGAGGCGCCACCACCGGAGCTACCAAAGCAAAAATTATCGAAGCAAGAAGAAGCAGAGCAAGCCAGTAGCACCAGTAACTAATTAGTTACTGGAGAGTATCGAATCTGATTTGGACTCAGCAGCCAGAGCTTCACTTGTGCGTCCCATACTGCGCAGTACACGAGCATAATCTTTAAGACAAGCACCGTAGAGCGGATCCTTTTGGCCAACGGCAGCCTGGGTACTGGATAGCGCCCACTGATAATAAGTGAGAGCATCACTTAGACGGTTTTGATTGTAATAAAGATAAGCCATATTATTGAGGATGCGAGCACTCTCTAGATGGTTGGGACCAAGAGTGGCAAGGGCATAATTTAGAGTATTACGGTAAAGCTGTGCGGCTGGCTCAAACTGCCGCAGATGGAGCTTTACGCCGGCCAGAGTGACCTCTGTACGGATTGTGAGGATGTTAGAGGGACCATAAACCTTTTTGTAGATGGCTAGAGCCCGAGTCAAAAGCACATCGGCTTGAGAGTATTTTTGACCGGCAATATAACTCATGGCTAGCGCATTTAAATCATTAGCCACACTGGGATGGTCGCTGCCTAGAGCTTTGATATCTATAGCAACTTTGCGCTCATAAAAATCCTGACTCTGATCATAATGACCTTGATCAAATATGACACTGCTCATTGTGCTATATGCAGGCGCCATTGTCTCGTCAAGAGTAAGACCATTGACTTGCCTTGATACCACCCCCGGTGCTTCAGTAGTCTCAGCATTCTTGGCAATGCCGGCATTGAGTTGGGTTTGTTGTTGCCAATTGGAGCCAGTAAAAGTGGCAGCGACAGGGTCCGGGTTATTTTGCTTGCTCAGCAAATCGTTTTTAAAATCCTGCAAAAGCTCCTGATTAGAATGATCCTGATCACTAGAGAGATCGCCGTAATCGCTGAGCAGACTTTGCATCTCACGACTGGCAGCCAGATCTGGCTTTTGGAGCAGAGCATTGAGAGCGACTTTATAATGTTTTTTAGCGTCCTGCTTGTGACCAGCCCGGGCCGTAGCTCGCGCTAGCTTATGCAGCGGCATAACCATCTGCGGACTGTAAGGTCCATAATTACGCTCATTTAAATTAAAGGCTCGTTGATAGTAGGCCATGGCCGCTTCCGAGTTGCCTTCGGATTCGAGTATCGAGCCCAGACTGATAAGAGCTGGTGCAATCTTGACACTGCTTGTGCCATATTTGTTTTCAAGTAGCAAGAGGGCCCGGCTATAGAGGGCTTTAGCTTCTGCGGTTTTTTCGCGCAAAGCCAGAGTGTCAGCCAGACGATTGATACAGCTGGCAATATCATCAGGGCTTTTAGACTGTTGCTCAACCAGACTGAGAGCCTCTCTAAAATCACTCTCGGCTTTAGCAAGCTCTTGCAAACCGAGGTCGGTTTGTCCGCGCTCAAAAACATCACGCCAACTCACCGCCGCCAGACAATCAAATGTGCCAGTAGCGCCAAGAGCAGCCGTTAGTAAAAACCCCAGCGCCAGTTTGCGCATATCTCACCCCAGAAAAACCACCATTATAGTGTATCGCCCCTCAGCTACTGAGGAGGCAGTTGCCTGGCACTCGTAATTGTAGGAAATTCAATGCCAATTTTGTAAATGGATTCAGGAGGCAGGGCCGCAAATAAAACGGTATTTCTTCTGTAATCACCGTCGCTATCTCTATAAAAACCTGGAGCATTCCAGAGCAGATGCAACTTGCCAAACAACTTGACTTGGGCAAAGGGAGTCAAACTTTCGCGCTCATAGCTTGCCACTGAGCGCTTAGAGCCACGATTAAAAACAAGTATACGTTTTGTACTGACCGCATAGTAAGTTTGTCTGGCTTTTTGGTAAAGCCACAAAGGTGCCAGAGCTAGCGGTACAAGCGGAATGACAAACAACAATTCGAAGAAGTCAAAGACAGCAAAAATAGTCCACTGACCACGCTCTATAAATTGCTGGCAATGGGCGGGCAAATCATGCAAAACACAAAGTCCAATGATAAGAGCGATTATAGTCAAAGGTATTCCGACCTTTAGGGCCAGTCCGGCATCAGGCTGTCCGACCCAGACAAGCGATTCGTCAGGCTGCATTTCATTGTTCATAAAGGGATCTTCTCTAGTATTCATGTTTCTTCTCAAGCAACTTCTGGCAACAATCCACAACTAATTTTTCGACTTTGCGCGGCTCCTTAATACCAAGCAGACTGACAGTAGTTGCTGACATAACAGTGTGAGCTAAGCTGGAGCGCGATGTTACGGCAGGCTGTGGCAATCCCGTCTTGGCCAAACTGGAGCGCGGTGTTTCGACAGGCTGTGACAATACAGTCCAGACCAGATCGCCACGCTCACCGTATTCGGTGCGGACAAGATTGGACAGTCCATCAAGTTGATAAGACTGAGCTGTGCGGGTGCGTCCGTCAGTTAAAACAACCAGTCGTTTATCAGTCAATAAATAATAGGTGCTGCGCAACTTGAGCCAGGCAAATAAAGGTGCAGATAACATAGCAAGCCCAATTAGTATAAAGGGCAGTCCAAAAAGTGGAAAAGCCCAGGCTATTAACCCCGTAGAGTGCTTGCTATTAGTCACACCCTGACAGGCCATAACTACCCAGAAGCAAGCAAAAGCGGTCCATGGTATGGCAAATAACCATATAGAAAAACTAGCAAAAACTTGACGCATTGACTCAGGTTGACCCCACCAGAGCAATTTTTCGCCAGAGCCGACTTCGTTATTAATGATTTGAGGTGTTGGTAGCACTGCCTTATGCCTCTGTAGCAAGCTTATGCCCGGCAAAAGCGCAGTTTAAGCTTATGCCCGGCAAAAGCGCAGTTTAAGCTTACCAGCGGGACTTTGCGGTGCAATAAATTAGGGAAAGCCGCAGTTAAAGATACAACCAACCGCTGCCGCCAAACAGACCATCGATAATATGCCCGTAAACTTGCGACCCAGACAGGCAGCGGTATAGAAGCGATAAATAAAGCCAAAAATACCAGAGAATGCTAGAAAAATGAAAATGCCTCTATATTTCAAAAAGGCCAATGGCAAAGAGCAGATGCGCTCAC
Organism: Candidatus Obscuribacter sp.; assembly: GCA_016718315.1. Classification (GTDB taxonomy): domain Bacteria; phylum Cyanobacteriota; class Vampirovibrionia; order Obscuribacterales; family Obscuribacteraceae; genus Obscuribacter. The sequence goes on along the minus strand of JADKDV010000003.1, from coordinate 108,564 downwards.
TCAAAATACAAATATAACTGGGTCTAAATTCAAGCCCCTCACCAAAGCCAAAGAAAGAACGCGCTAACGGTCCACCAGATTTAGCAAAGTGCACATCGCGACCATTCTGTTGTGTCAAAACCAGAGTGCGCCCACGACCGCTGTCAGTGATAAATTTGCCATCACGTCCGGCACCATGGACTACAAGCAAACTATTTTGAGTGTCCTGACCATTTACCACAATCAAACAAGCATTAACTCCACCCGGATAGGAGACCGGCTCATTAGGGAAGGGTCCTCCTGCCAGAAAGCCATTCAGTAGGTTTTTGATTATTTTTTCAGAAGGCTGACTGGAGGCTTCTTCAATGCTCATCACCTGCAAAAGCGGCTTGTCTTTACGCGCTGTGTAAGGATTGTGATAACTAAACTTGATGTCATCCATATCTTCAAGATGGTCTGGATAACGCCCCTTCTCGAGAAAATAGCGCTGACAACTATCGGCCACCTGCCGCATTACCTCAAGCACAGTCGCTTCTTCACTACTATCATAAAAATATGTACTGCCGTATTCATCGCACAAAAAGCGCTCATTGTCTTTCATCCAGATCTCACGCCTAAAAAGACCAGACGCCAGAGAACCAGTCCACAAACCAAATGGTTCGGTATAGCGCCAATAGGGGCAGATAAAACTCTTGCCCTCGGACTGCAGCTCAGCTCTTTTATTAGATAAAAATTTGAATTGATTGATTCGATCAGACGAAAAAAGCGGCTTAGCACCGCGCATTTCTATTTCAGTGATAAAGCTCGGAGCGTAGGAGTAATAGAGCATAGAAATACTCAATACCACTGCAATAAACACCGATATGCCTGACAAAATATCATTAAAGTGCGCCTTAAGTACACGCTGAATCAATTTGAGAGGGGCATGCAGACCAAGTTTTTTGGATAGTGGCTCGAGTTGTCCCAGGATTTTTTTGTAGGCTAGATCCGAGATAGGTTCGGCCGCTACGCCCTTAATAAATTTTTCGGCGTCGACATCGGACTCTTCGCTCTCCGCTTCAGGCTCCTCTACTTCCTGTATGGTGCTATTAATCAGTCCTGGACTGGAAGCGTAGGCGTCTATCAAGTCTTCTTCCAGTGCGACCGGATTGTAACCAGGCAAAGACTGCATTACAAACTGGGCATCGTCATAACGACCCAATTGTCTGTAGGTTTCGATTAGATCATTTTTCCAACCGATAACGCTGGCATTATTGCTACCTAAAAACTGCTCACCGAGCTGAATTAGCCGGGCGCTATAAGGCAGTGCTTGCTCATAGCTACCGGTCCTTTTTTTGAGAAAAACAAGACGCTCAAGACACTCTGCGTAACGTCTGTCAGAGGCAGGCATGACATTAGCAAGCTCACTATAGAGTCTTTCCGACTCTTCAACATTACCCTCGGCAAACTGCTGCCTGGCTCGTATAAGGGTTTCTTCCCAATCCACCACAAATCTCCACCAAAAGATTATTCCAGCTTTTTCTTAGTTTTCTCCAACTCCAATCTGAGCTTATCTGCTTCCTTGCCCCTGGTCCAGAGTTCGTCACCAAGTCTATTTATTTCAGCCTTGAGTTCATCTTCCCTATCGGTACTGCGGTCCTTCAACTTTAACAGAATGCCCTCTGAGGCTCTTGCAGTCCAGTCTTTAACAAGTTCTTGCGGGATATGCTGCTCGTCGGCCACCTGCTTTACAGTCTTTAGTTTAAGCAAAATAGGCAATACTGCTTCAGCTCTCTTTTGTGGTGTAAACTCTGCCAGATTGACTTTACGACCTGTTAGTCGATAAATTTGAGTCGCATCCACGTGCCCGGCCAGACTGTAATTGCGCAAATAACGCTTTTTAAAATTAAACTTCTCCAGGGCCTCATCGACCGGCCAATCCTGCAAGTAAACAACCACCGGCTTGTTTTTGAGGATATCCTCGCCCAGATTTTCCACTACTGTTTTTTCAATACTGAGCCACTTTGATTTTAATTCTGGTTTTTTCTCTATGGCTGTCAAAATCATCGTAATCATAAAATAGAGATAGCGTGAGGCAGGCTTGCGACCAGCCTGGAGCTGGCAAGGATAGCCTGGTCTTATGCCCGAGCCAATGTGCACTACATAGTCGCCAAGACGGCTGTTTTCGACCATCGAAAAAAACGTAGAGTCAAAATCAGCGCGAGGATTTTCGCCTGTAAAACCAAGATTGGAGAGTTCGTAGCGCGACTGGCCGTTATATTCGTCTAAATATTCCTGCATGCGAATGGCGCAACTGTAGCCAATCAAGGACACGAAGACCAAAGCTGTAATTGGTTTGAAGCCAATCCAGATCTTCTCCAAACGGCTGTAGCAAAAATTGAAGACTACGCCAAACTCAAAAGCGATAAGCAATTTGGCAAAAAGCGCCATGGGTAAAAGTCGGTAAGTCCAAGCCTGGGCCCCTTGAATATAATTGAGCAGAGCGGCCACTGTAATAAAGATAAATGCAGGAAACCAGCGGCTGGCTGGTCTGAAGAAAAAAGCGAGAGCGAGAGCAAAAGTGACCTGATAAAAGGGATCGTAAAAATAACTGTATCCGACCAACATGTGAGTGAAGCATTTAGACGCCCAGCCATTGCCCCAGATATAGACTGGTAAAATTTGGTCAAAAAAGAGGAAGCGTGCCTCATGAGGCAAACACATAAAAGCGATACCGTAAATCGCCGGTGGCACAGCCAAAGCCCATATCTCCGGAGCGAGAAGGGCTTTAAAGTTTTTGCTCTCCAGTAAAAACCCTGCTTCGGCACACAAAAAGACAAAGAAAAAATGCGGCTTAAGACAGAGAATGGTGCCGCAAAGAAGCGAACTGATGATGCTCTCCATTGGTTTGATAGGAGCGCCAAAGTGTCTCAGTCCACGCAATATAAAAAATGGAAAAAACAAAAGGGTAAAGATGTGCTCTCTTTGCCCCATATCCTGATCGATACAGGTAGTGAAGTAAGCAAACATCAATAATACTGATATAAATGGAACCACCGGCAAATACGAGCGGTGACGCCAGATTAGCCAACCGACATAAGCTGTAGCAGCAATATGCAAAAACTCGACAGTCAGGCTTAACCCGAGGGGATCTGGCCAGTGCATAAGATGCGCCACTGTCACTGGTATCGTATTGAGATACATGATCAGTGGTGGATTGAAGTCAAAGAAATCACGGTAAGGCACTTTGCCTTGCAAAATCAGCTCAGCCATTGCCAGATAAACTGACTGGTCTGAACTCACTAAAAGCGGATGTAGAGTCCAGTAATAAATGCGGTGCAAAACCATAATAGCCAGTCCTAGAGCAAGGGCCAGTGGCGTAAAGCGCTCGACAAAGCCATTAATTGCCGCTTTTGCTGGCACAGCAGGGGTATTAGCGTTACTTTTGCTCATCGCCCCTCCTCACAAATTGGTCAAAAGCATAGTAATAGCCCAGGTATTCGCGAGGCTCGACGTTGTCACTGTAGTAAGAGACATCGTCCACGCGATCATAGTTTTGCTCAAGAGTCTGCATCAAACCAGCATCAGCCAGATAATCAATTTGATAAGAGCCATGCACATAAAACAAAGCGGCAGAGCGTCTATCGATTCGATCTCTTATGACATTCAACGAATGTTCATATAATTCACGAAAATTACCAGCCAGCCCATCTATTTTTTTGAGATAGCTAAGTAAACGCACCGGTCTGCCAGTTATAAAATAGCTATCGTTAGGACGCTCCAGATTAAAGAGCAGCGGATAACTGGGATCGGGGAAATCACACATCACTGTTACTGGATCTTTCCAGTGTGAATTTTTGCCCACAGCAATATTGATGTCTTCGGTGCCTTTGAGGATCTCGCGGGGATGGGGATTGATGCCCTCGCCATAAGCACGGTCGCTACGCCTGAGCAAAACTGGCACCGCCACCAGTACCACTACAGTAAGCGCAACAAAGCCCAGACGTGTCAATGTGTTTTTGACAAAGTCCTGGTTTACGACCGTCCGGGTCAAAAGAAAATCGCCGACCTGACGCGCTACCAGAGTGGCAGAAACAACAAGAATAACAATTGAACCATATGAGAGCAGTACAACATCTCTAGTAAACCCTTGCTTCTCTAGCAGATTGATAGCAAAACCGCTCATCACTATAAGCGCCAGAGGTGTCATAAGCTTACACTGCTTATAAAAGACCACAGCACTGAGTAGCGCCAGTGAACCAACATAATATAGTATCGACTGATCTGGTGAAGCGCCCGGTCCGTTGATTGCTTCATCGAAGCACTGCCAACTCATCAGCTTAACTGGTAAAAGCCAGTGTATATAGCCATGCCTCACTTCCAACGGCTGACAAAAGAAATGTCCTACGACTGCTGCTATCGCCAACAAGAATGAGAGACACTCGGGTCGCATTAAACCCTTTTTGAGCGACTTTGTTTGACTGACAAAATACACTTCGAGCAAAATAAAAATGAGCAGATAAGGCAACTCACTCATGGCCACAATACCGGCAGCAAAACCCAGTATCAAGGCGATAGGTCTGGCAAAAACAAGACCAACAAACTGATAACGCAAATAACGCAACAAAAGCCAGGGAGCCAGCATCAGGGACAGATACCACTGCAACTCTCCGGTTTGCAGACGCATGTAAAAACAAAAAAAGCGCAAGAGCAGCCATATAGCTGGCTCCACTGAGCTCAAAACCAGGCAACTCGCCGAGTGCTTCACTAGCCTTAAGCTGCATTTGCGCCTTGACTAAGAGATACAAACAGCTACAGGCTGAGAGCAGCAAAAATAAACTAAGCAATACTTCAGCCACAGTCTCGGCCCTAAGCGCCACGACCGGTCCAAGCAACCCCTGTAGCAAGTAAACAAACTTGCCAAATTCAAAGACAATGGGCTGACTCCATTCAAAGAAGTCGGTATAGAGTTCACGACCCTGGGTCAAGAGTTGCGCTACCGAAAGCCGCATGGCAACCTGACAGGCAAGGTCACCAGACTTTTCAAATAAGTCATGCACCAGCACCGCAAAAGCTGGCAAAAAAAGCAATAAAAAGCTCAACACCAGCGGCTGACGGGCTAGCGCACTAGCGGCATTAAGATTTGCCTTTATGTCGAGAGAGGGCATATTTGTTTTTGCCGATAGCCGCTGTCAAGACCGCAAAGATAACAAGGGCGAGGGTTACTAAGATAAGTGATACCTATTATTAAACCGTTTTAGACAGACGTCAAATCACAAGCTCCTGGATGCTTTGACCTGACGTAGTCAACATAGGCAGACAACCCTATTTTTTGGAGCATTACAAATTGATTCCAGGACATTAGGGGCAATCTCAGCGCAGCATCAAGCTCATTATCAACCCGCCAGAAACCTCTTGATTTAATCGTCTCTGCATTATCAGACAGTGCATCGAAGCCGTTTACGATCAAACTGTATTGACTCAAGCTAAGTCCATAGCTCCTGGCAATCAAGGCTTCCAGCATCGGGCGTCTATGGCGCAAACGCCCCTGCGCCTGCTCGCTAGCCAGCTGAGCAACAGCCTCAAAAAGCAGAGCTTGCTCACTATCGAGGGCTATGCCTCCTGCCACCATGGGCAGTATCTCTGGCAAGATACAATTTTGCAGCAAAAAATAATTGATGTTGTTACCATGCAGCCGGGCTCTGACCTGATAATCAAAGACAAAACTATTGAGCACTGCGGCAGTCAAATGAAGCGTAGCGAAAGGCGCTATACAATCAGGTGCCATTAGTCTAAGCACAGTCACAGAATTACCGCAGGGAAGGTCCGGCATCACAGAGGCAATCATAGTCCGCTTATTTATGGCGCTACCGACTGACTGAAATCCGATTTTGTATGAACAGTTGTCCTTACCAGTAATTCTTATCCGCTCCCTATCCAGATAAAATTGCGGTCGCCCAAGACCGTCGCATTGCCAGCGGGCACTGCGTCCAGCACCGGTAACATAGGATTTGGACTGGTAGCCAAATTGCTCCAGCATGCGTCCTTCGATTAAGGGCAAATGTCTGGCACTATCAAACTCATGGGCTGGGACAAAATGAGGTCTATCGTTAGTCATATCAAATTCACGACCGAGCCAAAAGGCTCTATTATCATTACTTTGACTGGTCCTACTGGTCGCCACAAGAGAGCCAAAAGCGACACCCTGTCTGTTTAGCTCACGCAAAAGCTGTAAATCCTTGACGCTGGCAATATGCAGCAAGAGACGATCGCATCCGCCAAGACTAGCAACAGAACCGTCAAAATCACTGCGGTTTACAGTTACAGCACCTTTAGCAGCATAATCAAACTGTGTCATTGTGCCAGCATCACTGCAAAGAGCAATATCACCAGTGTGGTTACCACGAGTCATAACACTGACAGTATATTGCTGCGAGCTATGCACTGGCAGGGCAAAATCAAGATTGACAAAAGTGTACTGAGCACTTAGCCAGTTGCCATCAAAGACAAATTGCCTGAGAGTCCTGGCACTCTTGTCTGTCCAGAGAGCGGCGGGACTGACAAAAACGGCACAAGCAAAATTACAAGTCTCAATCAGACTCTGCACATAAACACTTGCCGGACCTTCCCAGGGCGGATTGACCAACAGTACAGAAGCTTTGCTCCTCAAAGCAGCTGGCAATGCTAGAGCGTCACCCTGACTCAGCTGAGCGCGGGCGGTAATAGCCTCGAGATTATGCACAATGTCCTGGCTACAATCGGCACCATACAGCTGCTCGTTTGCAAGACAACTGATAGCCAGAGTGAGGCGGGCAATCTCCAGTATCTGGGGGTTTAGTTCAAGTCCGCTAAAGCGCTCCAGTAGCACTAAAAGAGCATCAGCACCAGCGTCCACGAGGAGATCCAAATAAGCCATGAGCAACATCCCTGTGCCCAAGCAGGGGTCAAAGATCATGCCGTAGCATTGCCCCACCCGGTCTTTTGCCAAATGTGCCATAAAGTAAGCTAGATGTGGACCACTAAAATAGACCCCCGATTGCCCCTCTCTACCAGATTGAGGCGCAATGACGAGCAATTCATACAAGCGACTGACCACCATGCCGTAAAGCGTGGCAGCGCGGCAGGGATAACCACAGTCAGACAAAAAAACCTGATAATAAGCCACATAGCGGCTGACTAAAGTCTTTAACTGGGACAAAGTCGGTTTAGTAGATTGAACACTGCCAGTCAGAGCAAATGCCAGAGCAGTAAACGCTGATACTACACTGGTCCGATCATTACTATCTTTGTCGAATAATAAGTTAAGCAGTTCAATGCGATGAGCACTGACATAGCGCTCAAGCTCATCGTCCACTTTGCTGGCATATTTGCGCGGGCGTGCCATGCACTATTTGGACTTCTTGCTGGAGTTTGCACCACCAACAGGCAACTTAAAAGATACTACCCGCGACACCATAGATAGAGCAAAAACAAATACCAGTGAACCTATCACTGCGGGCACAAGGGGCACCCCCTCAAGAGTTGGGCCAATTGGTCCGAGTATATAGTTGCCGAGCCAAGCACCGATAATACCGACAATTGCTGTGGACAAAAAACCGCCGGGATTGTTACCGCGACCAGGTACGGGCGGCACCACACGCATAGCGATACCGGCACAGACAGCCGACACAACCAGATAAAAGAGAAAATGAATTAGATCCATGGCGCTATTATAACCGCCAAAACAGGACACTGTGCTAACCTGTTAGCGTGTTATGGCTCGCTCAAGCAGGTACTCATGGTTAAATTTTGCGCTCTTTACAGGAACTTTTATGCCCTTTGCGCGCCGTTAATAGGTGTTATCGCCTGTAGCCTATTTATGACAGGTTGCAGTGATAGCGACTCGGGCCAGCATAACACAGTTAAGGTGGAATCAAAGAAGCAGACCATCAAAGTCGATAGTGACGGCAAAACTACAATTATCCAGAGCGAACAGCAAAAGGATGCCGACAACACAGACCAGAGTGATAACAGCACTCCGGTGACCGATAAAGATGACACTACCGAAATCGATATCGCCGCTCCCAAAACCGATGGCACTGGCGAAGCCAAAGTAGATATCAGCCTGCCAGGTATTAAAGTCAATGTTGACGAAGGCAGTGGAAGTGTGGATATCAACTCCCCTTACGTAAAAGTAAAAAAAGGCTCGGGGCAAAACAAAGTAGAGATAAATCTGGGTAAGAATTCGGGTAAGTAATTAGGACGAGCTACCCTATCGAGGAAAACCATGGAAACAGTTCACGTGAAAAATGCAAAGCACACCTTGCCTGCCCTTTTTTCTCTGGTTTTAGCCATAGTTACAGCCAGCGCTTCAGAGGCCCATGCCAGCAACCTGATAGCAGCCAAACCAGCAGCAAAGTCACAGCCAGTGCCTAAAAACTTTAGCGGCAATGTCTCCTGGTACGGTGTGCCTTTTCATGGACGCAAGACTGCTTCTGGCGAAATCTTCGACATGTACAAGCTAACATCTGCACACCTCAAACTACCCTTTAAGACCAGAGTACTGGTTGAAGACCCCAAAAGCGGCAAATCAGTAGTAGTCAAAGTCAATGACAGAGGACCATACGCCAAGGGGCGCGTGATGGATCTTTCCAAAGCGGCTGCAACAAAATTAGGCACCATTTCTCATGGTGTCGCTTACGTTGACTGCACTGTAGTCACTGACGACGACGACAATTAACTAATTAGTTGTCAGCGACATCTTCGATTTTGAGTGCGCGCCTATCGAGTGCTTTAGCTTCGTCTTTGCGATCCATTGCTCTTAGCAATATTGCGTAGTTGCGCAACACTGCTGCCACTTGCTGGTCGTTTGTGCCAAAGTTCTTTTCACGAATAGTGAGAGCACGCTTGTAGAGCGGCTCGGCTTTAGCATATTGACCGGACTGACGGTATGCTTTAGCCAGATTGAGCAAAGCGGTGGCGAGTTCTGGAGTATCAGGAGTGGTCTCTCTTACAGTAACTGCTTCTTCAAAAAACTTGAGAGAGTCACTGTCCTTGCCCATCTGTTTATAGAGCACACCAAGATCGCTTGTAGTTTCGCCCACGGTAGGATCAGTTGCGCCCAGAGCTTTTTTGCGTATCTCCAGGGTGCGTATCAACGTCGGCTCGGCATCAGTAAAACGGTTTTCGATGCGATAAACTTCGGCAAGATTGGAGAGAGCTGGCGCAATTTTGTCGCTGTCCTTGCCGTACTGCTGCTCCATCAATTGCACTGAATTTGTCAGTAAGCCTTCAGACTCTGTGGTATCACCAGATGCCACAAGAGCAAGTGCTAGATTAGTAAGACGAGCAGCTTTAGCTTCGGGAGTGGCATCACTCACCTTGCCCTGCAATACAACGGCCTGTCTGTAATATTTAACAGCTTCGGCATAGTCACCCATTTCTTTGCAGCAAGTAGCAAGATTGTCGATTGCCACAATCTGAGCGGCAATAGGCTCAGTGGTGCCCTTAGCAGTAAGCAAATTGTAAGCTTGCAATAGTAGAGGCTTGGCTTTATCAAACTCGCCCTTCTCACGTCGCACACGCGCTAACTGAGTAAGAGCGGCAGCCTTATTGTGATCATTATTTTGACCGCGGTCCGCTTCGTTTTTGCCAGCCGGTTTTTGACTGGTCTGCAATTGCACTACCTGTGCTAGAAGGGCTTCAGCCTCAGCACTCTTGCCCTGCCGTCTTAGCACTGTAGCCAGATTATTCATCGAGATAATTTGAGTGGCTTTATCATTTGAGCCTTTAGCCAGACTAACAACTCTATTTAAAAGTTTGAGCGCTTGCTCGTCATCACCGGAGGACATGGCGATGCTAGCCCTAGCATTGAGAAGCGGTACAAGCATGACGCTATTTGGACCACTCTTCTTTTCCTGGATAGCACAGGCTCGCTCCAGCATGGCGCTGGCTTCGGGCAATCTACCGGTATTTTTATAAAACTGACCAAGATTAGCCAAACTGGATACAAGAGTTGGATCCATGCTGCCATAAGCCTTTTCTTTGAGAGCCAGCCCTTCCTTAAGTAAGGACTCAGCCTCAGTGGTTTTACCCTGATCGCGGTAAACATTGGCAAGGTCGCTCATGGTCAAAGCAATAAACTTGGCTTCAAGACCACTCCCCTTGGCATCGTCAATAGCTTTTTTGAAGAGGGTAATGGCAGTCTCATAGTCCTTTTTATTGGCTGCCTGCGTGGCCTCTTTTGACGTTTTGTCCCAGGACACGGCATCAGCCAGTACTGGTGGCAAAACAATGAGATTGGCAGTGATTGAGCAAGTCAGTGCTAGTAAAAGAGTTTTTTTCATATGCGAGATATACACTTCAAATGTTAGACAGGACTAAAGAACCACGTTTCTCCTCTAGGTTCCTAGTCAGTCTATAGCAAATCAGCAAAAATTAGGCGCAAAACTCTTTAAGCACCTCAGCCCAAACACCACAAAGCCTCAGGGGCTTTACTTCTTGTCCCTTGCAGCCTTATCTCTAGCGATTTGTTCATTAAGTTCACCGATTTCTTTACCTTGAGCCCAGAGGCGCGCATTCAATTCTTCAATCTCCTGTTTCATCTGCGCTTCTTGGTCGGCACTTCTATCAGTCAAAGCGCTCTTAATTGCGGCTTGCGCTCTATCCACCCATTCTTGCACTACCTGCGATGGCAGATGATTCTCACTAGAGACTTCAATTACCGTCTTATCACGAGACAAAACTGCCAGCACAATATTTGCCCTGGACTCAGGAGTGATGGCAGCCAGATTGACTTTGGTGCCAGTCAATTTGTAGATATCACAGCTATCCACATAGCCTAGCCGCGAATAAGCACCCATATATTTCTCAAAAAACTTGTGCTTATCCAGTATCTGATGTATTGGCGCATCCTGCACGAAAATAAGTACAGGCTTATTGTTCAAGATATCAGAGCCAAGATTCTCCAGCATCTCATTTTCAAGGCGGTCAAATTCAGCGTTGTGACTGGGATATTTTTCTCTGGCAGCGACAAGCATGGTCAATAAATATGTATAGAGATAGCGACTACCAGGTGGTCTATTAGCTTGTAACTGGCAGGGATAACCAGGTCTGATACCACTGCCCATATGGATAACTTTGTCGCCTTGTTTGCTATTTTGTAGTATCGAAAAGAAAGTCAGGTCAAAGTCAGAACGAGGGTTGTAGCCCCAATAGCCAAGTTTTTGCAAATCGACTTTATCTGAAGCCTGATAAGTCTCAATAGAAAAGGCAATCTCTATAGCGCACTGATAAACAGTCGAACAAAAGACCAAGGCAGCAAGCCAATATGGCAGGGCTTGAATACGACGCTTGAGCCGCTCATAAAGCCAGTACAAAACAATGCCTGCCTCAAGAGCCAGAAGCATCTGGCTAAAAAATGCTAGAGGCAAAAGACGATATGTCCAGGCTTGCCCACCGCTAATATAGTTCAAAAAGGCTGCCAGACAAATCATGGTAAATGGCGTTAACCAGAGGCTTTTACCCCGCAACACAAGAGCAATAAATAGAGCCGTGACAAATTGATAAATCGGCTCAGTAAGATAATAGCTGCCCATCATCATAAAGGTGCTGCATCTAGCCCCCCAACTACTGCCGTAGGTGTAAGCAGTGAGGGCCTGCTCAAAAAATATCTTTATTGCTTCGTGGGGCAAAGCAATAAAGCAGATACCATAAATTATTAATGGCACCAGGATCGCAAGCAACTCAGGTTTTATTAGAGCCCTGAAGTTTTTAGCTTGAATCAAAAAGCCCAATTCACCGACAACAATAATAAAAGCAAACTGCGGCTTGAGAGCCATACAGGTGCCAGCAATGAGGGCACAAATAATACCCAATATGCGCCCGGGGTCATAACCAAAATGACGCAGCCCACGATAAAAAAACCAGGGCAAAAAACTGATTACAAAAATATGCTCACGTTGACCATTGTCTGATATCAATAACTGCGTGTAATAAGCGCAAATCAAAAGTACAGGCACAAAGATAACTGGATTAAAGCACTGCCGGAAGCGGTAAAAGAGCCAGCCAACAATCGAAACACAAATAATATGGAAAAGATGCACTGTCACATTGAGACCCAAGGCATCGGGCCAGTGCATCAAATGTGCCAGCGCTACTGGTATCACATTGATATACATGATGAGAGGAGGATTAAAATCAAAAAAATCACGATAAGGCACTTTGCCCTGCAAAATGAGCTCACCGCATTGCAGATAAACGGACTGGTCAGCACTCACATTGAGCGGGTGCAGAGCCCAAAATATTAGCTTATATGTGACTATCAGGATAAAGCTCAAAAGCAGCAAGACCAGAATGACTCGCTCATTAAGGCGTGAACTAAGCTTGCTCCAAAATGAATCTAAAACGTTGCTTGACACTATTTGCCCTTTTGCGATTTGTGCCAGGCCGCAAAACTAAAGTAATAACCTAAAAACTCTCGAGGCTGTCTGTTATCACTCAAAAATGTCGCGGCACCGCCCTCGGTGTATCGCTCTGCCAAATCCTTATCTAGTCCACGACTGTGCATATAATCTTTGACATAAGCACCATGCAACAGCACGAGATCCGACCGGCCACTGGTAAATTCTGCCTTTAGTGTATTGACGATATGCTCATCAAATTCCTTCCAATGTCCGGTATTAAGCCCACGATCCTGTAGCCGCATCAACAAACGCAAGGGTCTGGCAAAAAGCAAATAACTACCTGGAGTCCGCTCCAGATTAAAGAGTAATGGATATGCGGGATCTGGATAATCGCAGATAATCGAGACTGGTTCTCCCCACTTGCTGTTTTCTTGGACAAAAAGATTGATATCGGTTGTACCAAGAGGCACCTGCCGTGGATGAGGATTGATGCCCTCAGCATAATCAAGCTCAATTTGGCGCAGATAGTAACCACAAAACACAGTTGCACTAATAGCTAAAAAACACTGACCCAAAATTAGAGCACTGACTTTGCCGTCAAAAAATCGAGAAGCTGCTTGACCACAAGCAGCGATAGCCAAAGAAAGAGTCAACAAAATGCCAGCTGCCGCGATAATAATGTCGCGAGTATAGCCTTGTTTTTCTAATAGAAAAAAGCCCATACCGATGATTGCCAGTCCACTGGACAAAGTCACAGTCTTGAACTTTTGCCCCAGTACAACCGATACAAAGACCGCTAACACAAAAAGATAAAAGATATAGGCTAGCTCTGGCGCTGCACCAGGACCCTGGATCATTTCGTCAAGATCCTGAAACTGCAACCAGCGCAATGGTAATATCCAGTGCCAGTAAGCACTCTGCATCGCATCAGGCGACTGATTAATGCGCATCCAGATCACCAAAGTAGCCAATAGAGCGCCCAGACACTCATAACTAAAAACAGCTTTTAAGCGTCTAAAAACACTTACCAAAAGCACTTCTATTGCCACTAAAGTAATAGCGTATGGCACTTCTAGCGATAGCGTCAGCCCACATATAGCTCCTGTGATTAGAGCCCAGACTGTAGGCAAAGAGATGGACTGATAAGCCAACCAGCGCATAGCGATCCAGGGCACAAGAGCCAGCACCATGAGATATTGACTCTCGCCAAACTGAAACCGGGCAAAATAACTGAGCAAAAGTGGTGTCAGCGCAAATGGCAAAGCGGCTTGCTCCACCTGTGCTAACAAGTCCTTAGAATCCGTTTCTTGTAAGCCAGCCTTTTGCAAGCGCTTACGTCCATACATAAAAATAGTAAAGGTAACCAGTGAACTCAGTGCCGTCAGTAAAAGCAATATAGCTTCGGTAACATCTTCAAGCCGGGTGCCCAAATTGAGCTTGGCGAGCAGAGATTGAAGGGCAAAAGGCAGTTGAAAGAGTTCATAGACAACAGGTTGCGACCAGTCAAAAAAGTCTATATAGGGAATCTGTTCACTATTGATTAGCTGCACACAAGTAAGACGCAATGCCACAAGACAAGCCAGATCTCCGCGACGAGAGATAACATCGTGAACAAATAAAAGCAAAATAGGTAAAGCCAAAACCAGATAAATGGCAGTGAACTTGTTAGCAAAAAGCGCTTTTAATTCTTTGAAAAAACCAGCCAAAACTTACCCCAGGGAGCATCGCACTGCGCCAAATTGCAATGTTATCTTAGCAGACCGCCTATTATCTTCCCAAAAGTAAGTTATGTCACTTACCCAAACCACGCATAGATACCACGAGGAAATCCACGAAAAGAGGCTACTGATGAGTTCACAAGGCGTTCACCCACCCAACTTATGGTGAAGACAAGTGGCATTTTTAGACTCAACTGAGGTAACCCTTTTTATGCAATTCAAACTACTCGGCATTATCGTCTTAGCGGCAGCCGCCGCTGTCACCTCGATAGATCTAAAACCTGGCTGCAAATATCGACTGGGCGATCTGGAAGAAATGAAAGAAGAAAATCTTCCCTCTCACAAAGAAGTACTGTCAATGCTCTTCTCCACCAAAGTCTAGTCAACACTTTTATTTTTCATACTGGAGGTCCCATGCCGACGCAACTGCTGCCAGGCTCTACGCCTGTACAGATAATTACATCATTTACCTTTTTAGTGGTTTGCCTGGCTATGGGTGCTGGGGCGTTTTTCTTTTTTCACGAAAAAGACAAAGTGCATCCACGTTACAGACTGCCACTACTTCTGGCAACACTTATAACTGGTATCGCATCAGTAATGTATTACATGATGCGTGACAAGTATCTACCTGGACAAGTTTTTCCCACCGAAATCCGATACATAGACTGGGTTTTAACAACGCCGCTCATGCTCATTGAGTTTGCTGTATTGCTCGACTTCAAAGACAGAGGAGGAGTGATCTGGCGCCTCGTATTATGGGATCTGATCATGATTATCTTTGGTTTCATCGGAGAAACCAATGGTTTTCAAACCGGCGGATTCCAGACACGCTGGGTGGCCTTTGTCATCGGATGTGGTGGCTGGCTTGGTATCCTGGTATACCTCTACACTGGCATTAGAAGACAGGCCAACCTGGCAGATGCTGAGACGAGACGCTCTATCATCATGCTCACCAAGTTTGTCACTATAGGGTGGTGTGTCTATCCAATAGGTTATATTGTCCGTGCGATTCAGCCCGACCTATCGGACCTCTGCCAAATTTGCTACAACCTTGGCGATGTCTTAAACAAAGTCGGACTGGGCATCATCGTCTACGCTGGTGGACTGGCAGCACTTAAGGCCAGCAGCAGCGAGACCGCAACAAAACCACAAGTCAATGAGAGCGCTCCAACAAGCGCTGTCAGCTAGCACGGAAACATTATGAGCAAGGCAACTATACATGAGCACACTAAGTGTGCCGCACTGCCGGGCACTGGCCAGCAAACATCATACGAGCTGGCCAGGCGCTCTCGCTCATTTGCTTTTGCTGCACATTTTTTTGATACCGCAAGCAAACAAACAATTGGAGAGCTTTATCGATACCTGCGCTATATCGACGACCTGGTCGACGAGAGCGAGGACAGAGAGTTCGCATTTAGTGCTCTAAAAGCGCTGAGAGAATGCTATCTGGCTACAGATACGACTCAAGTCAAAGTACGACTAGAGACATTGATTGATTTTGTAGAGTTTTGCACTGTCCACAGTATGCCAGCCAGTCTGGTTACTGACTTTTTGGGCGGTCAGCTATCAGATCTCGACGGCAAACAGATAAGCACCCAGCAGGCGCTATTGGATTACAGTTATAAGGTAGCCGGCACAGTTGGATTGATGTTTGTCTGGTTACTTAAGACTAGTAACATCGCTACTCAAAAGCGTGCTGCCGACCTGGGCATCGCCATGCAGCTTACTAATATTGCCAGAGATGTCAGAGACGACGCACTATCGGGGAGGTTTTATCTGCCCGAGGAGATGGTCACTAGAGAGACGATAATCAGAGCTGTCACCACTGGCGAAGCTGACGCTGTACAACAAGTAAACGGAGCTATCGCCGAGATACTGAGCACCGCCACCACCTATTACCGACGCGCCGATAGTGGCATAGCACTCCTGCCTGAGTCTGTGCGCTACCCAGTACTTGTGGCCAGTCGCCTCTATGAAAACATCGGCAAAGAGATATCCCAGCACATCAGTGGTGCAGACAAGAGTGGACCGGTGAGCCGTCGTCTGTCGGTCAGCCTGGTGCAAAAAACAGTAATAGCCTTACAAGCTGCTCTCGAACTCAAAAAAGAAACCTTTAGACCGCTATTAAGGCGGACAAATACAAGAGAGGCAGAGTCATGACTGACATCTATCACTATGCCGTATTAGGTAGTGGAGTAGCGGGAGTGATGCTCAGCCTGCAACTGGCCAGACTTTTGCCCGACAGCAAAATCGCCCTGCTAGATAACAGTCCGAGCATTAGACCCAGACAGACTTTTTCGTATTTTGGCAGAGCCCCTCTTGCTATAGAGACATTGACTGGATGCACACTACCCAAATCCAGCTGGTCTAGTTGGACCATCCAGGATAGCGCTAACACACGCCTCTTCAATTCAAGTAAATTTTGCTACAACTCAATTGATTCCAATGACTTTTTTGCATCACTTATACAACTAATAAATGACTGTCCCAATGTAGATCTGGTAAAGACTCAAGTCATTAGTCAAAAGTACGGCAACAATCATGTAGCAATAGCCACAACAACTGGCAGTGTCAGAGCTTACCAGGTGTTTAGCTCAATTCCGGATGACAAATCTAGCTTTGCCCTCTATCAAGATTTTATAGGGCTGCGTCTGCAAAGTGATGCAGCCGTCTTTGATCCCCAGGTAGCCACATTGATGGACTTTACCGGCGACACCAAATACGGTAGCCATTTTATGTATTTGCTACCGGACAGCACAAATAGTGCCCTAGTCGAATCAACTCTATACAGACCTCACGGTCAAAATCCAAAAGAGATTGAAGCCTTCCATAGAGAATGGCTCCAGAGATATATCAGCAAACTGGGCACAAAAATCCAGTTGACTGGAGAAGAAAGGGGCATCTTACCCCTGAGCGCAAAACCAGTCGACCGCTTTATCAATCCAAGGACAATAGCTATAGGTAGCAGGGGCGGCATGCTCAGAGCATCTACCGGTTATGCCTTGCAAAATATTGATAATGACTGTCAAATGATTGCCGAGTGTGCTGCACGACTGAGCCAGACTATAGAACTAAAAGCGAGCAACTTTGGCACCAACCTGATGTCCGCAATCACTAGCAATAGCCGCAGTCAAACCCAGACTGGACGTCTCGAACGGTTACTTGATCAAGCATTTATCCAGACCCTACAAAATGACGCATGCCTATTTGCCACCATGATTGGACAACTGGCAAACCATGTCGAAGCCAACAGATTAGCGCGCTTCTTGAGCCAGAGCGCCACATTTTATGACTTACTTTTGATCGCCAGGCAAATTGGTTGCAAGCAAAATCTAACCCTTGCCACCATTAACGCCCTTTGCCCCCAAGGAGACCACCATGAGTGCGCTCACCTCAAGTCAGCCTGAAGTGCTGCTCAATACCCACCGCGCCTGGTTTAGCTGTCTTTGCCTGGCCATAGGTGTGCTATATCACCAGGTGGTAACAGCTAATGCCTCCAACTTTATGCTGGAGTTACAAATTTGTATTGCCATGGTTGCTGTCTTTGGCGTTGCGCACGGCTCCCTGGACTTTATGGTGATGATTAAAGATCCGGGTGCACCCAAATGCAACAAACGTATGGTGGCATTTTTGACACTATACAGCGCTATTGCCTTGCTCTTTTTGGCACTCTGGTTGGTGGCACCGACTTTTGCCCTGATTAGCTTTTTGATACTCTCCGTATTACACTTTGCTGGCTTTGAATCCTTATTAAGCCATCCAGTGCGCTTTTGTCGTCAATTTACGCTGAGACAATCGGTCGCCCTGGCGATAGCGGGCATGCCGGTACTTTTGCCATGCGGACTTTTGTCCAGCGAAGTGGAGCCAATCATTGCTGGACTCTCAAGCAATGCCCAATCGGTCAAACTAATTTGTCTGGTGATGCAGGGATTTGGTCTTGCCTGGACTGGATTTGCCATAGTCACTGTCTATAACATTTTGATCCAGAGCAAAAAATCACTGAGCCAGCGAGATTTAAGCGACACGATTTTACTTGCCTGCCTGGCCTTTCTTGCCCTCAAAGTATCTCCTATTGTAGCTTTTACAGTTTACTTTTGTGGCATGCATGCCCTGGAAGAAACTCTCAAGCTCTCTATGGAACTGACTCACAAAGACCTGGTAAGCGGTCTGATTGAGTTTGGCAAACTGGCATGGCTACCGACCATAATCGTACTCATCCTGGCAGCAGCATACTTTGTCTACGCCATAAACAACGGTCAAATGCTGTCGGATGTTTGCTCACGGGTCTTATTTATCACACTCTCTTGTATAACCGCGCCTCACTTTGCTGTCAAATCAATCTTTGACACAAAAGCAAGTCCAGCCTGAGCGGGGCAATCAGATCTGAAAGGTATCTATTATGAGCAGCCACACCAATGAAGAATCAATAGAGGCACTGCAACTGGAGTTGAACAAGTTGCAGGGTGATTTTTTGGATTGTCTGACAAACCAGGAATTCAGCAAAATGTCCTCGATCAATGAGCGCATTGAACAGCTGGAAGCTCAAATTATGAAATTTGACAATCACGCTATGGGTGCAGCATTTGCAGTAGAAGCCGAGCACCCGGAAGATACAAGCGATGCAGCTAACCTGACCAAAGCGCAACTACTGATAAAAGAGCTAGAAAGCAGCTTTGCTCCCAGTGATGAAACAGCCACAATCAAAGAAGAAGCAGAAACTGCAGCGCCCGACGCACTAGAAAATGTTCTGACTGGTAGTGCGCCTGTAATCGACAATAAATCCATCATAACTGAGGCAAAAGAAGCAAAAGAGCCTGCCCCTGAAGCACCAGCGCAGACAGAGGCAATGACAGCCCCAGCACCTGCAACACAGACCAGCCTGGCCGACAGACTCGGTCTCAAGGACCAGCCTATAGTGCAAAAGGCAAAAGTACGCGAATCAATGTTTAAGGCCGCTCAAAGAGCAAAAGAGCGACAAGAATCGCAAGGCGAATCAGCCAAAGTAGTGGAAGAAAAGCTTGAAGAGGCACTGGTCTTTAAACAAGTGGTAGAAGAAGCAACATCGTTTTTGGATCTCTTTTTTAACCCCAAAAAATTTATCGACAAACAAATTGAAAAGCAGGGTAAACCAGCAGTACCTCTTGCCGCAAGCATGGGCAAGCCGCTGTCTGACGCCAGCAAACAAGAAAGCTTTGAAGCAAGCCCAACCGATCCAGTGAGCACCGCCGCCCGCGAACTAAGAGCAAAACTGGAATCATTTTGTTTTTACGAGATACTATCCATCGGTCAGACCGCATCCTCAGCCGAAATCAGCGAAGCATTTGTAGACAAATTAAAAAAACTGAGATATCGCTTCCAAGAAAAAAAGGACTTGCAGCAGTGGCAGCTTGACGAGTTAATCCGCACTCTCAACCGCGCCCAGGAAGTATTAAGTGACAAGGCTATGCGTAAAAAATATGACCTGAGCTTGCTTGGCATGCACGAATTTGTCAAATATCCAGGCGATGTCAAAGCCAGCTCCTCGAGCAAAATCGAAGAAAATCACATTGCCACTAGCCTGGCGGACCTGCTGGTTATCGGACAACTAGTGACCGGCGAAGAAATAAATACACTGAGCAAAAGTGGCGCACCCACGAGCGATAGACAATTAATTGAATACTTAGTCGAGAAGCACCTCGCCACATTTGACGAAATCAGTGCAGTCATCCTGGCTCAATCACTGCTTAGTAAAGGCAAACTGTCACTATCTCAGTTCCAACTAGCGATGAAAGAAATGAAAACCAACTCGATTCGTTTCGTCGATACACTTGTCGCTGAAGGCTGGCTCAGTGCCGATGATTTACCCACAGGACGCTGAGTGGCAAAAGGTTCACTATCAGTTCACATAGAAGAGCTACTGTGGAAAGACAGAGTCAAGGAAGTACATTATGAAGTTAGACATGCAAACGGTTGGTACTTTCTTTGGTGTCCTGGCGATATTGTCAGCGATAGCAGACCTGCTACCGAATAGTCCCTTTAGACTAAAAGATTTAAATGCCCCCAAAGAAGATTGGGCCAGTCACAGTGATGTATTTAACCTGCTCTTAGGCGGCGACAAAACACCATCCGAGAGCGACAAAAAGTAGAGGTTTGTTTTGATTGAAGCTACACATGCCGTAGTCGTTGGTGCCGGACTTGGTGGCATCGCCAGCGCTCTTAGATTAAGAGCGCGCGGCTATCAAGTCACACTGGTAGACAAATGTGATAGTGTCGGCGGTCGGGGCCGCTCTTTTGAGATTGATGGCTACAAGTTTGACTGCGGTCCGACCATCATCACTGCACCCTTTTTGCTGGATCAGTTGTTTGAACTATACGGCAAAAAAGCCAGTGATTATTATAAGCTCGTGCCGATGATGCCCTGGTATCGCATCATGTTTGCTGACAATAGTAACTTTGACTATGGCGGCACCACTGAGGCCACCATTGCTCAAATTAACAAATTTTGTCCAGCCGATGCACCGGGCTATATCAAACTGATTGAGCATTGCAAAAAAATCTTTGAGGTCGGCTTTGTACAATTGGGCGACCAACCATTTTGCTCACTAAAGGACATGCTGCAAGCCATGCCCGATATGGTCAGGTTGCAGAGCTTTAAAACAGTCTACGAGTTGGTCTCCAATTACATCTCGGATGAGCACTTGCGCCGGGCATTGAGCTTCCACCCACTACTTGTCGGCGGCAATCCCTACCATACCACCAGCATTTACTTACTGATTCAGTATCTTGAGCGGGAGTACGGCGTTTATTCAGCTATGGGAGGCACCAAAAGTATCATTGACGCGCTCACAGTCCTGATGGAAGAAGCCGGGATAAAGATACTGCTCAATAGCGAAGTCAAACAAATCACCACTCTTGATGGCAAAGTCACAGGTATTGCCTTAGCCAGTGGCACCAAAATCAAAAGCGACATGGTTATTTGGAACGGCTGCGCCACCTATCTATATAAAAACATGCTGCCTGATATCAGTCGTCGCAAATGGACCAACAAAAAAGTAGACAATCTCAAACATAGTATGGGTCTCTTTGTCCTTTACTTTGGCACTGACAAACGCTATGAACACACAGCTCACCACACCATAATGCTGGGAGAGACCTACAAAGAGCTATTAACAGAATTGTTTGACACCAAAGTACTCAATCAAGAACCAAGTGTCTATCTCCATGCGCCCACCCGCACCGATAGCTCACTTGCTCCACCAAGATGCGATAGCTTTTATGTACTCTGCCCAGTACCCAATTTGCAAGGCGACATCGACTGGTCCAAACAAGGACCACTTTTGCGAGACAAAATAGTCGCCCTTTTACAAAAGCGCCTGCTGCCAGACTTACAAGATCACATCGTAGTAGAGCGCTACATTACCCCGCAAGATTTTAAGGTCGACTTGCTTTCAGAGTTTGGCGCTGGTTTTTCGATTCAACCAACTTTGACCCAATCAGCATACTTCCGCTATCACAACCGCTCCGAAGAAGTGGCAGGACTCTATCTCGTCGGCGCTGGCGTGCATCCCGGAGCAGGTATACCAGGAGTCCTATGCACTGCCAAAACCACACAAAAGCTAATAGATCAGGACTTTACTCCAGCGCCAGTGCGCGAGATGGCGCTTGGCACATCCAGGACTTAGTTGAGAGCAAAGCAGTGTTGCACTAACAATCAACATTACTAAGGTCAAGATTTTAGCTGTGCTATATTGAAGATGTCGACTCCGCTGTCGACGCATCGCAATAGAGGATTATTACTTGATCCGCCGGATAATCTTGAGCTTACTTTTGGCCACAATGCTGTGGACAGGTACGCTATTGCATGATGTCTGCGGATTACCTGTGGCTCAATTTAGCCAGGCAATTTTTAGCAAACTCTCTGGTCAGCAAGCTGATAGTGACGAGCTACTTACTGTAAACGCCAATACTCACCAACAAGCAAGTAAGCCATCGGACTGCCCCACCCACAGACACAGCCCCTGGGTGGACAGCGAGCCGGGAGACCTGACCACAGACGAAGCAGTGGCTCTTTTGATCTCAACATTGCAGTTGGCGTTTTTTGTGCACTGCGGAGATCCGCCTCAAGAGCAAATTGTTGCTCACACCAATGCCATGGTGCCAAACCACGGCAAATGCCACATCTATATCGCTTACCAGAGTTTACTTATCTAAATTGAGCTAACGCTCCAATAGCGCACTGCTTTTGCATTGCAACGCTTTGGAGCGTCTTACTTTTTGTCCCGGAGCAATTGCTCCTACACCAAAAGGACGTTAGCTCATCATGCCTGCCATCCATCAAGCATCCAGATATCTGGGTCTCATCGTCAGTATTGCCCTTACACCTCTAGCACTGAGCGCCTGCAATAGCGCCATCAGACCAGCGCTGTTGGGCAATGCTCCCAGCACAAAAGCCACTTTGAGCAACCAATCCGCTCTAGCACAACCAGTCGATCCGGCAATCATACAGCTCGACGATAGACGTGAAAAAATGGCAGAAATAAAAGTCGAACCAGCTGGATTTAAGACCCTTGATCAACCGCTGGAGTTTTCGTCCACAGTCGAATCCCCCGCTGACACCACAGGTGCTATCTATAGCCTGGTCAACGGAGTGGTGACACGCATCCTGGTCAATGCCGGCGACACAGTAACAAAAGGGCAGATAGTGGCTTACGTTAACAGCCCAGACATTGCCGAAGGTCAGGCCACTTATCTCCATGCACTCTCCAAAATCAAAGAATGTCAGGCCGCCAAAAACCTCATTAAAACCCGCATCGAGCTATCCAGGCGCGATGAGAGCAGACTCTCCAGTCTGGTCAAAGATGGCATCGCCGCACAAAAAGAAGTAGAAGCAGCCCGCGGCAGAGTGACCGGCACGCAATCTGAAATGGTAGCAGCAGACTCGGCACTGCTAGCAGCCGAAGCCCAACTACGAGCAGCCCGCTCTCGCATTAAATCACTGGGTCTGGATGTACCGACTCAAGAAGTGGACAATGTCACATCCGAACTCCCCATCAAAAGCCCGATTTCGGGCATTATCACACAACGCTTTGTCAATCCCGGACAGACCGTTGGTCCAGCCAGCCTGGCTTCTGGAGCCAAATCCAGTGCCATTGCCGCCGTAGCCGACTTAAGCAAAGTCTGGGTAATGCTTGAAGTCCCCCAATCACAAGTTTCTCGCATCAAACAAGGAGCCCGGGTAAACTTCCGCACCGAAGTCGCTCCAGGCAAAATCTATACAGGCACGGTGACAAGACTGGGGCAGAGCTTTGACGCAGTATCACATACCGCTCTTGTGCGCACCGAGATACCTAATTACAACTTTGTCCTCAAGCCTGGCATGCTGGTAATAGCTACTGTCGAAGGCATGAGCAAAAGCCTGACCAAACCGACTATTGCTCTGAGCGCTGTACAAAACATCGATGGGCAGGACTATGTATTTGTATCACTGGGTGAGCATCGCTACAAAAGACGTCTCGTCCACTGTGGCGAC
Organism: Candidatus Obscuribacter sp.; assembly: GCA_016718315.1. Classification (GTDB taxonomy): domain Bacteria; phylum Cyanobacteriota; class Vampirovibrionia; order Obscuribacterales; family Obscuribacteraceae; genus Obscuribacter. The sequence continues at coordinate 84,997 of JADKDV010000003.1, read as the reverse complement.
CGTACTAGTAGCGCTGTCATCATCGATAGCGGACTGACACCAGGCGAGCCAATTGTCGTAAACGGCTCCTTTACACTCAAGACCGAATCGGTCAAAGCATCGATGGGAGCGCAGTAGTGACAGCGCCAGAATCTACAAATATTGAGTCGACAAATAACACCTACAAGCCGCGTGATTTGCTCGAAGCAACAATTTGCGCCGCTCTCGATAGAAGGGTGCTCGTCATCGTGGCATCGCTTTTGGCATCAGTGGCTGGCATCTGGGCCTTTATGACGCTCAAAATCGATGCCGTACCAGACATATCCAATGTCCAGGTTACTGTCACCACCAATGCTCGCGGCTTTGCCCCACGCGAAGTAGAGCAGTATGTCACCTATCCCGTTGAGCTAGCTTTGCAAAGTGCGCCCCGCCTCAAGATGCAGCGCTCAATATCTAAGTACGCACTTTCTCAAGTCACTGCCATCTTTGAAGACGGTACAGATATTTATTTTGCCAGACAACAAGTAGCCGAGAGACTAAAACAAGCACAAGATCAAATGCCCCCCAACGCCGATATCAAAATGGCGCTTGGTCCAATTGCCACCGGTCTTGGTGAGGTCTTCCAGTTTGAAGTAACTGGACCCGGCTACTCACTGATGCAACTAAGAGACATATTGGACTGGCAGGTCATCCCTGCTCTCAAAACAGTCCCCGGAGTAGACGAAGTCCAGTCAATGGGCGGCGAAGCCAAAGAATATCAAGTCTGGCTCGACCCCGAAAAAATGCACGGCTATCAGGTCACTGTGCAAGAAGTACTTTCGGCTTTGAGTCGCAACAATGCCAATCAGGGCGGTGGCTATACCATCGAGCAAAGTGATCAAATACTTTTGCGCGCAGAAGGCATGCTCAAAAACCCAGAAGAAATCGAGCAAGTAGTAATCAGACGCAGTCCGCAAGGCGTGATCAGAGTGCGCGATCTTGGCCAAGCAGTGATAGGCAAGACCCTCTCTCAGAGTATCGTCACTCAAAACGGCATAGGCGAGACAGCAATCGGCATAGTCGTCATGCGCAAAGGCGAAAACTCCAAACAACTGGTCGAAAAAGTAAAAGTCAAACTAGAAGAAATCAACAAAACGCTGCCAATCAATGTCACTACTCGTATATTTTATGACCGTGGAGTCTTGATAGAGCGCACAATCGATACAGTCTGGCACAACTTGATGTTTGGCGCGGTATTGGTAGTGATTGTCCTTTTTGCCCTACTCGGCAGTATCAGAGGCGGTGTCATCGCTGCACTATCAATACCACTCTCGCTCTTTGGCGCTTTGATATTTCTCACCATGAGTGGCACCTCAGCCAATCTACTATCTTTAGGTGCACTCGATTTTGGCATATTGATTGACGGCTCAGTAGTCATGGTCGAAAACATCATCCGCAAACTCAGTCACGGTCATACAAGTGCAGCTCAGAGACTAAATGTAGTCAAAGCCGCCGCCTGCGAAGTAGCATCACCAGTGTTATTTGCAGTGATGATCATCACTGTGGTGTACTTCCCCATCCTGGGCTTACCAGGCGTCTCTGGTAAAACATTTCAGCCCATGGCAATTACTGTGGTCTTTGGTCTACTTACAGCACTTGCCATAGGGCTCTATCTCACACCGGCACTCTCTTACTTTATCCTGGAAAAAAAGCCAAAAGAAGAAGACAGCCTAGCCATCAAACTAGTGCGCAAACCATATCACCGACTGCTGCTCACAACAGTCAAACATCCAGTCATTACATTTGTGGCATCGCTCACTGTATTTATCGTCAGCCTGGGGCTATTGCCTTTGTTGGGTGCGGAGTTTATCCCCGTCTTGCGCGAAGGCTCAATGGTACTGACGGTCAATAGACCAGTCTCAGGCTCGCTCATCACAGCCAAAGAACAAACACTCAAAATAGAAAAATTGCTGCGCACCATCCCCGAGATAGAATCAGCAGTATCGCGTACAGGTCACTCAGAAGTAGCCTTTGACCCGATGGGACCAGACGAGACCGATGTCTTTATCATCCTTACAGCACCATCTACATGGCGCAGTGGTCAGACCCAGCAAAAAATCGAAGACGAAGTATCCAAACTGCTCACAAGCAATGTACCGGGGTTGGTCTTTACCCTGAGTCAACCCATAGAGCAGCGCATGAATGAGCTGGTGGCAGGTGCCAGAGGTGACGTAGCGATGCGCATCTACGGACCAGACCTGGACAAATTGAGGGCGATAGGAGCTCAAGTCAGCGCTCTGATAGCGCCCATCCGCGGTAGCAGTCAAATCAAGCTGGAGCAGACCTCGGGTCTGCCGATACTGACTGCCAAGCTCAATCAAAACGCATTAGCTGCTTACGGCGCCATCGCCCAGGACGCCCTTGATACGACAGCGGCAGCGGTAGATGGCAAAACAGTAGGAGTAATATTTGAGGGCAGACCGCGCTACAACCTGACAGTACGCTTTAGTCCTGATGCCATGAAGACTCCTGAGGCTCTAGGCGACTTGCCCGTGGCTATAGCAGCCGGCAATCTGGTGCCACTGAGACAACTGGCGACAATCTCACGGGGACTGGATGCCGCCCAGATAACGCATACTTATGGCGAGCGCAGCTATTTGGTCCAAGTAAACGTCAACGGTCGCGACCTGGGCTCCTATGTAGCAGAGGCGCAAAAGACAATTGACGCCAAACTGGTATTGCCGCCAGGTTATCGCCTCACCTGGGGTGGGCAATTTGAAAACATGAAAGAAGCACAGGCCAGTCTGATGTGGCTTGTACCACTAGCTTTGGTGATGATCTTTTTGCTGCTCTATGCTCTCTACAATGACCTGCGCCCAGGGCTTTTGATTTTTTCAATATCCCATTGGCATTTAGTGGTGGCATATTTGGACTGCTTGCGCGCGGCATGCCACTATCTGTCACAGCCGGAGTGGGATTTATCGCGCTCTTTGGAGTGGCTGTACTCAACGGTGTCGTGCTCGTATCTACCATTAAAAGCTTTGAGCGTGACTATCAAATCAAGCCAAGACAGGCAGCACTGCTAGCCACAATGCAGAGACTGCGTCCTGTGCTTATGACTGCTCTTGTGGCCTCGCTTGGCTTTGTGCCTATGGCTCTAGCCACATCTGTAGGAGCGGAGGTGCAGAGGCCGCTGGCTACAGTAGTGATTTGTGGACTGGCCACCTCGACAATCTTGACACTGCTAGTGATACCAGCACTTTACCCGCTGGTATGTCGGCAGGGCAAAAGTGTAAATGACATTTAGCATTATCCAGGCAGCTTATTAAGAGCCACCAAACCCGGCTCAGTGCCAAAACTGAGAGTCTTAATAGTCCATACACGCGATAAACGGGTATAAATGTTGGTGCCTGATGTTGTATGGAGTAAGGTCATGGCAGTTGCCAAAAGAGCAATTAATCTCACCGGACCAAAATACCTATTGTTGCTCGCCATAATTGGTGTTGTCGGCTTTGCCTTAATGACTGCATTTGAATACATGGGCAAACTGGCGGCAATTAAAGACACCGTTTTTAAAACTGCCAGTATCGCCGGTGGCGAAGCTGATTACGACCTGGCCCAAGCCACTCTGGCTTGGAATGGCTATAGATTATTAAAGCAGGTCAGTCAATCTCCCGGTATTTTGACAATACTCCCGGCAAACCGTAACTGCGGTATGAAGCTCAGCATTGTAAGCAAAGAACGCAATGGTAAAAGAGTCTTTGCTCTTAATGGTCTGGCCATGCCGGTTGAACTTCTGGACAAAGAGGAGGATTTTAATTATCTAGTGAGCAGCGACTATGTGATATTTCCGCGCCTGTTGTCTCATTTAACATCTGATAAAATATTGCAAAACTGTGTGGTAAAAATTACTGCCAAATCTCGTGTCAAATACCCCGAAGGGCTAGTGGGGGCTGGGCCTCCAGTACCACTCCGCGTCGCCCTAAAGAACAGAACCCTCTATCTGTCACAGTGAAAAGACCAAAACATCTAGTTTTAAAAGCAATTTTGCCAGTCGTCACAGGACTGACCTTGGCACTGCCTGCCTTAAGCTACGAAAACTGGGAAGACTACCATCAGTTTATCCAAATTGGCACAGTGGAAGAGCACAAGGGCAAATGGAAAGAAATCAATTGGATAAATGACCCTGAGAAGGCAAAGCTCCGAGCCATCAAAGAAAATAAGCCAATATTGGTTTTTATGCTAATTGGCTATTTAGATCAAAGAGGCGCTAACGACGGCTGAATGGCTAGTCGCATGGCCAGGGGCAGTTCGCTCTCGGATAAAAAAATCATTCAGCAAATAAATCAAGATTTTGTGCCACTTACACTAAATTTGTCAGATGTAGACTTTCCTCAATCCTACCCGGCTATGAAGCCCTGGATTGCATCACTAAAGCAAGTCAGAAAAACCTGCAAGGCTCCCGAAAGAGGCTTCTCAACAACAGTTGTAATCACGCCCGATGCCAATGATGTCATTGCCACGTCTGGCTCTGGCTACCACACGCGCTGGCAGCAAGTGCTAAACTACAATCCATCAAGATATTCGGCATTTCTAAAGGAAGCAAAATCTCGTTTTGAACTGTTCAAACGACTAGAAAAAACCAATAAGATTGCTCTTAATAAGCTGAAAGAGACCATTAACAACGAAGTTAAAAGCCGGAACCATTCATATCAAGAATGAAGAAACGTCCATTCAAGAGTCGTCCAATTGATTGCTCCGAGATTGCCCATCAAATCGGCTATACTGAAAATTTGTTTTTGACACAAAGCGTGTTTAGATGCCTAGAAACCTCAAACCAAAGAAACTCTTAGGTTCAGAGCTATTACTTACAAACTCCTTTATCACACTGACTGTGATCACTATTTTAGCGTTAATATGGTGCTTTGCTGAGGTCTTAGGCACAGGCTGGGAGCACTTCGCCACGACCGTTTTTCAGATTGATGCCAACCAAGCAAACCAGCTAGGTCTTTGGGCTATGGTAATAGGCTTCTGCGCTTGGCTTATTCATATCGTTTCCAAAATAGAAAAGTCTGGAGCAAGTTGGCGTGATACCAGCAATGAGCATGTAATGGCTGCGCGCAAGTGCATTATGTACTTGCTTTTCACTTCCGCTACACTTCTGATTTTATCAAAAGGAAGTATCGGTTCCATCATTGGGCTAGCGCTCATGGTCTTAGTTTTGGCACTAAGAGCCGGATTTCATTTCAAACAATTTCTTCTAAAAAAGAGCATTCGCTCTTACATCGTTACTTTGACTTCTTTGATGTTTATCATGAGCATCACCTGGGCTTTCTTTTTGCGTTAGTGTTTTAGTCAGCTCAAAGAGTGCAATCACAAAGCGGCAAAACGATGGCTCCAGCTCCATTACTTAGTCCAACTGCAAATTTCATAGCCTCTTCAGGTTGGCATTTCTTAAATGTTTTTTCGTGCTTTTTGACTATGGACTGTTTGCTGTTCTTGATCTCAATGGCATCAGGCAAATGGGGTGCGAGAGTGCTGCTGTAATCACACCAAGCAAACTGAAGCTTAAGAGGCGCAGTAAATTGAGTGACAAATGACTTGCACGACTCCTGTGTGCTGCCATCAGCATATTTGGTTATGGTAGTGCATAAGCCATCATCTTCATAATGGGCGAAGTCGCTGTAAGTCTCAACTGTTTTGTTTAGGATGGCACTAGCTTCTGGCAATTTTGCGCACACTGCTTGTTTTGGGATAGAATCGCAATCAAGACTCATATTAATTGATAATTTCGGCTGGTGCTTAAAATACAACGCAAAAATTGAAGTAAACAATCTTGATACCTGGCACATCTCATAGAAATATTCTTGACAGTCTATTGCACAAACACTCAAGCTGTAGCTCTTATGAGTCTGCGGGCAAGTATTCAGCCGATTTCAAAATCCACTTTAGGCGTAACATAGAATTCTCATTAAGCTGGTGCGAAACTGGCAAGACAAATGAGTCCACGGCATATAAGCAGAAGATCAGGGTTAACTCCAGTGGCACTCAGTACCGTACAGGCAAAGAAAATTCCTTTTTACCAGTAGTGCAAGAAAAGTTCAATAATGCCGAAAATAGCCTTTTGTATTTGGTAGGCAATACTACTTATGGTCTGCTTTGTGGCAGGAAAGCCCTAGCAGTATTTGATGACCACATAAATGTAGACGAACCTGGCTCACTTGTGCGTCAAGGAGATCTTTTATTAGCGACTTACAAAGACTCAGAGGAAGAAATTTTGGTGACAATTGATCTCGCGCAGTCAAAGGTGATGGCACTCAAATCGACATCAATGCTCATCACAAACGACGCAGTGGCGCGTTTTTCAGATGTTAGTTTCGATAGCCTTTGAGACACGCCTCAACACATAAGAAGTATTAGCCGCTACATTTTGTGTGTCAAAAAACGGACAATTGTCGCGGCGTTGGCGTTGTCGTATACAACCCTCCAGCAAGAATTTTCTTTTTGGTAGGAGACAATAGAAATGGAAATCAAAAGATGTAGCGAAGACTCGCTTAATGACTGGAACTGGCACCAAAACTTTTTGAACCGCTACGACACTCGTATCGATAAGTGGGATCAGGACAGAGATCACATCGTTACTATGGAGGAGCTTAAAGCAGCAAGGAAAAACTCAAGGGAGACAAAGATGAAATAGAGTGGATAGACTTCACCATTAAAAACTTCGACAAATTTAGTGAACTGACACAAGACCTGCCGGGCAAGGTCCAAAAAGTATTCAAAGAACTGCCTCAGGGCGGCGATCTAAACAATGATGGCACGATTACTAAGGGCGAATTTGCACAAGCAAAAGCAAGCTACAAAGGAGATCATTTGCCTTTGCTTGAAATCATTGACAAGAACTTCGACACCATTAGCATGCTTCACATAGACGATAAACTGACTGAAAGCGGAATTTCAAAAAACGATATCAGCATGCTCGACAGTCCCCGCTGGTCCAAGAGAGACCACAGCAGAAGAGAATACGAAGACTACATGGCAAAAGTAGGTGGCGGACTTGGCTTTGTAGCTGGTGCCGGACTAGAAATCGCTGCCTTTGTAGTTGATCCAGTGGACACCATGGCCACTAGCGTTGCCATGTCTCAAGGACTGGGCGCTTACGGTGCATTAAGATTGACTGTGACCGGTAACCCGGTCGCAATAGCAGCAGGCGGAGCATCCGGTGCTGCGGCTGGATTTTTTTGGGGACCATTTACTGGTGGCACCTTGGGTTACTACGCAGGTGGCGCAATCGGATCGCAGTTTTACTTCCCAAAATATGTAGAACCTCGCATCGAAAAATTGTCTGACGATCTATGTGAGCCCCGGCATGATTTTTAAGGAGAGCAGACTTTTGGGAGAATGATCTCAACCGGCAAACAGCAGAGTAAACTTAGACCTGTTAGTACTCTTAGCGAGACAATCATGCCTAAATCTTCTCTTGTTTTGTATATGTCAATTGCATGGTTGCTTGCCGCGAGTCTTCCCGCTGTGGCAGCCGACCATGTGGTTGACCTGACAGCATATGGCATTGACAAAATTGCGCCATGTAAAACAAAACCCACAGAGCCGATGTTTCCAATGGCTAATAAACCTCAACCCAAAGTCAAACTAAACCCTGGAGATGCGCTTTTTATCAAGCTATCTAAAAAGGAGGGTCGCAGTGATTATGGACCTTGCCATTTGGACAGCCGCGTTTTTACGGAACAAAGCAAAGTGCTAATGAGCCTCGATACATGTAGTTACCTTGCCATCAGCGCGGGTGAAGAGAAAGTTATTATCTTTGCCACTGGTCCTGGATTGGGCATCATCGAAGCCGCCATGGAAATACCAATAGAGGTCGCGTCACTATCCAGTCAACAGGAAGAGACACTACTCAACACATTACCAGCGGTCACCGATAAACAAAAGCTTTGCGCGTCCACTGAGGAGATTAGGCAGATTCAATCAGAAATCAACGACATAGTATTTCACCCATATAGACCTGCTGAAGAGCACCGCGGCAAACTTATGCACCCATACCTGTTTGCCGTAGCAAGTCGCAGTGGCAAGGCGTGCCTGCCTTATCTTGCGAGCCTGCTGAAGCAGGACGATGAAGTCAAAAATGAGGCTATCATTTGCATGAAAATGCTGACAAATAGTGACTATGCCATAAGTCCAGAACATTCCACTCAAACATGGGAGGTATGGTGGCAGTCTCATGCGGCAGATTATGGCGTGCCATCTAAGCAATAAACAGCAAGTAATAGTCGTCCTCGGACTCAACGCTTTCCAATCCACGGACTACATAATCCCAGCCGCTTTGCATGGCGATGCCTGCTTCATCAAAATCCTGCGCTGTAAACTCATTGAAGTAATCTCTCAAATTATCCAGAGACATCGGTTCTTTTAAAGGCTTGAGCAACTCTACTGCGTCACTTTTGCTGGCGCACACAACCAACCCTACATCTGCTAGCAAAAGCTCTCCCAGAGGTGCCTGCTCGACACTTAAAGGCATCTGGATATCATGCTCCTCCCACTGAGCCAGGAGCACCGACAAAACGTGCCCGCCAAAGGGATAAGCTGGCTCGACGGCCTTACCTGATCGTTCAAGCTCTTGCCAAAAGGATTTGGTATTTGGCTCTTTTAAAGCTGCCGCTAACTTTGGCACATTGGCAAAAGGGACGACATAGGCGAGGGCAATTTGCGACATATAGACTCCAGTTTTTAGTCCATTTTACACGCAGCCGCAAAGGCAAAGGCGCATTACAACCGGATGTCAAAGAGCCTATTGCGCCAGCTTGCACCGGCTCGCGCTAGCGCGGCAATCTATTGAGTATTACTTAAGAGCGCACTCACATTGCATGCAGGCACCACTTAAAAGCGGCTACCCGTGCCAATTAACAGACACTCATCTGAGTCCGAGTAAGCAAGCTAGCTAAAGCTATAAGTAAGAAATGTGAGCAGGATCTATAACTTCGCGCGCGCGCATAAAGGACAAAGCCTTGACTGGTCAGGTAGAGCCCGGTCAGGTTGAAGACCTATCTAACCCTCAACCTTTTATCGAAACCAAAACAACCAGAAGCCACCACCAACAGCACTGCTGATTTGACACGACAACATCCAGTTGTACGAGTTTGTGCAGTCTTTTGCATGCATGGCTGGTTGAGGCGAAGAAGCAGTAAGCAACTCATTTTTGCAACAACTCACGCCATATCGCGCGAGCAATTTTGTCTTGAACAACTGAGCCAAAAACTCAGTGAGAAGAAGGAATCCCAATGTGGAGAAAAGAAACACAATAGCTGTTGTGTTAGGCAGCGGTCTGCTTAACGATGGCACTCCTACCGAAGTCACAGCGATGCGTGCTGAACATGCAGCCGAACTGGCCAAGTACACGCAGCTGGACAAAATCATCCTCTCTGGTTTTGGACCGCCAGGACCCACCCCCACCCACGGTAAATCAGAAGCCGCCGTGATGGCCGACATCGTGCGCAATGCCTTTGCCGACCAAAGCCAGTTGCCGCCGCTTTGCATCGAAGACAAGTCTTTTGATACCTTCGGCAACGCTGTGTTTACTGCCACAGAATTTTTGCGGGCAGAAACACCTGGCACGCTCTATATCGTCACGTCGCCCTTCCATCTGGAGCGGGCAATCTACATGTTTAGCCACATCCTTGGCAAAGCATGGACGATTAAGGGACACGCCTGCGCTGAATGGTCAAAGGAAGACCGGCAACCCGGTGCTCCCGCTGCCATGCAACGCGCCCGCGATTTCTTTAGCGATGTGCCTAAGGGCGATATGGACGCGGCTTTGAAGAAACTCAAAGGACGCAAGCCATATGCCACTGAAGTCACCGCCCAGCGCCCAGCAGAAGCGTCTCAGAGCGTCAACAAGTAACTTTTGCAGAAGCCCCGGCTGATTATTGAGCGCTGCTCAAATCGCCGGGGGTTCTTTTTTTGCCACACCATAGCCGACCGGTCTAATACTTCAACGCTGAAGCGAGCGTCACTTCCTACCGGCAAGAACAGAACTGGCAGGTGCACCCACACGACTATTCCAGCTTGTAAATTTTGCAGCCTTCGACAAAGCCTGCCTCACGATAATGAGCCAGGTATTTTTGCTTAAACTGATAAGGCTCAAGCATCTCTTCGATTAACAGCTGTTGGACAAAGACAAGTCTCGGGTGATTTTTGAGGATATCGCTACCGAGCTCCTCCACCATCTTGCTTTGCTGCGCCCGGAAGCGCTCCATATACTCAGGCTTATTGGACATGGCTGAAGCGAACATCACCAGATAGCTATACAGATAGCGACTGCCAGGGGGATTGAGACTTTGTAATTGACTGGGATAACCAGGTCTGATGCCAGAGCCGACATGGACCACAGCCTCTCCAGGCTCACAGTTAGCAGTAATCGCAAAAAACATGCCATCAAAATCACTGCGAGGCTCTTGTGCCACAAGCCCCAGGCGAGTCAAGTCAAAACGGGGCTCAGCCTGCCACTGTCCGTAAAATTGACAGACATAAAACGATGTTAGACCACATGCAATCAAAACCGCGCTAGCACAAACACCAAAATCAAAACGATAGACCGAGAGCCCAAGCCGCCTAAAGCGCGTCTGCAAAAATTGCAGCAAATGACCAAACTGATAGGCCAGCAACAACTGAGCAAAGAGTGTTGCCGGTAGTAGCCTGTAAGTCCAGGCCTGCATCCCACTAAAATAGCCAGCCAGAGAGCCCGATAACAAGAGTACAAGAGGAGCACAAAATGCCGATGTGCGGATAAATGGTGCTAAAAATAGCGCTAGCAATATCTGGGTGAAAGGCTCAGCAAAATATTCAAAGCCACAGAGCATGTGCATTATGCAGCGACTATTCCAACTAGAACCGTATAGATAAACAGGGACTGCGTCGTTAAAATAAATATCGCGGGCGCCGCCAGGCAAAAGCAAAAAGCATAAGCCGTAGACTAGCGGTACAAGCAAACAAGCTTTAATCTCCAGCGACAGTAGTGGTTTAAGTGAGCGCCCCTTAAGATAAAAACCAAGCTCGCCCAGGAGCCAAATAAAGACAAACTGCGGCTTGAGACTGAGACCAAGACCGGCTAATAGCCCCGAGACAAGCAAAGAGAACTGCCCTGGACTCTTGCCACTATATGTGAGACCACGCACCATCAAAAATGGCATAAACAGCAAAGTAAAAATGTGCTCCCTTTGCCCCAGATCCGAGACCAGACCGGGAGTAAAAGCGGCAAAAGCAAGCAATACTGGCACAAACAAAAGCGGTTTATAGATAGTGCGATAACTGTAAATCAGCCAGCCACAAAAGATCGTCACCAGGATATGCAAGCCCAGGATAAACAAATTAAAGCCAAATGGCACTGGCAACTGCAAAAGCCGCGATACCAATACTGGTATCACACTGAGGTACATAATGAGCGGCGGATTAAAATCAAAGAAGTCCAGGTACGGAGTTTTGCCCTGCAAAATCAGCTGCGCCATCTCCAGATAAACAGACTGGTCGGGAGAAATACTGAGCGGGTGCAAAAACCAATAGGGCAATTTGTACCCGAGTACCAGGGCCAAAAGACACAATAAAAGCACTAGTGGTAAGTTGATTCGTTTGAGCATCCGCGGTTTTTAGCTTATAAAGGCAAGCACCTTTATCATCTCATCTATTTAAGGGCAATTTTGCAGCAAAACTGGTCCATATTTACTTTTTTGCCTTTTGACTTGCATTTTGCAAGTTAAGTGCAATAATAGAAATTGTCACCGCCTATCCAGGAGCAAATCATGACCACAAAAGCTGAAAGCACCAGGGACAAACTGGTCCACGAGCAAAAGCTCAAAGAAGGTCAGAGCTACACTGCTGCCCACCTTGGCAAACTCACCACGCTTGATCAGTATCCAATGTTTGTGCCATCGCTCAACCGCGAAGTAAGGGGCAAGGTTTTTATTCAGGATCTCATCGCCACCACTGGCTGCGAGCTATCTATGAACAAATTGCCGGCGGGAGTGACTGTGCCTTTTAGTCATTCACACAAAGAAAACGAAGAAGTCTTTATCTTTATCAAAGGACAGGGACAGATGGCAATCGATGCCGATGTCTTTGATGTGACCGAAGGCTCAGTAGTAAGACTAGCGCCAGAAGCAGTAAGATGTCTGCGCAATACTGGGGCAGAAGAGTTGTACTATATTTGCATCCAGAGCAAAGCTGGCTCACTTGGTCAGCATACTTTTGATGATGGCGTCAAAGTCGATCATCAAATTGACTGGCGCTAAATACGGAACCATTTTTGACAGAGACACACCCCATCCTCAGACCAGCCAGACTCTACGCCGCCAGCATAGAGCCTGGCTATCTGCGTATCAATGATACGGCTTGTCGCAGATTAGCCAAACAACTACTCACGGCAAAACCACAGCATTGGCTTGAGACAGTGTGGCAAACCCCAGATCTAGTCAAGCTACAATCACTCTCGACACCAGATTTGACGCTATTTTTGACTGTATTTCATACGATTGGCTTTTGTTACTGGCCGGCGCCGCGCTGGACCTATGAGCACAGCGGCACTACATACGATGGCACAGCTGCGCTGATACGCTCACTTTATGAGCTGTGTATCGTAGAGTCAAAACAGACAGCTAATCTCACCAATGGCACAGATAAATCAAATCAGTTTGCAGTAGACCTAAGCAAGCTTAATCAGGCAGCAAGCAGTTTGAAAAGCTTTAAAACAGCCCTGGGCGGCGACAATGAACTGCCTATGATTGATCAGCGCTATTGCTATTTTAAAGAGCTATTGGAATTTGTTGCGCAGCCAAACACTTTAGCTCGCTTGCTTAAACAAGAAGAAGCACTATCCAAGGTCTTTTATATAAGAGAATGCCTGCCGGGATTTGACGATACAGCCAAAACTCTTGATTTTGAGCCAATCCCCTTTTTAAAACGAGCCCAACTACTGACCAGCGATATCGATTTTGTTTTGCGTCAGGCAGGTGCAGGACTTAGGCATATGGACAATCTCACCGCCTTTGCCGACTACAAAGTGCCACAAATTCTCAGACATTTGGGCGTGCTTGTATTCGGCAATGAGCTTGCCGAGTTAGTGGACAAACAAATCGAGCTGGTACCCGGCGGTCAAGCCGAGCTTGCCATCAGGGTATTTACACTTTTGGCAGTAGAGCAACTGCGCTTATATCTACCAGGACACACAGCCAGCCAGATAGACAGCATGCTCTGGCTAGCAAGCCAGCAAACAGACAAAAACGAGATTGCACCTTATCACCGTACTATTTGTACTCACTACTGAGTGCTAACGTCGCAATAGCTGACGTACCTCAATATGCATCTTCATCAGTGCTTTTTTGCCTTTGCAAATCATTCGTACTTTTAAAGAGACATTGCGGCAGCGCCTTTGCCAGCCTGTCTTTATCTTGATCTGTCCAGCCGGTGGGCTCAATTACCAATACTCGCATTTGCTTAAAAGTGCTGAGTGTGTCGATGGCCTCAGGACCGAGGGCATTGCCCTGCAAATCGAGATAGACAAGCCTTTTGCTCAGGGGTTTTAAAAGCTCCAGACGACTGGTATTGATGCCACAATGCCTCAAATTGAGAGTGACTAAATTGGGTTGCCGAGCTATTGCTGCCAGACTTTGATCGGAGAGCAAATTGCCTTCTATTTCAAGACAAGCTAGAGTCGCACGAGGTGCTAATTTAGACAAAAACTCAAAACAGTCACCCTCGATAGGACCCACTTGCAAAAGCAAGAGACTGGAGAGCTGCCGCAGTGTACCAACACCACTGGCGGTGACTCTCGTTTGGTGTAAATTCAAAAACCGCAATTTATCAAACTTATTGATATATTCAAAAACACCGTCGTCCAGGTCATTGCGCTGCAAATCAAGACCGACCATCTCAGTAAACCGGGAGCACAGATCAAGCAAGCGTTTGACGCCGGTTGTTTGCTTAGAAACATGCAAATAAGCAATTGCCCTTGAGTCAAAACCATTTAACAGTTCTGGCACCGCCATTACTTCTGGGGAAGCCAATAAATTGAGATAGCTACCGGCAGGCAACTCCATTAAGCGTCCATGCTTGAGACTTGCTGGCACAGTGGAGCCAGTGCCGGGGCTCAAATAGCTAAATTGTCCAAAAGGCACGTCAGCAGGCAAAAGATATGCTCTTGTCTTACCAGCCTTATCACTTTGAACTAGATAAGATCCAGTCTTAATCCCGCGAGCCAGCTCTTTGAGAGAGGCGATGAATTTTTCTTGATCACTCTCAGTGTGGGTTATTGTGTCTTTTACTGTGTTGGTCAAAAGTGACTGTTTAGGCTTTGGAATAACAGCCTGCTTGCTATTGCCAGTAAGCACGATAAAACTAAGCAAGCCGATTAAGACAAGCGAAACAGCAGCTAGACCAAGCATCAATGGCAAAGTATATGGTCTTGCCGGGTCAGACGGTAAATCCACATCTATATAGTTAACAGTACTATCGATAGTGCCATCTCTAGCAGAGGTAGCACCAGTCAAATTACCGTTTTGATCCGCTCTACCTGCTTGTTTTGAGGACGTTGTATGACCAGTACTGCCCAGGGTTGATGGCATTGCTAGCGGCGGCGGTCCCATCGTGGCAGGATAAAGCTTCTTTTTGATAGCTAGCAAGTCGGAGTAAAGCTCATCGGCACTTTGATATCTATCCGCTGGCTCTTTTTTAAGACAACGTGCCAGTATTCGCTCCATTGCATCAGGGCACTGGGCATCTGGATTTATCTCTCTAACGCTGGGCGCGGGCATTTCTTGATGTAGCAAGATTGTCTCCATGCCACTGCTACCGAGTAAGGGCGGACATCCAGCAACCATATGAAAGACAGTGACACCAAAGGAATAAAAATCAGAACGGGGATCGAGCGTGCGACCACGGCTCTGCTCTGGACTGATATAAACGGGGGTACCGATGATGTCGCGAGTACCAGTAAGACCGAGACTCTCACCCTGCTCCTCAATAGAGCGAGCAAGACCAAAATCAAGCAACATCGGCTGCATCAAGAGACGTGGCTTGCCTGGAGTATAACTAGACTGCGTCAATAAAATATTGGCAGGTTTGATATCGCGGTGGATAACGCCTTTACTATGGGCATAGCTCAAAGCGTCAGCAAGACCAAGGGCTACATCTATAGCTAACTCCAGTGGCAATGGAGCCTGCTGACTGAGCTTTTGGTGCAGGGTTACGCCTGGCACAACCTGCATCACATAATAAAGACAGGGTTCGCGCGTGGTATCGCCATGCACACCAAAATTGCAAATTTTGACAATACCAGGATGCTCAAGGCGCGAGGAGAGCTTGGCCTCACGGATAAAGCGCTGGCGTTTTTTTTCGCTGGCAGCAGCACTACCATGCAAGACCTTGAGGGCAAAAGACTGTTTGAGCCGTCTATGCTCCACAAGATAGACACCACCGGCGCCACCAGCCCCCATAAAGTCAATGACTTTGTATTCATTGTCAATAAACTCGCCGCGTACAAAGCCACCAGCCAGCTCGGGCTCGTTACCCTGCCAGCTACCATCACTACTTGCACCAGGCGGGCGTTCAGTGGGGACCGAGTTAGGCAGCGGAAAACCACCAAGCCTTCTTGGCTTTTGGACAACTGGTTGAGCTACCGGCAACGCACTTAAATCTACTCGACCAGGTTCCTCGGGCTCATCTTCAAGGATATAGGTCGAATCGTCGTTGTCCATCGCGCCCTGCTATGGGATTACCATGGATACCAGCAAAGTAAAGTCATAGCCTGACAAGATTTGCCTAGGCAGGTTTGCCCCAGTACCAGCCCTGACCGAATGGTACGTTCATTTCGACCAGCAAATCTAACTCTTCACGCATCTCGATGCCTTCAGCAACCAGATCCGCACCGATTGAGTTGACTACTTTGACCAGTCTCTTAAGCAAACGGGCCTTGGCTGGATCAGCTGATATGCCCGAAACATACTTGCGGTCAATTTTGACAATATCTGGCTCAAGAATAATCAAGCTCTCCAGAGAGCTGCGCCCAAAGCCGACGTCATCGATAGCGACCAATATGCCTTTGTTTTTAATAGCCTGCACATGCTCGCGCAAGTAGGCAGGATCACCGATAAACTGCTGCTCGCTTATTTCGATGCAATATTTGCCCTCAGTCCGATTGGCTGGGAATAGCGTCATCAAGCGTTCAATTGGTGTATCCATAATGGTTGATGGAAACAAATTGACGTGGAAGGTAGCAGTCTGATCAAATTTGGGATCGGGGCAGGCCGCAAGACAGGTCTTGAGACAGCGCAGGTCAACGAGTGTAAGCAAATTATGCTCAACCGATACTCTAAAGAGATCGTCTGGCATTTCAAAGGCGCCAGCTGGACCGCGACTGAGTATTTCGTAACCAACAACCTTCTCGTCTGAGAGGTGAAAAATTGGCATAGAAACAGCGCGGAAACAGTCGCCTTTGCGTAGTTTTTCAGTCAGTTCTTCTAAAGCAGCTTTATCTGGACTGATTGAAATAGCTGGTGCAGAACTCTTCTCACCACTGGAAACACGGTTTTTGCCGAGCATTTTGGATTCGCGCACAGCCAGGCGAGCCAGTGACAGCACTTCTTCGATGGAGCAAAACTCATAAGGCAGAGCCAGGACACCAAGACTGGCAGTCACTCTCACAGTCTCAGAGGCGAGACGCAGAGGGCTTTCGCCTACAGCCAATCTGATTTTTTCGGCAACCAGCATGCCTTCGGCAATACGCGTATCAGGCAAAATCAAAAGAAACTCGTCGCCACCCATACGGGCAACGTGGTCTGTCGGTCGGACAGTCTCGCGGATACGCTCAGTAATCTGGCGCAGGACCACGTCACCAACAGCGTGTCCAAATTGTCTGTTAATACGGTCAAAGTCGTCACAATCAAGTAGCATCGCCACGAGATTCCAACCGCCTCTTTGAGCGCGGACATACTCGGCTTCGAGAGCACGCTCCAGACCAGCCCGGCTGAGTGCCTGGGTACTGGCATCTATATTGGCGATGACATCGAGCCTTTGCTCAGTGTCGACCAGCTTAAGTTTTAACTCTTTGATCTCGTCAGAAAGACGCTTGAGAGTGGTGGCATAGCGGATAGATTGCAAGAGCACCCGGCCATCAAGCTCATCTTTAACCAAAAAATCTTTGATGCCTTGCTCAACTGCCCGCTTGGCAAACTTACCCTGATTACTTGAGCCCAGCATCACCACTGGCACGCTGGCATAATTTTCTTGTAGCTTGAGAAACTGGTCGAGACCCTTTTCGCCATTGTCCTGACTCTTGGAGACATCCAGCAAGACAACATCGAACCCGCCCTGCGAGAGGACCTTAAGACCCCCTGCCAGATGGTCAGTCACTTCCATGGTGAACTCTTCGCCCATGGCACTCAGGACATCTTGGAGAGCGACTGCGCCCTCTTTACCGTCCTCGATTAAAAGTACTTTTGTTTTCCTGGCTTCCATTTCACCACCGAACAGGGATTCCCTCGCGCTCATAGAGATTCGAAATCGCGCTTATCAATTCTAGTGCAAAAGCTAATCTACCGGTATCATACGCGCTATTTCTTGCGCTATTTTGTGCTTTTGGTAGAAAACCTTTCTAGCCTTTCTTGACAAAACAATCAAACAAAATTCCAGACGCATAGTAACCTTAATGGTTAAGTTCCCCGATATAAGGCTAATCAAACTTACCAGTGTTATTAGAAGGCAAGCCCTCATGACGGCATCAGAAATCAGCCCAGAACCACCAAAAGCGGGCAAAAGCAACCTTGTCAAACAGTTAATTGGTGCTGCAATTGCAATTTTGTTGCTATATCTCGCCTTTAAAAATGTTGACGGACAAAAACTCTGGCAATACTCAAAAGAAGTCAGTCCTGTCCCTGTTTTAATGGTCGTTGTAATCAGCATTATAAGCCACTTACTGCGAGCATACCGCTGGACATTTTTGCTCAAACCACTGGCGCAGCGCCGAATTGGACTGTTCAATGCCTTCTACGCTGTCATTTTAGGCTACGCGGTAAACGTGGCCATTCCCAGGGGTGGCGAGGTGGCCAGACTTCTATCTATATGTAAGGAAGAAAAACTTCCCTGGGCTGGAGTCTTGCCAACCATGCTTATCGACCGCATGCTGGACGTGGCTTTACTGGTTTTCTTACTGGGTTCATGCTTATTGGTCTTGCCCAAAGACTTACTTGGCAGCATGCCTGCCCTGATTCCCAGCGGCATCGCCCTTTTGATTGCAACTATTATCGGTCTGATACTTTTGCCACAGGCAGGCACTATCCTCAAAAAAATAATTGGCTGGAGCTTTGTCCAAAGCAAAGTCCCCAAACACTTGACTGGCAGACTGGACGAAATCGCCGGACAATTTGATACCGGTACACAAGCTTTAAAAAATCCCGTGATTTATCCGCTCATAGCCCTGCTCTCCTTTTTAATCTGGTTTTGCTACGGTCTAAACTTCTATTTCATGATTCAGGCCTTTCATTTATCAGCCGCTGTGGATGCAGTGAAATGTTTGATTGTCTTTACGATAGGCTCCGCCTCAATGCTCGTCCCCACTCCCGGTGGGGTAGGCAGCTTCCATGTTTTGATTACTCAAACACTGATGGCTGTAGCTCCTTCCATCCCCTATGAGCAGGCACTGGCCTTTGCCACTTATCTGCATATACTTTCTTTAGTACTGATTAGCTGCGTCACCGCCCTGGTTTTGTTTATCTACAAAAAGGCATTCAAAAAATGAAGTCAGAAAAAGCCAATCTCACGCCAGTCGAATTTAACGCCTTGAGTACCTGTCAGTTTGTCACAGCCAATTGCCCCAAAAAGGCATCAATACTCGATGTCGGCGTGGGCAATGGTCAAATCGCTCTCAATTTGACTAAGCAAGGCATGAGCGTGACAGCTGTTGACCTGGATGCTAAAGCTATCGCCCATGCCAGAGAAGCAGGCATCACCGCTTTAGAGCAGGACTTTAAGACTCTGCGTCGCGAAGACATAGAAAAAGCGCTGCCTGCCGCAAGTGGGGGCAAATCCGCCAAGCCAGCTAAGTTTGAAGGCTTTGACGTAATCTTGTTTAGCCGTGTGCTGCACCATCTAGAACCTTTGCGCGCCACTGTCGATGCCACCCTTGAACTGCTTAAGCCAAACGGAATTATCCTGGTTGAGGACTTTTGCTACGAACGTGTCGAAAAACGCACCTGTGCCTGGCTTTTTCCTCTGGCCCAAATGCTCCTGCAAAATTCTCCCAACAAAGAACCACACTTCCGCTGGCTAGCCCAAAGACGTATCGCCGAAAGTGCTTCGATAGAGGAATTTGTCAACGAATCACTCAAGCTCTGGCAACAGCATCACGAAGAAAAGCATCACATAGCCCCCTTTGAACATGTTAAAAGCGTTCTCAGTGATCATTTTGAGTTTGTGGAAGAAATCCGCGTCCCCTATCTCTTCCGCTACTTTGCCGAGTTTTTGCCTGATACTGCCAGTGGTGGCGAGAAGCTATCCGATCTAGCACACTGGGAAGCAGCTCTAGCTGAGACCGGCGCCATAGCCCCAGTGGGTGTGCGCATGATTGCCAAACGCCTCAAAAAGTAGCTATCAAACAATAATAGTCTCAAACATTTTGGGCATTTGCACAGTTACACCATAACGTTTTTTGATTTGATAAGCCAACTCTTGCATGGGCTGACTCTCGCCGTGGGTGAGAATGATTTTGGGCTTGGATATAGCCATGGGTGCAAGCCAGCGCAAAAGATCTGTTTGTCCTCCGTGAGCACTAAAGCCACCGAGTCCACTCACTTTGGCATTGACAGCGATGGTCTCGCCAAAGATTTTGACTTTGGGCTCTTTATCTACCAGCATGCGACCAAGTGAACCTCTGGCTTGATAGCCGACGATGACAACATAGCATTTAGGACTGAAGAGATTGTGCTTTAGATGATGCAGAATTCGCCCGGCATTGCACATACCAGCGCCAGCCAGAATGATACAGGGACCCTGGACAGAGTTTAGTCGCATTGATTCTTCAGCGCTTTCTACTGTGACGAGACTGGATAAATCTCGCCGCAATTGACCAGATTTGACCAGTTGTTTCGCCTCGCCGTCCATGTCGCTAGCATAATCAAGATAGGTTTGACTGGCAGCAATAGCCATGGGACTATCGAGATAAATCGGCATGGACGGGATCAATTTATCTCTGAACATCTGAGCAAGATAATAGAGAATGAGCTGCACACGACCAACAGCAAAGACCGGAATTAGCACTTTGCCGCCATGATCAATAGCATCCCGGATTATCTCCTGAAACTCTCTTACAGTGTCGTCGATAGAGCGGTGATCTCTATCCCCATAAGTGGACTCCATCAGGACCACATCAGCATCTTCAATATGGCTCGGATCTTTCATTAAGGGCATATTGTACTGACCGAGGTCGCCACTAAATACCACTTTTTTAGTAGCACTGCCTTCTAAGGCAAAAAGCTCGACACTGGCGGAGCCCAGGATATGACCGGCTTCGACAAAGCGAGCGCTGACGCCAGTAGCAAGATCAAATGTCTTGTCATAAGGCACAGCTTTAAACTGAGATACCACATGCTCCACATCGCTCTGATCAAAGAGCGGCTCCAGCCGGCTAAGACCGGCTCTTATACGCTTACGGTTTTCTCTGGCAGTATCATGCTCCTGTATGGAGGCAGCGTCCTCAAGAATAATTATGGCAATATCGATTGTGCCAGGAGTAGCATAAATAGGTCCACGATAGCCGCTCGCCACAAGCAGAGGCAAACGACCACAATGATCAAGATGACCGTGAGTGAGGATTACAGCATCTAGATTTTTGGGCTGAATAGCAGCTGGAATACGGTTGTGTAATTCCAGCCGGCGTCCTCCCTGAAACATGCCACAATCGACTAAAAAGCGTGCCTTATCTGTTTTTACTACGTAGCAGGAACCAGTGACTTCGTTTGCCGCACCAAAAAAACTAATTTCCACAATGCCCTACTTTTAAATTGCATCTACAATTCAATTTTAACCAGCGGGTGCAAGTAAGTTATCCACCTAAAGACTTAGAGAGCAAAGACTTACCAGAGCGTAAATTACTCAGCGCTTTTTTTGACAGCCCGGACAAAAATGGCTGGAGCGACCATTGACTTTGATGCGCACTATTTCACGTCCACAATTGCGGCAGGGCTCATCCTCGCGACCATAAACCCAGGCTTGATTTTGATAATTACCATTGACGCCTTCGCTATTAACATAATCGCGCAAAGTTGAGCCACCGCTAGCGATACCACTAGCAAGGACGCTCTTGATTGTCTCCACCAGGCTTTGGAGTTTTTTGATTTTGACTGCGCCTGCGGCTACCTGAGGATGTATACCAGCCAAAAACAGAGCCTCATCGGCATAGATATTGCCGACACCGGCGATGATACGCTGGTCTAGCAAGGCAGTTTTTATGGCTTGTTGCTTACCGGCAAAAGCAGCCAGTAAAAATTTGGCAGTTAGATCATCGAGAGGCTCCACCCCCAGCTCTGCCAGTGTGGGTACAATCTGCTCAAAGGTCATATCGACTGGCTTATACCACAGTCGACCAAAAACGCGCATATCCTCAAAGTGCAGTTGGCGTCCGCTTTTGAGCTTGATGCGCACACGCAAAAAGCGCATATCCTGAGCCTTGGCACCCGGTCTGACTAGGAGGCGCCCGGACATACGCAGGTGACAGACAAGACCGGCTCGGTTATCAAAATCGATCAAGATATATTTGCCGCGCCGCCGCACAGATTTAAAACAGTGCCCGACCAGATCGGATGCAAACTGAACAATATCGGTGCCAATTGAGGTATTGCGCAAAATCTCTACACTGGCTATAGCGTCACCGGGCAGCACCCGATCAAGTCCGCGAGCAACAGTTTCGACTTCAGGTAATTCAGGCATCAGTGCTTACTAAAGAAAAACGCTGCTCCCAGAATACCGTATACAGCCAATAGCTGCACACCTTCCAGCCAGTTACATTCGCCATCGGTGGCGACAAAGGAGAGAATGATTACAGAAACAACAATAGATAGGATTTCTACTTCCGAAAAACAAAGGTCCATGGGGTGCCCGGTGAAATAACCAACAAATACAATCACCGGAGCGACAAAAAGAGCAATCTGACTGCCCGAACCCAGGGCAATATTGATGGACAGGTCCATCTTGTTTTTCATCGCCATAAGTATTGCTGTGCTGTGCTCAGCAGCGTTACCGACTATGGCCACAAGAATTACACCAATAAAGATGTGACTCAGCCCCAGAGTTTCGGCTGACGACTCCACCGCTTTTACCAGATACTCTGAAAGTACCGCCACCATAACGGTTGCAATTAAAAGGACAACACAAGACTTTTTGACGCCCCAGCCTTCGGTACCAAGTGCTTCGTCTTTTTCGACGTCACCAGACATATATAGTTGTTTGTGAGTCTTAAGACTAAAAACAAGACTCAATATATAGGTGAATATTTGAATAACAGCAATGCAAAGAGCCAGGTTGTAGTCGTTAGTATGATCGGCAGCGCTGCCGCCATGCACGTTTGATAGGTGAAAGACGGCTGGCACAGTCAAACTGATGGCAGCCAGAGCAAGCAAAGTGGCGGAAGTGGTGGCCGCTGTGCGATTGAAGTATTGAGTCTGAAACTTGAGTCCGCCAGCAAGCATGCTCATGCCCAGCACGAGCAAAATGTTGCCGATAATGGAACCAGTAATGCTGGCCTCAACCACATCAATCAAACCGGCCCGCAAAGCAGCAAGAGCAATAATCAGTTCGCAAGCATTACCAAAAGTAGCGTTTAATAGCGCGCCCCAGCTCGAGCCGATGCGGTCAGCCAGATACTCGGTGGACTTGCCCATCAAGCCTGCCAGCGGGACAATGCCAATACAGGCAGTGAAGAATATCAAAACTGGGGGCCAACCCAAGATACCGCCAATAATGGGGATAGGTATAAAAATCAGCAAGACATTGAGAATATGCTCAAATGAAAATTTCATTTACCATCCATAAAAAAGGCGTTTACCACATTGCACCACTGACGATACCATAACCGGCGCGGGCAATATTTACCCTTTAGTTTTATGGCGCCAAAGTCACTTCATTGTCTTACCCGATAATCTTTTAATTAGTCCGATCTGTCCACTACTTTGCTCGAGACCATGCCCGGCTCAATGCCTGCAAAAGAAGCACCCATGAGGGCTGAGAAAAATTTAAGTGCCAATGTGAAGAAGCACCACCATATCGCCTGCATATAGGCGTTAACATATTGCAACGTCTAAAGACCAGAACAAACCAGTAGCCAAGTGGGCATTTGCGAAGGTTTATAAACGGTACGGTTTTATAAGTATCAGACACTCGTTTTGGTACCGCTAAAAACCGCAAATTATTGTCCTTAATTTTGGTCCAACGTTCTTCGTTTCTGGAGGAATTCTGCATGGTAGCGGTCAAGTCGGCTTATCAGCCGACCATGGAATGTGAAACAGAGCACTTTTTAGGAGCTCAACGTCAACTCGACGAAATCGCCGAAGAGATGGGGCTTGATAGAGAGCTGCACGAACGTCTCAGATATCCCAAACGAGCGCTGATTGTGACAGTGCCTGTGCGCATGGATGATGGCTCGGTAAAATCATTTACCGGTTATCGCGTGCACCATGATGTCACCCTCGGACCCGCCAAAGGCGGCATTCGCTTCCACCCAGAAGTAAACCTGGGCGAAGTATCCTGCCTGGCTATGCTGATGACCTGGAAATGCGCTTTGATGGGACTACCTTATGGTGGTGCTAAAGGCGGCATCAGAGTAGAGCCCTGGAATCTTTCAATGTCCGAAAACGAGCGCCTGACCAGACGCTACACATCGGAAATCATCAACTTGCTGGGACCAGACAAAGATATCCCCGCACCAGACATGTATACCAATGAGCAGACCATGGCCTGGATCATGGATACATACAGTATTAACGTCGGTCACACTGTACCTTCTGTGGTCACTGGCAAACCAGTCTCCATCGGCGGTTCGTTTGGTCGCACCGAAGCTACCGGTCGCGGTGTTGCTTATTGCGTCAGACGTGCAGCATCACATTTTGGTATCAAAGGTGACTCACCTTCAGTGGTAGTCCAGGGCTTTGGTAACGTCGGCTCAATCACAGCAAAACTGTTGCATCAAGCCGGTTACAAAATCGTTGGTGTCTCCGATGTTCACGGCGGCATCTACAACGAAAAAGGTCTGGATATCCCAAGACTTCTCGCTTATGTTTCAGAAATGGGCAAAGTAGAAGGCTTCAATGGCTCACAAGCAGTTGGCAACAAAGAACTGCTGGAGCTGCCTTGCGACATCCTGGTGCCTGCTGCTCTCGGTGGTCAAATCACCGCAGAAAACGCTGACAAGCTTAATTGCAAAATCATCGTAGAAGGCGCCAACGGCCCCACCACACCTGAAGCCGATGTGATCTTGCATGACAAAGGCGTGATTGTAGTGCCCGATATCCTCGCGAACGCTGGTGGTGTAACTGTCAGCTACTTCGAATGGGTACAGGGTATGATGCACCTCTTCTGGAGCGAAGACGAAGTCAATCAGCGTCTTGAGCAAATCATGGGTAGAGCCTGTGATCAAGTGCTAGAGCTGTCCACTAAGAGCAAGCTCAGACCCCGTATGGCGGCACTCCGCATTGGTGTTTCGCGTATTGCCGAAGCCAAGCGCTTGCGCGGTCTTTATCCATAAAGACAGTCAAGAGCTGAAAGCAGCCGATAAACAATCAAAAAAGCCGCAATTGCAGCGGCTTTTTTGATTTATAGAGGCCAAAAGCGTTTAGCTCTGCCCAGACGTGGAAAAGTGTATATAATCGCCGTCAGCTCCCCCTTTAGTACCGTTGACGGTCATTTTGGAAAGCCATGTTCTCATCCAGACAATCAAAGAATCCACACAACACGCCAGCACCGCGTGGCTTTCGTTTGCCTAAGGTCTCGGTCTTACCGTCCTATCAAGACATTCAGTTTTTGCACCAAGAAGCAGCAAAAGCACCTGGTCGTCTGGTAGAGCAACCCTTTAGCGTCACTGAAGGTTCACAGGAATACCTGCTCACTGTCAAGTTTGAGCAAGAAATCGGGCTGCCTGTCTGGGTTTTGTCACAAATCACAGCGCAGGGTCCGCAGGTGATTTTTCACCATGCCGAGAGCGATGTCAGCCTTGTAGCTAACATCGTCATGAGTGGTTGCGGTTGCGACCCACTGGGCGACAGCCTGGCAGCTGATAGTTTTATGGGCTCCGAGTCCATGTCCAATTTACTACCCGTCAGTGGCAACACTAGTGTCGAAGCACCAGTAGTTACCTACAACGAAAATCAGGTCATATTTGATTCGCCTCGCCCGGGACTAAAAGCCACTCTGGAAGGTGATTTGACCAAGATGCAAGCGCCCAACCTTTTGCAATCAATCACCATGTCTAAAATGACTGGTCGACTGGATGTCAAAGACAAAGCAGAAACTGCCAAAGTTTATTTTGTGGACGGCACGCCCATGCACGCCGAACTCAAAGACGTGGGCGGCGACGACGCTGTTATCGAACTTATCACCTGGATCACTGGCGAATTCCGCTTCTGGCCCGACGAAACCAGCCCCCACAAAACAGTAAAACGCAGACTTGACGCCATGCTCATGGAAGGCGTCACACTTTTGGACCAATCCAAATACCTCGAATCTGCCAACCTCAAAATGGAATCAGTCCTGGTCAAACGACAGGCTGTTGCTTCTGAACAAGAATTTGCAGGCATGCTACAAAAAGGCGCGCCTATCGCCATGAAGCCTCAGTTTGAATTCTTTGAGCTGATTGACGGACGCAGTACTCTTTTTGACATACTGCGCAAAATGCCAATGAAGAAGGCAGATTATGTCCCTATCCTCTTCAACTTAATCAGTTGCGGTCTTGTCCAGGTCACGGACCAGGCATCGCGCTCGGGCAACCTGCGCAGTATGGGTATTGATGAAGGCACACTTTCCAGTGTGACCAAACATCTAATCAGACAAGAGACAGGCATTCTCACTTATCCAGCTTTTTTGTATTTTTTAGAGCAAGAGTATTTGCGCTACGAATATTTCAACTTCCCCTTCTCACTGGTGGTCTTTAGTCTCGGTCATCGCCGTCAGGGTCAGGGTGGTCCGGTCGAAGCTCTACAAATGCTGGCAGTCAAACGGGCCATGCAACGCATCAGCCTTGTTAAACGCCCCATCGATCTACTTGGTCACTATGAAACTTTTGACTTTGCTCTCATCCTGCCCAACTCCAACGCCAAAGCCGCTGCGGCTCTTGCCAATCGCGTCGTTGACGTGCTCAAAGAAGCACCACTGGCAGCAGATATGGACCCACGGGGTCTGGTATTTGCCTTTGGCGTAGCCGGTGTACCTGAGGACGGTCAGGAACTGGACAAATTGCTGAACTCGGCCAGGTCCGCTCGCGACATGTCGAAACAAACTCAGCGAGTAGTCCTAGCTAGAGAAGTAATGAGCGGATAATAAAATACGTCGTCAAATTTGTATTGATCGCGGCAAATTTACGAATCCTTGACAACTTATCGTAGAATAGTACTAGGGGTGTTGTACATAATTGGCGCTGGCTTTTTGTCTATAAAGGGTTTCTGAAATGGGGCACGTGCCTGATTTCGATCATTTGAAAAATCTGCAAAATGGACAAAGGATGGATATCCAATCCGATGTATCGAGACGCGCCCAGAATCAGTCGGCCCAAAATAGAGAGCCAAACAACAATAACTGGTCAAGCAAAACCAATCATATTGGCTATAACAGCACATCGGTCGCAGCAAGCGCGCCGACTGCCAGTAGCGATGATAGTCTCAAAAGAGATGGTTGGGGTCAGGGACATAAAGCCCGCAAAAATACAGATGAGCCTGTTTTTACAGAGCAAGTACCAGTGCGCCCCCCCGACAAGCAGGTGATAAATACGCCACAGGCTGAGCCCACGCCACAAAACATCCCCCACCAGATACAACAACCCCAAACTCAGCCGGTACACACTGAGACCACTGGCGCCAAAGGTCCATCTCAAGCCGAAATAGCAGCAGCCAGCCGCGAACTGCAACAACAGATGCAGCAACAAGCACAGCAGCAAATACAACATCAAGAAGTAGCCGAACCGGCTGCCAAAGCCCCTGAACGCAAACCAGCACAAAATCCAAGACGCACACTTAATGCACTTGTTTCAGCCATGAATCCGGCTCAAATTGCCCAGGCCAAAGCTGCTGAAGCGGCCCAGATGGCACAGACAGGCGCAAGCAACGCCCTTCCCCGCAGCACCAGAGGTGACTTCTCAGCGCAACCCTGGCGTCCAGACAAACGCAGCACAATCCGAATCACCCCTTTCGGCGGCCGAAAAACTACAGATACAAGCAGCCAACCTCCCGCCCCACTTAGCTCAACTGCATCAGCAAATTTTAGAAGCACAAGCGAAGCCAGCTGTCGCACCCGCTCCCATAGAACCGGCGGTGGCTCAGGCACAAGCGCCTGTCGAGCCAGCCCCCCAGCCTTATTTACCAGCACAGCCCTCACCCTTACCATACAGTCCGCAACAGCCTGCACCCGAGCCCTACATCGCACCACAACAACCGGCCCCTGAGCCCTACATCCCATCGCCTCAGCCAGCACCATATACGACACCAGCGCCAATCCCTAAAGAACCCTGGGAACTAGCAGCTCAAGCCAATCCGCAGCCCGCTCAGCCACCATGGGACAAAGTCGAAAGCACAGCTGTGCCAGCGCAGTTTGCCGCCCGCGAACCCTGGGAACTATCCAGCAACGTCCAGGGCGCTCAGGTCACTCATGCTCAAATTTTTCAACAACCAGCCAGTATCGAGCCCGTACTACCCAGTCCCGATACACCAGCAGGGCACTATCTCAAGTTTTTGCAAAACAACCAGAGCACAGATCGTCCAGTGCTATCGGCTCAGTCAGCACTTGCCAATACTGCGCAACCAGAGTCGCGGGCCTTTGAAGTGCAGCCACTGGATACAAAAGCCCCTTCACCTGTTGAGATTCAACGCAGTAGTCATCTCAATTTGAGGGTCGAATCAATCAACCCTGAGCCACCCAAACCAGCCCCCGAGACCAGTCGCCTGCTCAGTTTGATATTCACCGACAATGATCCATTTGAAGCCGCCAATTGTTCTCAAACATTTCGCATCGATACCGTCAGTGGTATCAAGACTATGACCACGATGTTACCAGACAATAGCAGCACCCGCATCGAATGCACTAGAGAAGATGGCTGCAAAACCATCACCATCTCCGAAAACCTGCGCTCAGCCACAGCCATAAGCGCTCGCCCTCTTTGTGTCAGAGATATGGATAGCCAAGGCAATATCACCTCCGAAACAAAATACAATTATCATAACGTCAATGATCTCTGCACCCCAACCTCCAAAAAAGTGATAACCGGCGGTCAAGTTATTCAGTTTAATCTGGACCAGGCCGGACGCGTGGTCAGTCAAATCATATTGCCGCCAGATCAAGGCTAGTACATGACCATACAAATCAAACAAGGCGACATCACTAAAGAGGATGTAGATGCCATTGTCAATGCCGCCAACAGCTCACTACTGGGCGGTGGTGGCGTGGACGGTGCCATCCACCGAGCCGGTGGACCGCAAATTTTGGCAGAGTGCCTCAAGATAGTAGCTATGCAAGGACGCTGCGCCCCGGGCGAAGCCGTCATCACCAGTGGTGGCAAACTAAAAGCGCGCCACGTAATCCATACAGTCGGTCCAATCTGGCGCAACGGCCAAACCAACGAGGATGTAATTTTAGCCAGAGCCTATACCAATAGCCTTGAGCTGGCCAGTGACTATGAGCTGAGCACCATAGCCTTCCCGTCAATCTCTACCGGCGCCTATGGCTATCCAGTCGAGTTGGCAGCAAAAGTAGCACTAGAGTCGATCTCGCGATTTTTGCAAAAGCAAAGCACCGTACAGTCAGTGACAATGGTCTTATTTGATCAACAAACACTCAAAGCCTATCAGACCGCGCTGCAGCTGCTGCAATAAAAAACTTAAGAGCGCCGGGCTAAAGCTCTAGGCTCAAACAGGTCCATATAACCAGGTACTCAAAAGCTCCCAGCACTAGCCTTAGTTATCGTCACCACGTAATTTGCCAAGCTCATCAAAGCCTTTTAGGACTTGACCGCGACCTCTGGGCTTTTCACGTTTACGACCACGATCCTGGGGTGTCATACCATCGTCGCCTTCTTCTTCGGCAGCATTATTGCGACGACCCGGTCTGGCCTGACCAGCATAGCGCTGGTTAAATTTATCAACCTGCGAAGCACCACCTGCAGTATCAGCGGTAGCAGCAGGATCAGTAGCTTTAGTGCTCTGTGCTGTCACTTCGCCAGTCATAATCTGTCTCAAACTGGGCTCAGCGGCGACAGGATCAGCCACTGTCTGTGCAGGTGTAGTATCTACCACTCTGGCCTGGTCAACGACAACAGTTGGCTCTGGGGCAGTGCGCTGTGCTTCTACTGGTGCAGTTTTTACAACAGCCTCACTAGCGGCAGCTGGCACAACTTCAGGGGTAGCTTCTGGAGCAACCGCTTGTTGATTATCTGCTGGCACCACATTACGTACCACAGGACGGGTAAATGGAGGCTGCTCAACAGGAGCCGCTGGCTTTGGTGCAACAGGTTCGGCATTGTCCCGTCTAGGTCCACGGTTATTGTCGCGGCCCTGAGCTCCGCCTCGATCTCCACCTGGTCTGGGTGAGCCAAAGCCTGGTCTATCAGGCATATCTGGTCTGGGGTCGCGAATTTTGCCAGAGATCATGTCATTGACTAACTGCTGCGCTCTGAGGTGAGCAGGAGAGCCTGGCACCATGACACTGGTCAGCACACTTTGAGCAAGGGACTGGTTGGCGTCGCGAGCTTTGTCCGATTGGCTGGTATCACGTCCATCCTTGCGACCCTTAAACGAATCACTATCAGCTTTTTTGCCAAAATGGACAGCATCCATCACTGTTTTGACATCAGCAATAGTTTGAGCATTAGCAGCTACAAGACCGATTAATTCAGCGGTTTCGGGAGCATTGGTGGTGCCATCAAATTTACTGAGCAAGCCTTTAGCGGCCGGCTGATCCTGACCGGCAAGCTGCAATACTCTATCTACAGCAGGCGCGTTTTGAGCGTTGCGCACAGCCATTGCTTGTTCAAGCACAGCCATGCGATCGGTCAGGCTATTGCGCTGAGGTGGATATTCTTTGTACTTGGGACTGGCCATATCGGCTTCCCGTCCAATCTCCAGCCAGAGTGCCAGATTTTGGTCAAACTCTTTAGGATACTCATAACGGCCATCAGCATTGCGAGTGCTGTAATTGTCGCGCAGAGTTTTGGCATACCATGATGGTATTGCATCTCTCAATATCTTGGGCCAGTTGAGCTCGGCATTAGCAGTCTCAGGATTGGTATCAAGGGCAAGACGCTGTTGCTGAGTGGCATAGTCCAGGCGGTAAGCGATATGATGTTTGATTTCTTCGGGCAAATCACCCGACTGCAATTTGGCTGGCTGACTCATCAGATTTTTTAGTGTGGTGACATCAATGGCCGCTCTCTCGGGATTGGTCACCACTGCCTGAATTTCTGGTCTAGCCAGGATATGGCTGCCAGGCAAGCCCATACGTTGCAAGTTGGTGGCACCACTAGTGCCTTGTGCAGGTTGATAGAGATATTCTAGCCATTTAACAAATTGGGCATCAGTGAGCTGACCGATATGGTCCGCCAGCAAATGAGCACGGGACTGTTTCATCGGTCCCTGAGTGTTTTCAAATTCGCCAAAGAGTCGCTCTGGATAAATCCGCATATTACCAGGAGTATGATCAACTGCTGGACCAACGTTTGTGGTATCACGTGCCTGTTCGGCAGTGCGAGTTTCAGGCGCTGGCTGAGTTGCTTGCTCAGGGGCAATAGGCTTGTCCACCGCTGCTGGTAGAGGTTCGCCAACCACAGCATCGATATCTTTAACCACACCGGGAGTGGGTTTAGCCGCCTCACCTAAGGCTGCCAGGTCAACGCCTTGAGCCACCGGTGCAATTGGTGTGGGATGAATAATGGGAGGACGCTCAATGACATGACTCTTTGGAAATTGACCAAAATAATCAGTACCGAGTTTGGCGTCTACGGCCGAAGCAATAACGCCATATGGAGTAGTGCGCCCGAGCTGATGCAGTACTCCGTGATCATTATAAAAATAATCAGCCCAGTCCGAAACGCCCTTCACAAGATTATTGTGCTCAGCAGCGTTAGTGGGTTGGTGCGCGGTAATAGCTTCGAGGAAGTCCTTAGCTTGCGGATCAGCCTTGCTATAGTCGATTGGAGGTTGCACACCATCGCCCCGCATCAGTCCATTGGCGCCAGCATAGACCTCACCCAAAACCTGGTTAGTAGGCGGATCTCCTATTAGTTCACTGAGTACACGAACAGGCTCCTGAGCACCCCGTCCCTGGCCATAAGCAAACTCTATCAACTGCTGATGCTCTGGACCAAATCTCTCGCCCTGTCCAGCGGCTCTAGCCAGGTTATAACCAGCCTCAGCCAGGGCAATATTTTCGGGCGTATTATTGATAGCTACTTCCAGTAGCCGCTGAGCACGCACATTGCCTAGCTCTTTATAGTCACCAGCCATCTGCTCTAACTGAGCTTTGACAGCCTGACCGCGTGTAGCACCGTACTCTAAAAACTGAGTGACATCACTAGCCGTGGCTCGTCCGCTAAATACACCACCTAAAAGTTTTATGCCTTCTTCAAATATTGGTTTTTGCGCCGCTGACATTTCATAGCTAGCTTTGCGCGCTATTCCAGCTTCGTGAGAAAGGATGCCTTTAGGTTGCGCGGCAGCTTCCAGTGGTGTTTCAACATGGGGACCGTTCTGTCCAGCCAAATCCACCTTGACTGTTTCTTCTCCTACCGCAGGTGCTTTAGCTGGCTCAACTACACGCTCGGCAGTGGCGACAGGCTCTGCTACTCTGGCGGGATCGCTGACAGCAACTTGTTCGGCAGGAGCTTTAGCAGCAGTCTCACCAACAACAGGTTCGACAAGGGCACGCTCATTGGCAGGTGCAGCCTCGGCAACAGCCTGGGGTTTGGCCACTTCACCAGCATTTACAGGAGCAGATTCTGGCGGTATCAAAGGTGTCTCTTCACCGGCAAAAGTGCGCGGTGGAGTCATCGGTCTGGGTACTGGGATTTCCAGCTTCATGTGCCCAACTGCTCTAGTTGCGGCCACACCAGTAGCGCCAGTGGCACCGGCAGCGGCGTCAGTGAGCGACTGTAAGGCACCCTTTCTGATAATTTCACTGATATTGAGGTCTTCGCCAGCCTGTCTTTGACGGATTAGCTCCGAGCTACCACCGCTGGCAAAGCCAAATGTGGCACCCATTCCAGCATTCTGCCCGACCTGCCCTTCTCTGAGGAAGTTAGCAACAGGACTCTGAGCAGCTTTTGAAAGCAAAGGAGAAGCTTCTACTGCGCGCCCCGCAACATTAGAAAGACCTTTGAAGGCTCCATGAGCCCCCATGAACAAAGTAGCATCAAAAGCCACAGCTCTTGGATCAAGGGTAGTGCTGGCAATCGTTTCCAGCCCTTTACCGACAGCAACTTGTCCAGTAGTTGTATCTTTAAAGGTATTTTGATTAAAAGTAGTCTCGTAAAGACGAGATGATCCGCCCAACAGTACGCCTTTTGCCGCCATATTGGAATATTCGCCACGGGAAGCACCAAGAATCTGCCTTGGTCCCAAATAATCAAATGTCTGTTTGAGAGCAAAGCCTTTGGCACCACCAAGGGCGGCGTTAATGGCAATATCAGAACCCTGGTCACTGACTTTGACTTGACCGGCCGCATGCACACCGATAGAAGCGGCCAGCATGACAGTACCCTTAGAAGGAGCAGCCCCTTCAAATAGCACTTTGCCTTTGGTCATGGCAAAAAGAGGTACAGCCTTGAGAAAACCGGTGGCGTAAAAATTTACTTCTTGCTGATGAGCAACAGCCTTTTTATCTTTTTCGATTGCCTCTTTAGCAGTCTGAGCCAGTCTAGCCTGAGCGACAGTATCGCCTTTTGCTTCATTTTGTGTAGCCTGGCGCTCTAGCTCTTTTAGACTTTGCAGTGACTGTTTATCGGCGCTATAAACCAGCTCCACAGTCTTATCTAACCAGCTCTTTTGACCTTCAGCCTTTTCGTGTTCGGCTATAGCCTTAACCAGATCGGTTTTAGGACCTTCTTTAATTTCCATGCCCGGCAAATTGCGGAGCTTGTCAGAGATGGACTCTTGGAAGTGTTCTGTCTCGTTAGCCATAGTGATTAGATAGCCTTGCCGCCAATAGTAAAAGGTTAGATGCAATACATCCTGACATCAATGGGGAAATGCCCATCAACCACCCAATACATTCTGCCCATTCAATTAGAGGCCAAATCCCCCCAACTGCTCACTAGTGCCACAACAACAAGGCAATGACCCAAAAATGCCACTAAACTCCCTTATATATGTAAGCAATCCCCCTGACCTTTGTGTCATTTTTTCTTCTGGAGTCAATCATGGACGTAGATCGTGAACATAAACCCGCTCATTTACTAGAGATGGCCCGCAATCACAATAGTCTGAGTGCCGAAATCAACGCCATGGACCCCATCGATCGTCGCATCCATCTACAACGTATGGCAGATTTGGCCAAGCAACAAGAAAACGATCCCAATCTAGCAAAAGTCAAAATCACTCTCGACACCAAAGGTGATCCCCTCGACATAACTGTCGAAAACAATTCAGCCTGGCAGCGCTTCCGTTATAACGGTAAGACAAGCGATGTCTACGACACACCTAAAGAATTGGCCTCAAAAGAACCAAAGTCAGAACCCAAACGTGAATTGACTCCGCAAGAAGCAAGAGAGCGCGCCACCACTGCCGCGAGCTACCTTTCAGCGCTAGAAATTCCTGGAATTTCGGACGCTGCAAGAATTTTGAATCAAAATTCTAGAAAGTAGTTTTTGTGCCACGAAAATATCACAAACTTGTTTTAGATTAAGGACATCGATTCCAAGGCAATCGAAATGATTTTCTCGATAAAAGGGGCGGGCTCAAGGTTTACCTTGGGCTCGTCGGGGTTTTAAGGGGATATACAGTAGCGCATCATCAATGAGTCGGTCAGTGATATGTCACCACCCCCGGTTACACTCAGCCAAAGAATAACTTGACAGAATCGGGGTTTCTTTGCAATCTAGTAATATACAAAGTGTTAAACAGATTAGTTTTTGGCGCAAACTATAACCATAAAGCAAAGCAATCTTTTGGCTGTTGCACACACGAGGACTAAGAACATCGAAGCATTTGACTTACTAGCATTTCAAAAACGGGCACGTGAAACTTGCGACCCCAAAGCTCTCTTTGAGCTGTGGGAGGACGTCTGCAAGCGTTTTGAGCGTCGCCAGATTGGCGAATACGAATTTGAAGAAATGAAAGAAACAATCTGGCCTCATCTCAAAGCTCTGGCTTCACTGAGACGAGCAATGGACAGCGTTGACGATCTAGCCACCGACAACAACGAATCACAAAAGAGTGCTTGAGTAAGCGCCCAAAGACATTTAGCTTAAAGCGGCCACTGTCCGTTATACTAAGCCATTGTGACTAGATGGCAGGCTATTTTGCGTTCAAATTCTTCGACAAAAACTTTTATCCATTTACTTGCTCTCAGCCAAGCATTGTTTATAAGCCTGCCAGGCCAACTGGCCTGTGCCCAAAACAACGACTCAGACTGGGTTGAAGGCGACGTCGAAGAGATAAGGATGCGCCCTAATCAATCGCGTATGCCAGGACCACCGCCAAGACCAGTGCGCCCCGCACCGTCGGTAGAAGAAGACTATGGCCAAAATCGTACGCAAGACCCAGGCCCGGCAGATAGAGGGCAAAATGATCAGAGCTATCAGCAGCCCAACCAGGGTTATGGTGCCAGCGCCAGACAAAGACCAGCCCCGGTACAAGCAGACGAGCTTGAACTGAGTCCACCCGCACCCACTGTCAAAGTCAATCTCAAAAACAAATCCAATGTAATCACGGGCGGCATAAGCTCATCTACTTTTCGCGGCAACAGTCGTAGCTATCGCGGACTGGACAAGCAGAGCAGTCAATTTATGCTCAATGCTCCCTTTTTAGAAACACCCAAAACAGCGGCAATCCAGCCATCCGCTTTTAAGCTCTGGCTCGACAAAAGTCATCCAGGCGCTAGTAGCCGCTTTACCAAAGAAACCATTGTCGAAATCAAAGGCAAATGGGATGACTGCGGACATATTTTGCACAACTTTGCTCTGCCCTCGACAAAAGTTCCTTCATCGCAGCTTGCTAAAACAGATCTGACCCGTACCAAGATTTTGCTTGTTAATTGTGGTGCTAATTTTGACAGCGAGGCACTACAAAAGATTCGCGAATTTGTAGAACACGGCGGATATTTGCTCAGCACTGACTGGGCACTTGATTCGTGTATTGCCAAAGCTTTTCCAGGCTTTGTCCAGTGGAATAACGGCTACACCGAAAACAGTGTAGTGGACGCGGTTGTGGTTGATGATGACCCGATACTTTTAGCTGGAGTGCCACGCGTCGCCCACTGGAAGCTAGAAAACCGCAGTCAGACTGTTGAAGTCCGCAACCGCGAAGTCCAGGTCCTGGCACGCAGCCGATTCCTGAAAGACAATGACGCTAGCAATCTGGGCATCCTTGCCCTCACTTTTCCTTTTGGCGATGGTCGCATACTCCACCTAGTGGGACACTTTGACAATAATGCCGACCGTGCTTTTAATAATGCCTTGCCAGACCCGGCTCCTATTATCGGCATCAGCTTGAGACAGGCTATTGCCGCCAATTTTATTGCCGCTTCGCTTGATGGCGATATGACCGGACAGGACGGCTCTGAGAACGGGAATTAATTTACGCGGCTCTATATGGGAAAAAATAGGGATTAGCGGGTACATAGACTTAGGCGTGACTGACTTAGCAACTGGCGATTAATATGAGCAACTCTGATATCCCCAATCCAATACACCGTGACAGCAATCCTGAGCCGGCTCAGCAACACCAGGAAGTGTTCCAAAACGAACGCATGGCGATGCGTCCCACCGATAATGCAGCGGCGGCTGGCAACGAACCTGGCTCCAGAGCCTATGACATCGTCACCTGCAAACAATTGCTAGGTGTCAATCAAGATGGTAACAACGACGTCAACCCTGGCAAATTCAACTTGATCAAAGGTTTTGTTGATTTGGTGGCGCAGTCATCATTTAACAGAGATGACATGCAACAAGTAGCTAATCGGCTTGGTGAGCTAGCCAAAGTACAAAAAAACCCTCACGCCCAGGACGGACTGCAAAATCTTGCTGGTCTGGTCAAACACAAATACGCCAGTTAGAGACTAATTTTTAGTGATGCCGGCGTTATCGGCATCGTTTAGCGCCCAGTCATAAGGCAAATAGTCAAAGTGCATTGGCTTGGCCTGTCGCACCTGGGCCAGCGCCTTTTTTTGGCTATCGCTCAAAAAGGGCGTTACATAGTCAGCGATGATGTCTTCGTCTTGAGGCGGAGCAAAAGCATTGCCACTGACTGGCTTGAGGGCACCACGCGGGGCAAAATCGAGAGTAAACCAGGAAAATATTTTGGAAGCCATAAAAGTATCTTTGGCTGGATCTATCAATATATTGTCACTGTCTGCCATAAACCGCCTGGTGGCATCATCGAGTTGAGTTTGCAGTTTTGCTCCAATAAAAGGCTCTTTTGTGATTTGAGCGCAGCTACGTGAGGCGCAGACCTCAGCAAAGTGGGTGCGTGGATCGGCTAGATCACGTCTGATTTTTTCGTGCTCAATAGCATAGAGCGTAATACCAGAGCCCATTACCTTAAACTGCACCGACTCCCAATCATTGGGAATTTGGCGGAAGCTATCGGGCGGATACTGGCTCAAAGTGCCATGTATCGGATAATAGTCCAACACTGTTTTAATCGTCAAAGCGTTATAAGTGTTGAGCCAGAATGCCAACTTTTCGTCACGACTAAAAGTCTCATACTCCTTAGGATCGAGATGCTCTATCGCTTTGAGAAACTTATCTAGACCAATTTGATGGGCTTTCCATTTATTGTAGTGGACATTGCCAAACTCCACATATTGACTGAGTTCACGAGCATAGGCCTTATAGTCTTGATCAAAATGGCGCACAATTTTTTTGTCTACGCTCTTGCCTTTTTGGGCAGTACTATCACTCCCGGCTGCTGCACTTGCTGGGCTGGTGGAAGGCTTGCCGACCTGACCGGCCAGCGCTTGCGTCATGTGCGCAGAGGCAAAAGTGCTGAGCAAAAGAGAGATTGCTATTTTATTTTTGAGCCAACTCATTTTGACCTCACTTGATATTCACTTATAACTGACTGGCTTTTTTCAAGGCTTCGCCGTCGTAGCTGGGCGATGAACAGCGTCCATCACTGCAAACGAAGGCACAGGCTCGGGGCATGGCAGGCAGCTCTGTATCGGGATTGGGCATGGGACCT
The DNA here is from genome assembly GCA_016718315.1 of Candidatus Obscuribacter sp. GTDB lineage: Bacteria > Cyanobacteriota > Vampirovibrionia > Obscuribacterales > Obscuribacteraceae > Obscuribacter. The sequence continues at coordinate 47,405 of JADKDV010000003.1, read as the reverse complement.
TCGGAGGGATCGTACCATTCAATGCGCTTATAGACCTGAGGCAATTTGAGAGCGCAGGCAAAAAGCAATTGTGCCTGTGGATCAGATTTGGCGCCTACAACAGTAATATGCAATGGCACAGTGTTTGCTTCTCTATTAGCGAGCAGTATACCGGCCACTAGTATTTTGCGCTTATAAGCAGCCGCCGGTGTGGCTAGATAGGCCAGGGCATGATCACTCATAGCGCGGTACTTAGCTTCACCAGTGAGCTGATTGAGCTGATTAGCAAAGCGACACAGGATAATGTTTTCGTCCAATAGGGCGACCGGCTTTACGACCCTACTGGCAGTGGCATCTGATGTGACAAAGCCAGAGTCAGCCCTGAAGTGCTTGTCGATAAAGTCGGCACAGGCTCTGGCTTGAAGCAAATAACGTCGGTCAGCAGTAGCCTGATAAAGTGCAACAAAAGCCCGCCCCATAGACAAGGTATCGCCCAAATAAGGACCGGAAAAATTGCGAGCATCGTGACTGAAGCCACCACCCGATATTGACCGATTAGCAACAACCCAGTCGCAAGCTCTTTTAGCCTGTTTGAGATACTCGCTTTCACCACTGGCTCCGTACAGAGCAGCCAGAGCCGTTATTGCCCAGCCGTTTTCGCGGCTGTAGTTATGCTTGTCTATGCGCGGCAGGCCGAGCTTAAGGCGCTTTTGGGCGGTCAGAGCAAAATAGTCCTCTGAGTGCTGCCCCTTAACCAGGTCGGCATCCTGGCTGGTGTAAAAGGCTCCATCTGGAGCAGTGAGATAGTCTTGCAAGTAGGCAGCGATAGATTTAGCAGCACTGAGATAGCGTTTATCGTTATAGACACTGTAGGCAAGAGCGTAAGCCCTCAAACCATCGGCCTGGGTCTGCATGATTTTTTCGTAGTGCGGGTGTTGCCAGTCGCCATCTGTACTGTATTGATAAAGTCCACCAAAGGCCGGATCGAGTAAGTTAAGCTCGCCGTCCAGACTCTTTTTGGCTCGAGCTAGCGCCGCTTTATCTCCACCATTGCCTAAGAGCAGACTGTATTCAACACTATCGCTATCTAAAAATTTTTGATAAGTACCCCAGCCACCATATTTAGAGTCATAACCAGCCAGGTGCTTATCAATAAGCTCCTGCTTGAGGCGCTCTGGTAACTTGCCATCGGCTATATCGGCAAGCTTGTCCTTGCTGGTTAGCACATTATCCACAGTAGCGACTTTGGCACTATCATCAGGCTCAGGTGTGGGATCTTTGATTACGGCAGTAAGCAAGTTTTTCATTTTTTCAGGATTGATATAGCCTGAACGCTTGGCTATTTCGCGCCCATCGCCATCAAAAATGATAGTAGCGGGCCAGCCGTATTCCTCGTACTTGTTAGAGAGATCGGGCTGGGCGTCCTGGTCTACCTTAATACAGATGTATTTGCTGGCCAGTATGTCTGCAATAGAACGATCGGCATAAGTCTTCTCGTCCATGACATGACACCAGTGGCACCAGACTGCCTCAAGGTCAAGCAAGACCAACTTATTGTCACGCTTGGCCTCGGCAAAGATAGAGTCGTCAAAGCTACGCCAGTGCACCAGAGAGCCACCGCCCTCAGCGATTGCCTGACTTTGAGAAAGGACTAGAGATAAAATCAAAAGCCCAGCAGATTTAATACTTTTTGCGCCAGATCTAAAAGTCATAATTGCTCCAACGGCTAATATTTTAGCTCAAAGTACCACTTCACTTCTTTTCAAATACGACAAAGCCACCTTCTTCAAATACTATTTGGTATTGCTCAAGTCGGCTTTTTAGACCATGCTCTGCATAAAACTCATACATCACCGGCTGTTCATCCATTGGCGCAGGACGATAGAGAAAAATAAAACGGGGCTTGAGGCGGTCCATATCTTCGCCAATTTCGCTTACCACTTTGCTCAGCGCTTGCTCGGCCTCATTCTTTTTTGCTTCAGTTTTGGCAAAAGCCTTTTGATATTGCAACATCCGCACCGGAAATGCCCACAAATATCGGCATCCCGGCAATAGCCCGCGATCTACAGAATATTCATACCAGGGCATGGTGCCACAGTGCAAAAGCAAAACACGGTCACCGCATTTTGCTCGACGGTTAAAAACTGCTTGCCAGTTTTTGTTGATTTTGCCATCCACTATAAGCCACCAGGACAAAGGCACAACAAGAGCCAGAATGGCGCTAAAGAGCAAAAGCAAACGTCTTTGCCAGAGGCCAGGACGACCTAAGTTAGCAAGCAAAATAAATATGGTGGTAGCAATAAAGAGATGCAAAAATATTGCGTGGTAAGGCCAAAATAAAGTCTGCAACTCAACATAAGATAGGGAAGTAGCCAGCACCAGAGCCATTGGCGCCCTCAGCCCGCAACCACGGGGCAAGAAAAAAGTAGCAGGCAATACCATAAGCAAAACGACCAAAGTGGGCAGCCAGAATAGATTGACCATGGCTACACTGAGACTGTTTAGAGCACAATAGTTTTGCAAAACAAGCGGCACAATAAAGTGATAAAAATTCTCGCGACCTGGCCCGGCAAACAAAAACTGCGACCACGCCAGATAAATCAGCGGCACCACAAAAACCGTGAGCATTTCTATTGACAGTAATGATCGCCAGGTGCGGTAGCGCACTAACCAGTACAGCTCAAGCAAAAGAGGAAAAATAATGACATAGGGCTTGAGCGAAAGAGCCAGACCAAAAGCAGTGCCAATAAAGGCTTTTAAAAGCCAGTGCTGGCCTGCACTGCTCGATTGAGATTGAGACTGGCTGGCAGCAAGGCGCCAGGTCAACCATCGCATAAAGAAAAAAGGAAAAAACAAAAGGGCTATGAGATGCTCTCTTTGTCCGTAATCAATGCCTAAAAAAGCAGAAAAAACAGCAAGAGAAAGAATCACCGGTGCGCCAAGAAGCGCAAAAGACAGTCCTAATTTTTGGCTGGCCAATCTTAAAACCAGTGCAGTAACAGCGACACTGAGAGCGGTTACTGCTGCCATTACCATGATACCGGCAATAGTCAGGGGACAATGCAGCAAATCAGCCAGGAGAGCCGGTACTACATTGAGATAGTTGATCAGTGGGGGATTGAGGTCAATAAACTGGTCATAAGGACTCTGCCCCGCCAAAATCAAACGGCCACAAAGCAAATACATAGCTGTATCGCCGCATATTGCTTGCGGATGCAAAAGTCTCACTGAGACTATGACCAGCACAAAAAGAAGAGCCGTTAAAAGCCAGAAAGTAAAATCCTTTTTTTCCCGGTCTTCTTCCAAAAAACACGTCTACTTGCGTTGTGCCAGCTGCCTTCTTATGACCAATTGACTAAAAGCGTGATACCAGTTTGACCAGCGCCAGTACTTTTTCTTTCAATGGCTTCCTGTGAGCGGAGCCTTCCTTACCCTTCATAGCCCATTGATAGTTAGCGACAAAACTATCGTAGCTTTCTATCAGCATTTCATCATTAGAATATTGAGGCTGCCAGCCTAATTCTTTGAGGGCAGTGACATCAAAAAAGAAGTCTTCACCATAGCTCAGATAATGCCAGGGTGCTAAAGGACTGAGTCCCATTTTATCGAGAGTACGCAGTGAGACCTTGGTCAAATCATTTGGTAAATGTCTCACTTTAGAGCGCGAGCCTGCATGCTTAATCAAATTGGTGAGATTGGCTTCGATACTATTAAAACGATCAGTACCCATGTTGTAAAAGCCGGGCTTGCGCAAATCGACCAGGAGCAAATAGCAGTTGATCAAGTCCTGGGCGTGCAAAAACTGGATGCGGTTGGTACCATCGCCGATGACATAGACATTGACGTCGCTTTTAATCCAGTCAAACAGGACCTGAAAAATACCAAGCCGGCCTTTATCAATGATTGTACGGGGTCGCACCGATATCAGTGGCATCCCTGTCTTCTCGCTCACTTCTTTGGCGGCAAGCTCACCATCAAGTTTGCTTTGACCGTATTCTTCTGCGGGTTTTGGCACAGCGGTGCTGCTTACAGGAGATTTGGTGATGCCATAAATGGCGCTCGAGCTCATATTCACAAAGCTCTCAACACCCGCTCGTGCGGCTTCTTCCGCCATTATGCGAGTGCCTTCCACATTGACTTTGCGGAACATCTCCCCAGCTTTGGTGACTGGCACAAGAGCGGCTGTATGATGCACTACATTGACGCCCTTGATAGCCTCTCTGACAGCTTCTCTATCGAGGATATCGGCTTTGATAAATTGTGCTGGTTTAGGACCATCTGGATCTTCCCAGATGTCCAGAATACGGACCTCTTCGCCTCTCTCGATCAAATGTTTGGCAATCAAATTGCCCAGAAATCCCGAACCGCCAGTTACTAAATGTCTCATCGCTCTCTTACTAGGTAGTAGGTCAAGTATAGCTAAAAACTAAGCGGAAGGCGGATGTAAAGCAGCCTTATGCCTGGTGAGCATTTGCATTGTCAGATACTGACTCAAAGCATTACAAATACATCCGACAAGCACCGCGACGCTCTCAGCCGGCGCTTTGGGAATCGAAAAAATGTACAAAGTTGATGCCAGTAGCCAGAATCCAATAGCGCCCGATGTAACATGGCGCAGCACAACGGCATTATGACGGAAGAAAAAAGCAGTCAGTTTTACTGTGAGAAAGCCGTAAAGCATAGACATTGAGCCAAACAAAAGTGCCAGTATTATGCAGGACAAAGTGGTGCCTGCCTTTAGCCCAGCCAGACCGATGATTGCGCCACCAACAAAGCCTAAAATGAGAGTAAATGGGAAGCAAGCAATTAGATGCACGAAAAATCCAAGATAATTAAATAGGGCTTTTTGCAGCCGACCGGGTGGCGCGGCGGTCTGAGCGCCTGACAGAGATGGCACCCTGGTTTGAGAAGCTCTCGGTTTTAATGGCTTAAGCGGTTTGAGAGGTTTGGCTGGCATAGCGGCACGGCGAGGCAATTCATCAGTTGCAAAAGCAGCTGGGCCCACCCCAGATTTTGACTCATGTCCGCGCGCCACCTTGCCATCTATTAGATGGTCTTGAGATTCTGCTAGAGATAAGTCTTGAGATTTGTCTGACGATGCGCCTTGGCACTCGTCTTGAGATTGGTCTGCCGAATCTTTTGGCAAGTTGTCCAGCGGCTCTGTCGGCAAATCCGACTGTCCGCCTTGCTCGCTTTTGCCTCGACCCAGTCGCTTTTTACTCATAAAACTCGTGCACGCCTAAATGGCGAAGAAAATTTGAATTTAAACCAGGTGAAGTCACAATAGTCATGGGGCTATTCTAGCAATTGAAAGTAGAGAATACCCATGCCACACCAATCTTTGACTGAAAGAGCGCCCGTACTGCGCCGCATTATGGCAGCCTGGGTATACGACTATATTATTTGTCTCTGGCTTGCTACTGCAATATTGTTTGGTGCCCGTCTCGTTACTGGACTGGCAGCAAGCAGCTTGATGCATGTGCAATTTTTGACTTTTGTCATTTACGTGTTTAGAGATACTCTTACGGGCAAGAGCTGTAGTGTCGGCAAATTATTGACAGGCATCAGGCTTGTCAACACAAAGGGCTCTGGTCCTCCTAATGTCTGGCAAAATGCGTTGCGCAATCTGGTCTTACTGGGTCCTTATTTTGTTTTTCAAATAGTCACAACACTGTGGCAAACCGCTCATTCAACGCCAAGCGACTGGAGCGCTGCACTTCAATTTTTTAAAACAACCTGCATTACGTTGACTTCAATCCTACTTGTGCTGGAGTACTATCTGATGCTCAAAAATGACGGTCGCAGATTAGCAGACAAGCTGGCTTATACCAAGGTAATTTTGGCTGACAAAAGAGCCAATAGTTTAAGCGCGGCGCAAGACAGCAGTTGTACAGAGCCCAATCAAGAGTAAAAGCAACGAAGGTAGAACTGAAGCCATAAATGGATCGAGGCGTCCATTAGTGGTCAGAGACAGACAAACTTGTTGCAGCAAGAAGAATGTCAAAATAAGACTCCCGCCATAAATGAGAGAAAAATTGGAAGGTTTACGGCGCCGCAACAAGGCCAGAGGTGCCGCAGCAAAAACCAACAAAAAACAGCTGAGTGGATGCGTATAACGGCGAAAATATTGAAAATAGAGATAATTGGGCACAGCCTTATTGACACTCTTTAGAAAAGCTATATCTCCAGCTAATTCTGCTGTGGTCTTATCCAGCGTGGTCTTAAAGCCTCTGTCGACCAGATCTGAAACTTTAATTACATCCCTCATGTGCATGGCATCAAACCGGCTCTGTGTCTGATGTACATCATTACTAAACAGATCAAACAGATGACCGTTCAAAAGAGTCCAGTTATTATCCTGCCAGGTCGCTGACTGGGCGCTAATCAATTTAATTACAGGTAAATGAGTCAAATCATAGCTAGCAAAGCCTTGCACAGTAGCGCCCTGAGCACGTCCCAGGGCAATTATTCTATCTACGCCACCAGACTTATTGAGTAGTCTCACTTCGTTTTTGCTGGGAAAAGGTCTGACAGTGTGCCTCAGCTCGCTGGCAAAAAGCTTACGGGACAGGTCTCTGGACTGGGGAGCGAATTTTTCGCAAAGAGCAAAGCAAGCAAGTGCACCAGCCAATCCAGTGCAGAGAAAAGGCAACAAAATACGACGCATTGGTGTGCCCAGAAGCTGCAGAGCGATGATTTCGCAATCATCACTTTGACGCATTAAGACAAGCATTGTCGCTATCACCACCCCACCAGGCAAGCAATAGCCAAGGCCAGTAGGCAGTTGCAGAGCCATGACCGACAACACCGTATGCAGTGGCATGCCTGTTTCTTGCATAACACTCAAGGCGTTGCTAAATTCGGCAGTACCAAAAAACAAGCCTAGTATGACTAGAGTACCGATGCTCAGCCACTGCAACATCTCAAAAAAGACATAGCGGTCAAACATTGTCATCTCTAAAAACACCAGCGCGTATATGGCGTTAAATCGCTTTCGAGGGGGACCACAGCCTTGACTGTAGTTTCTTTTTGACGCGGTGCTTGAGCAAGTATGTGCCCGGTGCTATCGATTATCGTGGAGGGACCAAGGGCAGTAGCAAATACAAATGAGCGGTGGTTTTCGACAGCACGCAAAACACAATAAGAAACCATCTGATCGCTCAATATCGAGCTTTTAAACCAACTATTATCGCTACAATCCACAAGCAGTTCACCACCAGCTCTGACAGACTGAGCGCAGAGTCGCGGATAGGCAGCTTCAAAACAAATCACTGGCGCAATTTTTACCTGGCGCAGCGGCAAAATCACCGGCTCTGAGCCGGAGCTTGATTCTTTTGGCAGCTGATTATTGCCAAACATCATAAAACGTAGAGGTGTAGCCTTAATCCAGTCGGGCAGGTATTCTCCAACAGGAACAAGATAGCGCTTGTGATACACCTGAGGCAAAACCTCACCGCTAGACTCGATAGCGCAGGCAGAATTATAGAGCTCTCCGTGCGCTCCACGGTCGGAGGTGCCCACCACCCAGGACTGTTTGTCCCGCTTAGGAAATACCGCTAAAGCCTCAAACATACGTGGACTTTTGCTGAAGGCAACTGGAAAAGACCATTCAGGCCAGATACAAAGCGTACCTGGTGCACAGGACCTGGCTAAGTTTAGATATTTAACCACCACTACTTCTGATTTAGCTTTATGCAAAACCTCAGACAAATTGGCTTGCAATGCGGCTACAGCCACTGTCTTTTGGACCTTAATAGCGTCCGCTTGTACTGGGGTATTGGCGCTCGTTGTGGCGCTCGTTGTGGCGCTCGTTGAGGCTTGAGAGAGCCGATTGGCACCATAAGCAATTAAGCCCACAGATAACAAAAGGGTAAAAGCAGAATTGAGCAAGAGAGCCCGGCGGCTCGAGCAGTTAACACTGGCAAACTGATGGCGCCCATGTGTAAACCAGGCAGCGAGATTGGCATTGACCAGTACAATCCAGGCGGTAATGCCCACTCCACCAATCAGTGAAGCACACTGGAGCAATGGGAGCTGCTTATATTGAGTGTAATGCAATGTGGTGAGAGGAATACCAAGGAGTTGCGTGGTGTTACAGAGCCTATCCACCAAAATCCAGAGCAAAGGCCAGACAACAAAGCTAGGCCAATGCCACCGTCCCTGATACCGACGCGGTAGCCATCCACCAGTGACAGGCAGAGCCTTAATCAAACAGGTTGCGACCGAAATATAAATACCCTGCATACCGGCAAGCAAAATCCAAAATATGACACTGACCAGAATTACTGGCAAAGCATAAACACCAGTGCTGTACTCTTGCCTGAAAAGTAAAAGCCAGCTCATATAAACGAGATTGTAGAAAATGCCGAAGTAATAACCTCTCACCGAGGCTAGCCATGTGTCACGGGCATTTGCCGTCAACAAGATGAGAGTGGTCAAACTGACCCAGGGCAAAAACCACAGCTCGAGCCCTGGAGCGGCTAAACCAGTAAGGGCGCCACAAATTGCCGCCAAAATACGCCAGCGCCATTCAATACGCTTAGCTCTTAGGGCGAGCTCTCTCTCAATCTCATGCTCTGGCTGCCGCTCTACAAAATCACCTAAAGCACTAGCCGTCGCAATTTGAGCCGATTCGTTCAAATTGTTTGTAGTCATTTTGTTACTTGCCTGACAGGCTAAGACTAACTAAACGGCTCCGATTTAGCCAGTAGTCAACACTCACAAATGACACAGCAAAAAAGGACAACACTGCTCACCCAAATCAATGCCTTACTAAATTAATACCTACTACCACACTTAGTATATTCAGTCAAAAAGAAACATCCGAAGATCCTTTGCAGGGATCTCCGGATGTTCTAAAACCCAGCCACTTCTTTACAGACACTCTGCATTTAGCAGTGCCTGGGGTGCGATATAGCAGGGACTAAGGTGCGCCTGACAGATCTGCAGCCAGAGCGATTGACGCCTTGACCACTTCCACCATGTAGGGCAAGTTGCAGTTTTTGACGCGATCGCCCAGGGTGTGGTAGTTGGGGTTGAAGCCGTCGTCGCTGAACTCTTCGGAGATCAAAACGCCGCGGTAACCATGGTCGAGGAAACCGGCCACATCCGAGCGATTGTCGACAGCATGGTTGTGCGTGTCGACCGGGGTGAGCTGGATGTTGTAGCGCTTGATGGCGCGGAAGAACTTGACCACGGTAGCGTGTGAGCCATTGCGGTCGACGCTGTCGTGGATGTCCACCCGGTTACCCGGCTTGGCGCAGTAGGCGATCATGTCGATTTGCACGACATCGACCAGCTCCTGACCAGCCTTTTTGATCATGTCCGAGTAGGCATAGCTGCCCCAGAGACCCTGCTCTTCACCGGTGAAGTGAAGGATGCGCACGGTGTACGGGAGCTTCAATGCCTTGATGGCGAGAGCCAGTTCGAGGCAACCAATGGTGCCCGAGCCATCATCGTCAGCACCGCGGGTTTTGGCTTCCAACGCCCAGGGACTGCCAGCGGTGGCGTCGGCATGAGCGCCAAACAACACCACCTTCTCGGGATTGGTCGTGCCGGGGATTTCGGCTTCGATGTTTTCGAAGGTCTTGCCGCGCACCTTGTAGGGCACACGACGGACCTTGATGCCCATGGCGGTGTACTGCTCCACGATGAACGACAGAGCAATGCCCAGGTCACTGTGGAAGGTGCTGCGCGAAGAAATCGTCTGGCTGACGCCACCGACAATCATCGGCACTTCACCAGTGAACTGCATCAACCGGTCGGTAATGCGCTGCAAGCTGACGCCGTTCAAGGCGGCAACGACTGCCGGATTGGGCGGCGGAATGTTGGACATGTCGATCTTGGGCGTGACCAGGTGGAGAGTGCGACGCACTTCGGCCGGGTCAAACTTGCAACCGCGATAGGCAACCTTGCCGGTGTGGACCGGGTCAAAGTCGTCATCAAGTGGCGTGAGTTCGGGAATCACACCGGGAGGGGGACCATGCTCATGACTGACCGCAGCGCTGGCGGAGTGGTCATGAGCGTCACCAGCGGCAGGCCGGTGGTCATGAGTGAGGTGCTCTTCGTCACCACTGGCAGTGGAGGAAGAACTGGGCACACCAGTGTCATTTTCATCGCTGGTCGTGGAAGCGCGGCTTGCGCCGGACTTTTTGAACCAGACAACGAGAGCGAGCACAAGCAGCCCGATAACAGCAAACCCAAAGATGGGTTCGAGCATGAAAAAGTCGAGCATATCGATACTCCTGATTTGTTATGCAGGTTGAAGAGAACTTGACGTTGATAAAGGTGATTCGACAGATGCCAGCGGCGTTTTAGCGCTGCGCAAGCAGAGTCTCTGGACGTTTTGCGAGCAGCACTTTTCGCTTTGCGAGCAGCACTTAGGCGCTTGGCGAGCAGCGCTCGTTAGCGCGAAGCAAGTGAGAAGTTGCCGTCAGGCTTAATTAGCGCCAGCTCAAAAACGAGAGCCAGTACTGCAAAAGCATTTTTGACGACGACAACCACAAAGTACTTTTATCCACATGAGCGCACCAGATATGGTGCACACGGTCAATAGAGCTTGCAGTAGTTATTTGAGCAAGTTTAGAGAAGTGGAAAAAGTCCTTATATCAACGCGGAATGAAAAATAGAGTTTTAACCATAGTGAAACGTCTGCGCCTGAAACAAGCGCCATCGCTAACTAGCGCTAAAGAAGGCTTAAGGTAAGGCTTAAGCGATACTTATCTAACCCACCAAAGCATTACCGAGATGCTCAAAACGCAACCCCTGTCCAGCTCAAATCCAACCCCGCAGCGCTAGCGCAAAGAATGAGCGGGATTAGCACGGCACATTAACGTGTCAGCTAACTGCGCTAAGTCGGACTATCGCTCTAACCTCATATGACATGAGCGTTATGTAACCAACTCTTGTAAACAATACTAGTGGAGCTATCGAGCATGACACTTCAAGGGGGTAGGATATCAACCGTTTAGCGCAAGGGGATACATATGGCCGTCAAGCAATTTATCAAACACAACTTTCGCCACTTTAACGCAGCAGTTGTGGTGGATGCAGCAGAAGCTTACATTGCTCATCTGGATAAAGGCGGCAAGATGTTTATGACCGTTGCCGGTGCCATGAGTACAGCCGAGCTAGGCATCTCTCTGGCAGAGATGATCAGACAAGACAAAGTGCATGCAATTTGCTGCACTGGCGCCAATTTGGAAGAAGACATCTTTAACCTGGTTGCTCACAATCACTACGAAAGAGTGCCACATTACAGACAGCTGACCCCAAAAGAAGAGCAAGAACTGCATGATCGCGGCATGAACCGAGTTACAGACACTTGCATCCCCGAAGACGAAGCAATCCGCCGCATCGAAAACGAAGTACTGGAACTCTGGCAGGATGCCGACAAAAATGGCAAACGCTATTTCCCTTACGAGTTTATGTATCAGCTTCTGCGTTCGGGCAAAATCAAAAAGCACTACCAAATTGATCCCAAAGACTCATGGATGGTGGCAGCTTGCGAAAAGAATTTGCCAATCATTACTCCCGGTTGGGAAGATTCGACCCTCGGCAATATTTTTGTCTCCCACGTTGTCCGCAAAGATATCAGCAACTATCAAGTAGTTAAGTCCGGTCTCGAGATGATGGGCATGATGATTGACTGGTACAAAGAAAACAGCAAAGAAGAATCAATCGGATTTTTCCAGATTGCCGGCGGCATTGCTGGCGACTTCCCAATTTGTGTAGTGCCGTTAATCCAACAGGACTTGCAAGAAGACTGCAAACTCTGGGGTTATTTCTGCCAGATATCAGACTCCACAACCTCTTATGGCTCCTACAGCGGCGCTGTGCCTAACGAAAAAATCACCTGGGGCAAACTGGGCGAAGACACTCCTCGCTTTGTTATCGAATCAGACGCCTCAATCGTGGCGCCACTTGTTTTTGCCTACGTGCTTGGACAATAACCAGTTTTTCAAATTCAAAGAGCATCAAAGTCCCGGATAATTCCCGGGACTTTTACTATGCCGATTTTTAGCCTAAGCAGTCGCTAGCGGCACCAGCCAATTAAGCCCAATCACTCCCACTAAGACTTCAGGGGCTAAACTTCAAGTTCCTGAATGCCCTGTTCGTCGGCTTTCAGGTCCAAAATTTTGCCTGGTTTTTCCAGTTTGGAGTTCCAATCGTTAATGCGCTCAATGACAGCATCTTTGTGACGCTTATGCACCACAGTAACAACTGAAGAACCAGCCCCAGAGAGGAAACACCCCATAATTGGTTCATTAACAAGCTCACGCTTGAGCAAAGCCAATTCCGGCACCAGCTGTGAACGAAATGGTTCATGCAAGCGGTCTTCCATCGAGTCCTTGAGACAGGCTTCATCGGCACGGGCGACTGCAGCAATAAGCTGCGCCACTCGTTGCACGTTATACATAGCGTCTTCGTGCCTTACTTGACGGGGCAATACAGCGCGCGTGACTTGAGTATTGAGCGTGTATGGCGGCATAGCCACGAGTAAACGCCAGTCTTCGGGCCATTTAAGGCGCTGGGTTATGACCCGCCCATTTTGACCAGGACTGCAAACCACAAGTCCACCCAAAAGACATGCTGAAAGTGTTTCAGGATGCCCTTCTAACTCGCAGCCCTCAGCCAACAAAGAAGGAGCAGTAGGGATTTTGTCCTTGAGTACATTAGCCGCCCAGAGAGCGCCGATAATAGCGGTAGAACTGGCTCCCAGACCTGCACCAAGTGGGATTTCGGAATCCACCATAATGCGCACACGATCGAGTAAATGATGGTCACGTTGCCAAAGCTTGCTCAAAATTGTGTAGGTCAGGTCCCCTTGATCTTGCGACAAGCTACTCTTGGCAATACCGCCTCTAAAAGTAATTAGTGGCACACCCGGATCATTGTCTTCAAGCAAAAAAAAGGACATTTCGCTATAGACATTGAGAGCCAGTCCAAGACAGTCTAGCCCAGGTCCAAGGTTACTCGTTGTACCAGGTAACTTGAGCGTTATTTTGCGTCCACGGGTGAGCAGTTTATCGATATTTTTTACTAAGTCTGTCAATTGAATGGTCTTCGGGATGGACCGCTAACGCGGTCAAGAGGATAAGACACGATTCCAGTTAGGGATATTAGCTATACTGGAGCCGTATTTGATATCAACAACTGATTGATGAGACATTTAGTTACGGCGCCACATTTGCAATCTTATAGCAATTCAAGGCAGAGCACTTAGAACAAATTTGCCAAAGGAACCAAAGTACAAAATAGGAGCCACTTAAAGAGACAGTTCATCTACAAAAATTGCAGCCAGTCACGGCATCTAAAAATGAGCACAAAATGAGCAGAAAATCAGATAGTAGCCATAATTTGTGAGCACGCCCAAGAAATCAGTTAGCAGCCATAACAAGTTAGCCCGATCAAAAAAATCAGTTAGTAGCCATAATTTAGTTCGCCAGAGCAAAATTGCAGAGGTAAAAATCGCATGTCCAATCGTCTAAAAGTAACTTCCATAGCCTTAGCTGCAGCTGTAGTACCCTTGCTAACAATTAGCGGCTGCAACAAAAGCGAACCACCCCTAAAAACTGATAAACCAGCACCAGATGGTATGGCATATGCCCGCGAAGGCGATAAAGACCTGATGAAAGCACGCATTACCGCTCTTGAGCATTTCGAAGAATTTGCCAAAGCTTTTAAAGAGCGTCAGCCAGAAGAAAAGTTTGCGGTCAAAGCAGCATTTCAGGATGGCGAGCAAAAGGTACACAAATGGCTAATTGTGGACAAAATGGAAAATCTCGACATCGTTGGCCATTTTGCCCAGAACGATAGTGCTGGCAATTTGCAAGCCGGACAACCCGCCACAGCGCGCACCACCGACATAGACGACTGGAGCTATGTGGACAAGAATGGTGGCGAGCATGGTGGCTATACTATCGCCATCCTAAAAAAACGCCAGGCACAATAAACCCTCTCAGGCTTCAATCCAAGCCCTCTCAACCTTCACGCTGAGCCCACTCAGTCTTCACTCTTGCTTCTGATTTTTGCTGTCACGCTAGTCGTGGCAGGTTTCAAGACGCGCTTCAAATAGCGGTTGTTGGTCTCCCACATTTTAGGTACATAGCCTGTCAATTTAAGCAAATGCCTTTTAGCTTCCATTCCTCGTTCTTCATCAGAATAAAAGCCGCGCAAGACTGATATACCTTTCACGTCCATACCTTTTTCTTCACCGACCTGGTTGCGGTAAATCAAAAGCCACTTTTCGACCACCTTTTGAAATAACGCCGGGTCTTTATCGACCTGGTATTTAAGCTTTGCCTCCAGTGCTTCGGCATGCAAAAGATGAAGATCAGGATCGTCCATTTCCATCCTCAAGCCATGCTCAGCTAGAGCAAGTGCCTTACGATAATTGCCGCCTTTGAGAGCTGCCTTGCCCCGCATCAAAAGAGCTCCACTGGACATATTGGTATCCGAAAAAATCTCATCATAGTCTTTGGCTCTAACACCATCGGGCACAGCCGAATCATCAACTTGAGAAGCTGGACGAGCCTTTTTAACAACGGTAGCGGGAGCCGCGGTTTTAGCTGGATCAGGATTGATCTCTGGAAGCGGAGGCAAGGCCTGACAGTCGAGTTGAAGAGACCATGACACAGTCACAGCGATCAAAGTCAGAATTGTAAGTTTCATTAGTCTCCTGTGGTCTTTTTCTCTTGCGGGCGCTTTATGCCCATTGGACCGGCTTGCATGCGCATAAACAGATCACGCACTTTCTGACGTTGTTCGGTGGTAAAAACATGACTTGTTGCAATCATATGCTCTGTCATCAAAGCATCTAACTTATCTTTGTCGCGACCAATCTGGCGTCGCAAACTGCGCATTGCTTTGTCATCGAGCTCGGGAGCAATCAACTGATCTCTAAATTTGCGCTCCAGCACAGTCAAATCGGCATTGATAGGGGCTGATTTGTCGAGCAATTTGTTGCGGATCTTTTGCAACTGCTCAATCTGGCTATCAGATAGTTCAACTTTGCTGCCAATAAAAGAAAGAATCATCAAAAGTCCATCAAATTTGCCACTCTTCATCAAAAAATCGCTGGGAGTGCTACCAGGAGAGCGGTTCATAGCAAGAGATAGAAGTCCCGAGGGAGTCAACAAATGTTCTTTTAAAAGGCGTACGAAGGTGCTTGCTGCGGCTTTATTCATAGGACCGGGCAAGGCGTTTAAAGTAGCTTTGCCGTCTGGTCCGAAAGAAAAAGGAAATGAGGGAGAAGGACTCATAGCGGCAGGCGAAAGCTTTGTAGCACCATCACCATTAACCGCACTACCAGAAGCCCCAGATGGTGAGCTATCTGTAGAAGACGGAGCGGAAGCGGGAGCAGATTCAGTAGCAGTGGAGTTAGCAGGAGTAGAGCCAGAAGCAGCAGAGCCAGAAGCAGCAGAGCTAGCAGGAGAATTCAAGCTTTCGTTAGCAGCCAGACTACTATCCGGTAGCAGCGCCGATGAATAAGATTGTGCCTGAGCAGTTAAAATATTGCAGCAATTCAAAAGGTTCGCAAACAGTGCGGTGGACACTATGAAGTTCACTTTTTTCACGTCTTTCTCCAGATTATCTAGCTTATTCTTGGATTATGACCAACACGTCAGCCAAATAATACCCTCGCAGCCTTGCAATCTTTTTGGACTAGAGTATAAAATCATACCGTTGAACAATTTGTCAAACTTTGGAGAACAATGAGTCGCCGCGAAAAAAAACGGGAAGAAACACGTCAGCAAATCCTCAATGCCGCAGCCCGTCTATTCAGCCAGCGTGGGTATGATGATTCGTCAGTGGACGACATTGCCGAAGAAGCCGATGTAGCCAAGGGCACTCTTTATTACAATTTTAAATCAAAAGAAGAAATTGTACTGGCACTGAGACATCAGTCCTTTGACATCTTATTGCAGCAAGCAAAGAACGAGGCCGAGCAAGGTCAGCCCCCTCTGATAGTCATAGAGCATTTCCTTATCTGTCAATCAGCCTGGGCGGAAGAACACAAAGACTTAGCCCGGGTCCTGTATGGTCAAGGCCCAATCTTTCCCAAGCCAGCGCCCGGCAAAAATGCTAAAGGCATGCCAGCACCGCCGCCATTTTTTTTCGTATTTACAGAGCTTGTGAGAGCAGCTCAAGCTAATGGTGACTTGAGAGCAGACTTAGATGCTGAGTTCATAGCTCATTTGTTTGGCTTCACTGGCATGCACTCCAATATCAGTTGGACCAAACACAATATGGAAGGGTCAGCTGTGGAGAGTGTTCTGAAAAACTTCAGAGCTCTCCTGGCAGGCCTGACACCAGTAAATTCAAACAAGCATTAGAATCCAAGGCGCGCATCGAGATGCGCTTTGACAGTGCTCCATTCACTTTCAATGATGCTGTATACACAGGTGTCCCTGAGGGTGCCGTTGCCATGTCTAGAGTGGTTCCGCAAAATTCCATCGAGCTTGGCACCCAACCTCTCAATCGCTTTTCTACTTTGATGATTGAAGAAAGATGTTCTAAATTCAACAGCGATACACTGTAGGGACTCAAAGGCGTAAGTTAAAAGCAATAGCTTGCATTCAGTATTGAGACTGGTACGCTGCACCGATTTACGATACCAAGTTGAACCAATTTCAACTCGCCTGGCATTACCATCGATATTCATGAATGTAGTCATGCCGCAGGCTCTACCAGTATTTTTGTCGATTACAGAAAAAGGCATCATCGTCCCTTCCTCTTGTAGTTTAAGTCGACGCTCGATTTCATCGCGCACTTTGTCTGGCTCCGGAATGAATGTATACCAGAGCTGCCAAAGCTCTCCGTCGCGCACGGACTCTGTCAGGTCATCAACATGATCATAACTTAGAGGCACTAGCTCGACGCTCTCACCACTCAAAGAAACAGACGGAACAAAAGACATTTGCGCTCTCCGATGGAAATGGAAATTTCATTACAGCAAACTTCCCAAAATTGACATGATGCAAAAATCATCGCACGGGATAAATACCACTTGATTTTTGGAAATTTGAACTTTATTGCAGGCGCCACCGTTATACCCATTGAGTCTCATGGTTTTAGCCAGAAATACAGCCCTATTTCTGGCTAAAACCATATTCGGAGGTATAGACCATGGGTGCACATGAACAGCCGGTTTCGCCGTATTTAAGGTTTTTGTTTGGACTTCCAAAAGGACATATTCTTACAACGAGAGATTTGCTGCCTTTTGCTAGACGGACGACAATCGATACCGCCTTATCACGGATGGTACGAGGAGGAGTTCTAGAACGCCTGACCAGAGGGGTTTTTAGATTTCATGACGCAAAAAACAAGAAGGTGACAGTAAAACAAATCGCAGCAATTAAAAGAAAAGCATTTGGCAGAAAGATAGCGACTGTAGCGAACAATATAAGTCGAGACTGCCTCAGTCGCTTGGACGATCGAGGCAAAGAACTACTCAAGCCATCACAAGAAACGTTGGCTACAGACGGACGCACCAGCTCTTTTATAATGCACACAAATGGGTGGCGCATCAATCTCAAAAGTGTCAGCCCAAGGCTTCTAGCACTGGGAGAGTCCAACGCGGCTAAAGCAATGCGGGATTTATGGCTAATTGGCAGCAAAGATATCACTTTGGATGATATAGAAGAAGTCTGGCAAGACTTAAAACCAAGGGATAAGGCAAAAATCCCAGCACTTAAGAAGCTCCTGCCACAGTGGCTTACAGAAATTCTCCCGACAACACCGACTCATGTTTTAGAAGATCTGATGATCCGACCTGCACGCAAACCAATATTTATAAAACCGCTTAAAAAGCCAAACAATGATGAACTAGAGAATCCCTCTGCGACAAATAGCAAGCAAGAAACAAATCCATCATCGCCTGAAACTGATACAAGAGAGGCAGGAGAAGCAGGAGATTCAACAAAAGCGGGCGAAGCAAACAACAATTGCGATGCCCCCAAAGAGTCTGATGCGCCGGGCGAAAACTCTGAAAGCGCTGAAAACACTTATAAAACCGAGAATACTGACAATCAATCGCCAGAACTTGATGATTATGACTGCCATTGATTTAGCTCGATTATCTAACTAGCCCCATATTGACCTGAGTCATAATTGACCGACTATAATGACCACACACTCCGATGTGCTGGATGTTGCGCCGCTTTGACGAAGAAAAGGGAAATTGTGCCGAAACCTAAATCAGTTGCAGTTATTGGATTCGGTAGATTCGGTCAACTCTGGGCATCGATTTTAAAAGATGATTTTACACTTTGTGTCTATGACGAAAAGCATGACACCGAGATTGCTGCGGCCAGCCTTGGTTTCAGCTATAAACCATTGCAAGAAGCACTCAAAAGTGATGTGATTTTCTACTGCGTTCCTATTTCTCGATTTGAAGACACCTTAATTTCGCACCTGCCACACTTTGCCAATCAAAGTGGCGCCAAGACTCTGATTGACGTGCTTTCTGTCAAATCACATCCCATGGAGGTCTTCGCGAAACACCTCCCACCAGGTTATAGCGCCATACTAACCCATCCAATGTTTGGTCCAGATAGCTTCACGGACAAGTCTGGAAGTAAAAAAACACTGGTAATTGATTGCAAAGATAAGGGAGACAAATATCAGTTCTGGCTTGAGTATTTTCGGGCAAAAGACTTTATGGTACTGCCAATGAGCGCAGATGAGCACGATCGCCTGGCGGCGCAAAGCCAGTGAGTGACACACTTTATTGGACGCATCCTGGCAGAATTTGATTTAAAACCAACTAGCATTGATACCGCCGGCGCTACTAAGCTACAGGAAATTAAAGAACAAGTAGGCAATGATAGCTGGCAATTATTTGTCGATTTACAGACCTACAATCCTTACACAAGAGCTATGAGAGTTGACCTGGCCAAAGCGCAGAGCAAAGTTTTTAACCGCCTGTTACCAAATCGCATCAACAAACAAAAATTGATTGTAGGCATCCAAGGAGGGCGCGGCAGCTTTAACGAAGAGGCTGCCACCTATTACCTCTCACGCACACCAGAAATTGACTACGAACTAGTTTACTTACATACGACTGAGCAAGTCTTGAGGGCCTTGCACGAGGGAATGGTAGATCGAGGTCAATTCGCTATGCACAATTCACTTGGTGGCATAGTTACCGAATCGGTGCAAGCCATGGCAAATTACAACTTTGAAATCGTCGAAGAGTTTGCCATCAAAATTTCCCATGCCTTGATGATTGCTCAAGATAGCGAATTCAGCCAAATAGACACAATCATGACCCATCCTCAGGTCTTGAGGCAATGTCGGAGCAATTTGCAAAACAAATACGGAAGACTAAAACAGACTAGTGGTGAAGGTGATCTCGTCGATCATGCTGAAGTCGCACTCTTGATGGGTCAAGGTAAATTAGCAAAGAATATTGCCACGATGGGAAGCAAAGTGCTGGCATCCATAAACAATCTAAAAATCATCGAAGCAGATTTACAGGATCTTGATTCAAACTTCACCAGTTTTCTCTGGGTGCAAAGACCAGCTTGATAGCGCCCACAAACCAATAACACTCTGGCACTAACAATACGCAAGCACGATGGCACAAACAAAACGCCAGCGCGATGGCGCAAAAAAAACGCCAACACATTGGCACAAACAAAAACACCACCCAGAATGAACTGCGGTGGTGTTAAAGCTATTGTCTGACGGACTCTTGCGTGTCCCAATATTTCCACAAGGTCTAGCCAGTCCTTCTCTCGTGGCGGGCTACCTGCTACGGTTTCTGATCTGCGCAGATCTGATGTTTCCGCATTGCCCCTCGGCTCAAAGCTATCGACTGATTTAGCGATTGCTCACCGGTTATGTATTTAGTATAGCGCTTCACGGAGATACCGCCAGTACCCCAATGAATCTTTTTCCAATATCTTTTGAGCACACAAGACCGACCCACCGAGACATCTTTAGACGACTCTCATATTGTCAGAAGCTTGAACCAGAAGCAGAGCCGAAGCGCACACGATCGCATATGCGGCGCATATCGAGATATCTACAAGCAGCAATAAACAGGCTTGCAACCACGATGGAATCAGTTATATAAAAGTAGCTGCGGTTAGGGTAAGGGCAAGAGCGCCAAAAACATCGGCTCAGCTCATTCAAAAATTCTGGAATCACAATTGACTAATTCTATTTGTCGCAATCATCAACTCTATAAAGACTTTCTTTCAGCACATCGTCAGGCTTACGCGCAAGCCAAGCAAGGACGCAAGCACGAGATCATGGTTTCATTCACACCAATTATTGTTTGTCTTGCTGCCTATCAACTGACAAAATTATCTCCAGTCGGCGCCTTCGACTTAGACACTTTGTTATCGGCATTTGCTCTATCTGGAGTAGCAGTGCTGCTTTACTGTGATCTTGTACTCGATCCTATTCGCAAAAAGCACCGACGTACAGCCAATCTAGATCTCGAAGCCTACGACACAAAGGTATTGACTCTGCCATGGAATGAAAGTGTGGCAGGGCCAATCAAAGAGCTCAGCGATGTAAAAATAGAAGCCGAAAACTATCAAAGTAAACTGGCTAGCGAACATCCCCCAGAGCTTTCCTTGATCGATAGCTGGTATCCAGAAGAAATTGAGCAAGTACCGCTAGACATTGCCAGACTCTACTGCCTGCGCCAGAACTGTGCTTTTGAACTGGCATACAGAGAAAAATACATCGCTCTATTTTTGCGACCGATGCTGGCATTTACCAGCATTTTAGTACTGACTCAAGCATGGGTTTTTGGTCTCAAGCTGAGCAGCGTCTGTCTTACTTTGATTGTTGCTGCACCGATCTTTCGCATAATTATTCTGGGACTGCTAGTACAAACAAACAACCTCAAGAGCATGAAAGAGCTAAAAGCCGAGATTGAAGCAGCCCAAAAACTAGCAAGCAGCAAATCAGGCTCAACAACAACAACAACAACAACAACAAAGACACCGAGCAAAATACAGGCACTTCAGAGCTGACCGCCAGGGCCAGAGGCTTTCAGGACAGGCTCTTTATCAGCCGCGATACCTTGCCATTGATAAGTATTGGTGGATTTAAATATATAAAGGCCAGTTATCTACCGGGACTCAAGGCCGAAACCATCGCAAGCCTGCGCCAGGACGGCTTACTGTCATAAGTATTTAACTGCTGAGTCAAAAGCGAGCCCATGGCTCACTGTCCAGCGCTCAAAAATCTGATACATTGCTTGTCATGCATCCACGTTTGACCAGCTCTCTAATAGCTCCACTCCTTTGTGTCGCCCTGACGGGATGTAACCAACACAATGCAATTGTGCCGACCATCCCGCAAAAACAGACACTCAGTGCCGCCCTTGATGTCAAAGTAACTCAGCCCGACATAAAGAGACTTTTGGCTGTAGCAGGCAAATTGCAACTGGTGGCAAGTGGTAAATTTGCCGCTGGCAGTTATTGGGTGGGTAGTCACAATATAAGTTTTGCACCGGATACAGAGTTCCGCATCGACCTGGAGTTACCAGTAACCAATCCAGAAGTAATCTCCACACGCAACGCTACTGGCTCTCTCTGGACCTCAAAGCAATTTTCAGTGGACACCATTCCTGTCCCCCAAACAATTCAGCTGGGCGAGGGCAAAGTCACTGGGGAAGTAGATTTCGGTCGTTTTCTAGGAGCCTTTCTCTTTAATATCCTACAGTTTGGCAACAATGATGGCGGTTTACGTAATGTGCTTGCCCACATGAAAGTAGAAAACGCCAGGCTGGAATTAAGGCCGGGCGCGGAACTCAAATTTGGGCTCAAAACTTTGCATGTAGCAAAGGAAAGCACGATCACAATGAGTGATCTGGTGGTTGACCATGACCTCAACTATAGCGGCAACATGCTTGTCAATTTACACTTTGAACCTGGTTGCAAATGGCTCGGGCGTAAGACAGATTGTCGCTTCAATGGCGGCGATGCTCGTTTTAATTTAGCAATCAAGCATGTCGGCAAAGCACTGACACTGGAGCTAGAGCAAAGCAAAAAACAAAAGAGTAGTAGTTCGGATAACTCCAAAGCCAAAGAGCCACAACACGACATCACGCTCAAAGAGTGTAGTTTTGATTTTGGCAAGCTCAAACGCTCTAACTCCATTAGTGATACTTGCAATATAGATCTCTCCCAACTTAAATGGACTCGGTTTTCGGATACAAGAGAGCCAGTGCTGGAGCTTACCAGCAAGATGTTTCTTATCGGCACAAAAGCAGATATAAAGACTGATATACATGAGACTGTAGGTATATTTCCAGGCACAGTCCCGGCACTGCTGGTGGTGCAGCCCCTGGGCGAAACTCACGAGACTCACTTTGCCACAACCGCCAATGCTGTGGCCCAATCAATTATGGTTACTGTGGCAAAAAAAGCCAGTAAGCTCAGCCTCTCACTAGAAAAGAGTACAGTGGGACCTCTCTCTTTTGACAAGCAGGGTGACCTCAATTTTTCATTGCAAAAGGGTACAGCAAAATTCAAGCGCGTTGAATGGACCAATAACGACAGCAGCTTTTCGCTTTGCGGCTCCGGTGCATCTAACTTGACTGTGCCGTCCGAAATGTGGCTTGAAAAAACGACTAACCAGAAAACCAAGATGACTTTACCTATCAATTTGACAGTCGGTAAAGGTCAGCTCTATCTGGGCGGTAGCGACATAGAGCTAGAAGATTTAAATGGCAGGCTTTTATTTGAAGTGGATGAAGAAGTCCAGCTCAAGAGTGACCTTGACTTTTCAATCAAAAAATCGCCCTTCTTTAAAGACTTCCAGGCTGACGTCAAAGCTCGTGGACTGGACCTCTCCGTCGTCAAAGGCAAGTCCACTCTGGCACTTAAAGACTGTCAGCTATTGCTGCCAGATCAGGCTCTAGAAGAAGCAATCGCCAGAGAATCACCCACTGAATATAGCTTTGACTTGAACAAAACTCTGGTCGAAGACAAGCACTGGCGCTATCGCAACGCCATGGCAAAAAACGTAAAGTTGACCAATTTACGCATCGAAAAAATGAGACCAACAATCGGTGGTGAGATGGAATTTGTCGCCTCCGCTGATGTTGACATGCAAGGCACAGTAGAAAAATGCGGACTGATAATCGCCAAAAACAAGTGGGAGACTAAACCCTGGCAGCTGTCTGGACATCTAACTGGTCCTGGCAAAGTCAATTACAAATTTTACGGCAGTAAAAGCGAACCAACAAAGGTTCAATACAACCTGGAAATGCAGCTGCCCTTACCGAAAGACCTCAAGCTCGACTGGAGTGAAGTAGGAGCCGGTCTTTTAACTTCGACTGAACGTCAAATTATACTTTCGCATCTAAAAGAGCTAACAGTGCCAGTTAAGCACCAGGGGAACCTGGCAATTTTTGGTGAAACAAAGTGGAGCAAAATCAAGATCAATGATTTGATCGCCAGGCCTGCGGCCGGTGGCTCTCAAATAGAATTTAGTGCTGACGCCAGGCTTTAAAGGCCAACATCAAACCAAACAAGGTCAAGCACGACAATAAAGATTGTGGGAACAAACGCCAATTGCTATGCGACCCCATATCAATTGGGCGGTTAACCCTGACGCAGAGCATCACTTGCGCCAATATGATGCAAACAGACAAACTAACTAACTAACTAACTAACTAACTAACTAACTAAGCAAGCAAATAAACAGATGCGGAAGCAAACAACTCAAGCATTATGATCAACGCCACAAGTCGCTCCACAAATTCGAGGTTAGCTCCGGTTAGACAAAGTGACCGCAGTACGGCTTTGTGCAATCTTATGGCTTGCGGCATTCGCGTCAATCTAAAGCTAATTTGCCTGGCAAGCGCCTTTTACATTTGCGCTAATCAGGTCGGTGGTAGTGAATGCAAGCCTGACTCAGACTCTATCAGTTTGCACTCAATGGGAACTCATCTATAGGTTTTACGCCATCATTGCATGAAACCGTCAGGGAGGGCATGAAATGTCTATCGCAGTTGTGTGTCTAGTCTCGGACATTTTAAAAGCAGACGCTATCGTTCAGAGCCTAAAAATGGCTGGTTTTGAAAACCGCAATATTTCGCTACTGATGCCAGATACACGCGGTGTGCATGATGTCGGCTATGAAAAACATTCAAAAGCGCCAGAAGGTGTCAGCATCGGCGCCGCTCTTGGACTGGGTACAGGAGCTTTGGTGGGATGGTTTATTGGGGCAGGCATGCTGGCTGTACCTTATATGGGTGCATTTATCGCAGCAGGTCCGAATCTTGCCGCTCTGAGCTGTGCCGCTATTGGTGGTGCACTAGTGGGTGCGGTCGGAGGCCTATTTGGTCTGACCATGCCTGAATACGAAGCGATTCAATATGATGGCAAATTGAGCAACGGCCAAAACATCTTTATATCAGTACATACCGAAAACGGCGACCAGCGTAAAAAGGCCGAGCAAATCTTTAAGCTGGCAAATGCCAGAGATGTTAATTGCATCAAAGAAGAACCTGTAGCACTAATGCGTCGTGCCAGGTCAAGCTTGAGGTAGCAAGTGTTCTAGGCTTGATTAGCAAGTCTTGATAGCAGCAACTGATGTTTCAGATCTAAGGTTATTGCAGTCAATTAAGCAAATAACAGGAACCAGCGCGTAACTGCCGGGTCTGCACAATCAGTCAATCAAACACGATCGCATGCGTTGTCTGTCGTCGCCTTGATACAACGCATTACTATTTTAAGGCTAATAGAAGGATTTAAGAAATGAAAAAGACAACTCTTGCCGGGTTATTCCTGGCCATGTCAGTGTTAATTGGTACAGGGGCTGCTTACGCCGATTCAGTTGTGACCAATTATGTAACTGGCACAATTAGTTCAGACGGAGCAATTCTCGATTCCAATGGCAATATTGTTGGACGCATGGACGGCGGTGTAATTCGCCGCACACAAGTTGTCTCAATGCCACAACCAGGCTCAAGCTCTACAGTAGTGACTCGCACGGTGCAAACACCTGGCGACGTTGTTGTCACCAAAACAATCTCTGGCGGCGTGACTATGTCGGATGTGTTAGCAGATAGCATCATCAGCCGACGCACACAGCTGGCAAGCGACCTGGAAGCAGCTAGAGCAAGATTGGATGCCGCCAGAGTGGCCGAACTGGAAGCACGCCTCAACGGTGTTATTACAGTGGACGGACTGTCTCGCCTGCGCACCAATTTGACATATGATCAGGCCATGGCGCTTGCCCAAAATCTGGATGACGTCAGCCGCACTGTTACTCAAGTAACAGAAACAAGATACGTGCCTCTGATTTATACAGACCCTTCGACTTCAACGAGACGAATTATGGTTACTGAAAGCGTACTCAAGCGCATCCAGTAATAACCAACGCTACAAGCCAGGTAGCCTATCCAATCGAGTCACCAGAGGAATGGCAGTAGCTCAAACTACTGCCAATCTTTTGCCCTCTTAAACCTAAGGAGTTACCATAATGCCAGACAAAAAAAACTATGTCAGCGAGAGATTTCCTCTAAATGACGTAGCCTACGACATAATCGCTATCATGCACAAAAAATCTCAGGCCCTTGCTGCCTACGAAAAATACATGCAAGACGTCCAGTCCGACACTCACTTAACGCAGATTTTGGTGACCATCAGACACGATGATTTGCGCCATCTGGAGATGCTCAAAGCCCACCTTGGCCGGGTGCTCAATCCACAGACAAGCAATCAATAGCAGCGCGGCATGTGCCACTAATAGTAGTATCGGCACTGCTGCTGCCAGCGCCTAGACTAGATAATGGCATTGACTTTGCACTTTTGGGAACCTCTACAGGTAAAAGCGGTCTTGGACAGTGCAGGGAAGTGAGGAAATAGTCATGAAATTGAAAAATATGCTAGCAACAATGCTATCGGTAGTGGCAACAGGAGCCGTACTTACTGGATGCAGCAACACACAAGAAGTAGTCGGCGAGCGCAAGAGCGATCTGGACAAACAAAAAGATGCGCAAAAAGCTACCATCGAAGAGCGCACCGAAGCGCTGAAGCAAGGCGTTGAACAACAGACAGAAGCCAATTCAAAAGCAATTGACTTGCAAAAGAAAGAGCTTGATTTGGAAAAAGCAAGACTTGATTCTGCCAAAAGCGATCTAAAGAAAACCGCCGAGTTGAGCAAAAAAAATCTAGACAAGCAAGCAGCAGAATACAAGAGAGCTGTTGAGCACAATGCCGATGTCGCCAAAGCCGAATGGAACGACTACGGTCGAGCTAAAGAAGCAACAAAATAATCATTAGTTCTGTGTGCGACAGAGTAAAGAGGATGTTCAAATCGAACATCCTCTTTTAATTAACTGGCTCAGATAGATAGATAGATAGATATCTAAAATGCCCTGATTACTGTGGTCCCGCTGGTCCAACTGGTCCCACTGGAGCCGGTGGCATCCCTACCGTAAGAGGAGTTGTGACACTGCCAGTGGTATCTTGAGAGTGCACCAGTACATTTTTGTTGTAGTCGCTAGCAGGTACCATCGAACTCAACTCTGAACATTGACCAAAATCTTGAATAGCATTGGTTGTGCGACCCAGACAATAATTAACCCAGCCTAGATTAAAATGAGCCTGAGCGAGACGGGGGTCTAACTTAAGGGCTAACTTATAGTTATTGAGAGCTGACTGCAAATTACGCATACAATTTGCTCTGTCTGCTGGCACTTGACTCTTGAGCAGTAAGCTACCCGTGATCTGATGACATAGCGCTCTATTGTATAGAGCTTGAACAAAGTTAGGATTGTTTATCAGCGCCAGTGAATAAGCATTTAACGCATCATCAATTTGTCCACGAGCGCCGTACAATACACCCTTGCAATAATAGGACTGGCTGGCAACCTCTTTGCTCTTGGAGGCTTTCTCAAAACACTCAAGAGCACCGTTGTAATTGTTTTCGTATACCAGTTTGATGCCTTTCTGGTAATCCTGTGCCCCAGGTTTACCCAGGTCGTTGGCTACACCGGCAATACCAGCAAAGCCAGCAGTGGAGACCATCTTATCCAAACAAGTGAGTTTATCTATAGCAGGCACTTCCACTCCCGCCTCAAACTGACTTTCGGCAAGCGCAATATCGTTAGCACTGAGAGTTGAGGCAGTCACGCCTTCCTGCTTCATCAAAACCGGCCCCTGACTCATGGCAAACCAGGCGTAATAACCCACCAGAAGCAAGATAATCACTGTCAGAGAAGCTGCTACAATGCGGCTTTTGCCGTGGGGCTCAGGTAGTTGAGCGGCCATATATTCTAGGCGGTCGTACTCTTTGCCTGCTGCTATTTCAGCTTTATCTTCGATAAAGGCATCTAGTTCGGCAATACAATGCTCGTCAATGTCGTACTTGCCAGACTTTTCAGCTTGCGCTATTTCGCTTACCTTAAGTGCTTGCCCGGCGGCTTTGGCATGAGCATAGATAGTCTCATAAAAGGCGTCCGACTCCGGCAACTTACCCGTGGTCAAACGGCGCGCCTCGGCCTGACTGGATGTAGCAATCGTCTCGGCAATCAAGGCAGAAATACGCTCCATGCGCTCCTGCGTGTGCGCCTGACGTCTTTCGACTTGTCTGCGCGGCGGCGCCTTGGGCTTTGTATTGAGTTCTTCAGGCACCCGCTCCAGGTCAAAATTACTGCCTGAGTGGTTGACCCGGGTTAGATATTCGCTAAATCTCTCATTATTAGTGAGACATTCAAAAGCCGAATTAACTTGCTCGATTAGATTTTCGAGGTGAGCACGCTCTGAGCCTTGAGCTTGACCCAAACGCTCACGCAAACGACTATTGAGCCGGTCTCTTGACTGTCTCAGTTGTTTGCGACCCACACCAGGGGCGACATCGAGCAAATGACGGAAATATTGCCGTAGTGATGACTCGTCAATCACCTTGACCTCGCCCTGTGTCGAATCCATCATCTCTCCTTAGCAATACAAGAAATACACAATAACCCTTATCAAGAGAGTTAAATAAAGCTGTGCTGGGAAGATTTTAACCCTAGTCAGCACCCTTTTAGATTATTCGGCAGCCTCCTGGTCCATGAATTCAACCCTCAAAGTAATTAAGAGCCGCGGCGCAATTGTCTTTGCCGGACTTTTTGTGAGCATGCTCTTGCTTGTCATGACCAGCCGCACTATCAAGTGGGACAATGTCAGTCAGGCTTTTGCCACTGCTATATGGTTGCCCTGGGTGCCTCTGGCGGTAGCAACTTATATGGTGGGCATGCTCTTAAGGGGTCTCCGCCTCAAGCAGTTAGTCGGTGGTGAAGCCACAGTGACCACTGCTACGGCAAGCAATATTATTGCAGTTGGCTATGCCGTCAACAACATTTTGCCAGCCAGACTGGGCGAGTTTGCCAGAGCCGGTATGCTGGCGGAACGCACGGGTTTGCCCTATGCCCTGGCGCTGACAGTTACCTTTTTGGAAAGATTACTGGATGGACTCACCATTCTTTGCCTTTTTGTAGCGGCCAGCCTGATTACGCCCACCGAAGCCTGGATGAGAAATGCCGCTCAAATTGCTGGCTTAATTTTTGCAATGGTGTTGCCTTGTGTCTTCTTTCTCGCGATTTTCCCGCAGGTTTCGTTTAATCTTGCCTCCCAGGTAAGTCATCCTTTTGGTCGCAAAATCCACCACAAAGTACTGGCACTGACTACTCAAGTCAGTCGAGGCTTTAGCTGTCTGCGCGACGCCACATCATCTCTAACTGTACTCTTGCTTAGTTTTATCATCTGGATCGTCGAAGGTCTGATGTTTGCGCTAATAATGCCGTGCTTTAAAATTACGCTTAGCCCAATAAAAGCGATGGCAGTGATGGCCTTTACCAATCTCGGCATCCTCGTACCATCGACACCAGGCTACCTTGCTGTTTATCACCGCTGCTGCTCCGAAGCACTACAGGCGGTGACAAGCAAACCGGGTGCGTCATTTTTGCCACCATTTATGCCGGCCATTATAAGTCAGGCCATCTTGCCCTTTAACATAGCCACAGTAGATCCCAGTACAGCGATAAGTTATGCCGTTGTAGTGCACCTGATTTTTTATTCTACTGTCACCATCTGGGGCGTCATTGCCATGGCCAGATATGGCGTAGAGCTTGGTGCCACTGCCGCTCTCGCCTGGGAAGCCAAGCCGGTCGGTCTGGCAGAGCTGGCATCCGAAAGCAACTTTGCTCTAATTACTTCGGTACCATCACTTAAGAGCGAAGAACTACCAATTAAGCTGACACCATTTTGGATTGCCCTGACTGAAGCAATCTGCCCGGCTGTAGCCAAAATTGATAGCGCTCAGCAAAAACAAGCCTGTACGATGGCGGCGCAATTTTTGTGCGAAGAGCTCTCTGCACTGCCAGTCAAACTGCGCACCCTGATTAAAATCGGCATGTTTGGCTTTAGACTTGGAGCTATCGCCTTTGGTCTTAATCTCTTTGAAAATCTAAGCCTGGACAAGCGAGTCACTCTTGTAAATGCCTGGTCTTTTGGCAAAATCGAACTTACCCGCAAAATGTTTAAACCACTGCGCAGCATTGCACTGCTAGCCTACTTTGAAGACAGTGCCGTGCAAAAAAGCCTGGACGACATGGAAGCTGAAGGCAAAACTGGCACAGTGAGCCCGGCAATGACGGAAGTGCCCAAGCCATGATCGAAAAAAGAAGCCAGGTACTAATCATCGGTAGCGGCGCAGGTGGCACAACCACCGCCGCCACTTTAGCTCAAGAAGGTTTTGACGTAGTCGTTTTGGAAGAAGGTGGTAGACATCCGCTCTCAAGTTACGGACAAGCGCCCACAAAAGCGATGCAACTGCTTTATCGCAACCGGGGCATGATGCCAATTATGGGTTCTATCCCTATTGGTTATGTCGAAGGACGCTGCCTTGGTGGCAGTACCGAAATCAATAGCGGATTTTGGCACAGACTGCCACCTGAGTTTTTGTTGCGTTGGCAAGCTCGCTTTGGCCTCAGAGACTTTAGTATGGATGCTCTACAGAGTCATTTTGACTGGGCTGAAGAGAAGTTACATGTGCAAGATAGAAACGGTGACTGGCCCAAATCAACACAAGTCTTTCAGCGCGGCATTGAAGCAATGCAGTGGTCGGCTCAGGAAGTAAGACGAGCAGCAACAGGCTGTGTCAATACCAATAGCTGTGCCACAGGTTGCCCTAAAGGCGCCAAGCAAGGGGTTTCGGTCGCACTTGTACCAGAAGCAGAAGCAACCGGAGCTCGCTTTATCACTGGCGCCAGAGCCAAACTACTGATTAAGAGTGGCGGCAAAGTGACAGGAGTGCTGGCCGAAATCACCCACCCTGAGGGCGGCTCGCATCTAGTACGTATAGACGCCGATTATGTCTTTGTCTGTGCTGGACCGACCCAAACTCCAGCCCTACTAAGACGCAGCGGTATTAAAGAGCACATTGGCGATACTTTTCAAATTCACCCCATGCTCAAAGTAACCGCGCTCTTTGACGAAGAAATAGACGCCCACAAGAGTGTCATGCCGCTTTTGCAAGTCAAAGAATTTTGGCCAGATATATCACTGGGCGGTTCATTTTTTAGTGTAGGCCACCTGGCTATCAATCTTGCCGATAACTGGCTTGACACAAGAGAGTCGATTGCCAATTACAGACGTATGGCCAGTTACTATGTCGGTGTGCGTGGCACTGGCCGTGGTAGCGTGCGCGCCTCAATGACCGGAGATGGTGATGCCGTGCTCAAATACGAGCTCTCCGATGTCGATGTACGCCATCTCAGCCAGGGACTGGCCAGACTCTCGACCTTACTTTTAGCAGCAGGCGCCAGCGAAGTCTATCCTTGCGTGTATGGTTTGCCCAAAATCACATCCGAGTTAGATAGTGTACGCTGGCTCGACGAGACCTTACCGCGCTCGGCTCTAAGCCTCACCACTGTGCATGGCTTTTCGACCTGTCCCATTGGCGAGCGCCCCGAGCGCTGTGCCGCCGACAGCTACGGCAAAGTACATGGTCTGACCAATCTCTATTTGGGCGACGCCAGTATGCTGCCGGATTCGCCTGGTATCAATCCTCAAGGTACTATTATGGCCATCGCCAGACGCAACGCTCTCAACTTTGCGCAAACACATAAAAACGGGAGAAATTAATGAGATTAGCCATCGTCACTGGTGCCCCGGGTTGGCTTGGTACAAGGCTGGTGGATACACTGCTAAACGGTCTAAGTGAGGCTCCACTGGTCAGTGCTCCTCTCTTTACACAAGTACGGGTGTTGGCACTGCCAGATGCTGATGTAAGTGATCTCAAACCATTTGGCAGCGCAGTAGAAATAATCCGCGGCGATCTCAAAGATGGTAGCGGCGTGCCCAAACTATTTAGCAATGCTGAAGGCGCTACAGTCTTTCATGTGGCTGGCATAATCCATCCCACCGGTGGCGTCAAAGAGCTCTATCAAGTCAATGAGAACGGCACTCAGACCATGATGGATGCCGCTTTGCGCGTAAATGCCAAACGTTTTGTCCATGTTTCATCCAACTCGCCAATCGGTATTGCCAAGGCTGGCTCGACAATCTTTGACGAAAAGAGTCCCTACAATCCCTATATGAATTACGGCAAAAGCAAAAAGGCTGGCGAAGATATCGTCAACAAGGCTCACGCCACAGGCAAAATTGAAACGGTGATAATCCGCCCACCGTGGTTTTATGGACCAAATCAGCCAGCCAGACAAACTCTCTTTTTTACTATGGTAAAAGATGGTAAGGCACCAATTGTAGGCAGTGGCAATAATCTGCGCTCAATGGCTTATATCGACAATATCTGTCAGGGTCTTTTGCTTTGCCACAAAGTAGAAGAAGCTAAAGGCAACACCTACTGGATTGCCGACAAAGAACCATACTCGATGAATCAAGTAATAGACACAATCGAAAAAGTCTTGACCAATGACTTTGGCATTGCCTGCCAGGGTAAGAGAATGAGACTGCCAGACCTGGCATCGGAAGTAGCAGTAGCTATCGATGGCACACTGCAAGGACTGGGTCTGTATCACCAGAAGTTTCATGTCCTCTCCGAAATGAATAAAAATATTGCCTGCTCAGTTGCCAAAGCCGAGCGAGAGCTAGGGTACAAGCCAACCGTAGCACTTGAAGAAGGAATGAGACGCAGTATCGATTGGGTCTTAAAACATGGACAAACAATCTAGCAAAACAATACTGGGCAGTGCTCTACTGATCTCGGCACTGACAGTAGCGGCAGCTTATGCCATGTTTTTTTGCTATGCGCTCAGTCAAAATCAAGCCATCGAATACGAAGGACCCTGCCTCTGGGCATCCACACAAATTGCCCGTGGACTCAATCCTTACCCACTCTCAACCCTCAGCCAGAGCCCTTATACAGTAATAATCTATCCTCCCTTTTACTTTATCGTCTGTGCTCTATTTGAGCATGGAGAGCCAAACTATCTCTGGCCAAGACTAATATCGATACTGGCCAGCCTTTTCACCGCCGTTTTTTACTACAAATTTTTACGCCGCTATTGCCACAAGCGCACCAGCATTGGTGGCACCGTGCTACTGATGAGCTTTATGGCAATTTGGCTCTGGTCCGCTAAAGGTCGGGTGGATCAGCTCTCACTCGCCCTTTCAGCGCTCTCTCTCTGGCTCTACGCTCTCAGCCAGGGCACAAAAACACCGGTGCTAACGCTTATCGCCTCAGCTTTAGCCCTCAGCCTGGCCACCATGACTAAACAGCCATCAGCCCTGATAGCACCAGCCCTGATCTTAGATATGCTCCTGGCCAGACGCATTAAAGATGCAGCAATTTTTGCCAGCGGCTTTGCTCTGGCACTTTTAAGTATGCTCGGACTGGCTCAGGTTGCCACGCAGGGAGGCTTTATTGCACACATGCGTTTTGCCACCCATATGCCATTTGAATGGCGCTATCTCAGCGAGCGCCTCGCTCTCATGTATGTCGATTGGCCCAAATTTATTCTGACATTGTTAGCGCTACCTTTAAGTGTTATCTATCGAGAGAAGCTCTCAAATAACCCACTGAGATTGGCTCTTTTACTTTTGCTAACAACTCTACCGGTAACCTTTTACACGGCCGGCACCGCCTATAGCAATGTCAATCACTTCCTTGTATTGCTATTGCCCCTGCCTCTATTCATTGCCACCATGGTAGAGAGCACCGCCCAGGCACCCAAAATGGGCAGAGTCACCGCCCTTATGTACGGCAGCACTCTTTTGCTCTCCGGCGCATTACTACTATTTTTGGCCACAGCACTCTTTAGTCCGGCTACCTGCCAGCGCAAACTAGCTCTAAATCCTGCGGTGGAGCCTGCCGAGTTAAAGCGCCTGATGCAAGGTCAACTCGTCCTCAGCGAGGACGGCGGATATGGACCACTCTTTGGCGCTATCAGTGAGCCTGTCGATATCACAACCTTTATCCAGGTATTGGGATTGGATGGCAGCCAGGCCAGAGATATGCTCAAAAATGTGGAAGCAAAAAAATATGCAGTGGTGGTGATAAACCATCAAGAATTTACCGGTGAGCGCAAAATGGCGCAATGGGATAAGGCTACAATCGAGGCGGTCAGGCGCAATTATCGCCTGCTTGGCCAGGCCAACGGTAACTGTGAGGTACAGGATGTCTACCTGCCAAAATAAATGGGCAAATAGGGATATAATGGTGGGCTAACCAGGAGAGGTCATGGCCGAGAGTAAAGCCATCCGAGCTAAGGGTGAAGACGAAGTCGAAAAAAACGACGCTGGCAGAGCGTCGATAGATGGACGAGCGCATTTTTTAACACTCTCAAACAACGAGAAGTGGCGCTCACTTTTTCCGCCACTCAAAGATGAGCCAAAGGCCATGGCCGCGCTCAGGCAGGATCTGGCAGAAGTGCCGGTACTGGCCCAAGATGGCAAAGTAACCAATATCTACGACAAGCTCGAAGCGGAACCACTGAGCCGCAAAGACAAAGACATGATCTGGCACTGCCTAGCTCTTGTACGCGAGTCCTATATCTTGCTTGAAGCCAGAGACAGCAAAGAAAGCGGAGCTGGCTACCAGTGGAATATGAACTGGATGCACACAAGAGCTGAACTAGACCAGGTACTGGAAGCTAGCCGTTGCCTGGATCTCGATCATACAGAAACAAGAGATGCTCTTATAGCCTCAATTTTTAGCGATGCTGTCAAAAATCGCGGCAACTTTATCATCCACAATATCCATGGTGCAGAAGCTGCTGCACTGGTTTTGTCTTACTTTTTTGATCCCTCCAATAGCGAAGACATGCACTCTGCAGAGCGTATTGTCCTTGCTATCAAACAACACCAGATTGCGCCACCCGAATTTATGGCGCGCACAGTCGCTGTATTTTTGATCAGACAATTTCAGCTTGAGTCCTTTGACAGGCTGGTAGCACACAGCGCTACGACCGACATCCACAAAGGTAGATTACACAAAATGGTGCTGTCCATCTACAGCAAAATCAGGCAACCTTATATAAAAGCCCATCTGACAGCCGATCTCGGGCGCATTGATTTTACGACCGAAGAAAGAGAAATGTTGCTTGAAATCGGCATAGAAGATTGGTACGTCCCCCATCCAGAAGTAAGAGCCTCAGCCATTGCTCATGCTCTCATAGCAGGCGATCATTCGATTAATTACAACAATCCAGACGGCTTTGCCAAAATCGCATTAATCAGAGGACCTTACACCGAAGCCTATTTTGAAGATGGCACCATATATGATTCACTGGAATCAGCCATGGCCAGTTTTGGCGATAGTTACAATATCCTTTTACCAGAAGTGCGCTCTCTGGCGCTCAATGGCATACGTCGCACGCACTCGGCGGTTACTCGCGTGCTGCGAATAATGACAGAGTTATTTGCTGGGATTACAGTTGGTCCAAGAGACAACATCAATAACCTCTCAGGCAACGAACTGGTCAGAGAAGCAATTGAAAGAGCACGTCAAAAAAATCCGGACATATTTGAGTCAAGCCAGGGTTTTAGCTCAGATGAAGGCCACAAGAACAAAGAACGAGCGATCAAAAGAGTCGGTGATATCTTAATTGCCTGGAAAAAGGAAAACGGCGCCATGCCCTTTTGCGAAAGGGAACATAGCCAGTCCGAACCAGGTCCCGGACGTTTGCCATTCTGGAATGCACCGCTACGCTATCCCCTTCGTGATCAACTCGGCGCGCCGATTATCTCAAGTCTCACGGAGCTTGAACAAAGACAGTTTGCATTTGCCTTCAGAATTAGAGAAATAGCCGTTGAGTTGTTACGCGCTGAACAGTGGTTCTTTAACTAGATGCCAGGCTCGTTTTGCCGCGCACTCATACTTTCCATTAGCTTGAGTATTTGTATAGATGCCCAAGTCCTGGCTCAATTTCAGGCAATCCCCGGAGACCTCCCGCCTCAAGCGGCTAGGGCCTGGCGCAACGCACGCAATCAAGCCACAAAAGAAAACTATAAGGCGGCTCTTTTGCACATGGATGAGTGTATAAAAATAAGCCCTACGTCCTGGAAAGCCTACCTTGACCGCGCTGCGATGAAATCTTCACTCGGTGAATATGAAGCAGCCAAACAAGACTGGGAAATTGTACTCAGGAATGGCAAAGATTTTAAACTGCTCAGATCTGTAGCCCATTGCTGACTGGGCGGCTACTACTGCGGCAAAGGCGACACCATAAATGGGCTCAAAAACTATGATCTGGCTTTGATCTTAAATCCACAATATACAACTGCTCGCAAAATGAGAGCACAAGTACTTATCAACACTAAACAGATAAGCAAGGGACTGGCAGATTATGACTATTTGATCAAAACAGCAGTGCAAGGCGATACCGAGACCTATCACTTTGAAAGGGCGCGCGCCTGTGAGCGGGCTGGACTCTACAAAGAGGCAATTGCCGACTACGCTCAAATCCTGCAGAGAGAAAAAGATCAAGACGAAGCTCTCTATAAAAGAGCTATTTGCCGCAGCAAGCTCGGTCAAATGAATTTGGCACTCAAAGATATCAATGATGCCATCAAGTATAGTGGCGACAATAGTCGCTATCTGGATACCAGGGCACAAATCTATGACAAACTCAACAAGAGCTCACTGGCCCAAACGAGATAGAGCCAAAGCTAAAAGCATCAATGGATTCTTCGAGTAGACTGTTGTAATACATTCAGTATGGGTTGGCAAGATTGACCACCGATTTGCCGGAGTGGTAGCATCATCTAGCCAATCGATTATTTGGACAGATACAGTACAGTGCGCCCTGGTATTCATGGAAGTTATAGCGTCAGTTGATGGTAACGGCAAAATACTGAGCATTAGCCAGAACTGTTTTGACGTGTGGAAACTGGCTAGCGACGAACTTATTGGCCGGTCAATTTTTGACATCCTTTATACCGAAGACCAGCTGACAGCACAGCAAGCACTATTGTCTGCCACCTTTATGAAGCAACCAACCAAGTTTGAATGTCGCGTCAACAGGCGTGATGGCATGGTTGTGCCGATGTACTGGACTGCTCAGTGGTCAGATGTGGACGATGCTATGCTCCTTGTGGCCCAGGATCACATCGCGCCAAACCAGGGGCAAAACGACCCCTTCAAAGAAAGCCGCGAAATGCTTCGTTTCCTTATGGAAAGCATGCCTATGGGTTTGTTTTTAGCCAGTGTCGATGGCAAAATCGACTTTGCTAACAAACTACTGGAGACAATGCTTGAGACTGGCTCACTGGGTCTTTCTGAGCGCCTGGTCAAAGCGGTGTTTCCTATGGAAATGCGTCTGGGCTCAAGCGGTGAAAATGCCTTTGCTGCTTATATCGATCGCAAAACCCAGATGCGCATCTTGACTGCCAAACAAAGAGAAATACCAATTGAATTTTCGCTCAAGCGCATCAATGTCGGCAGCCTGCCGATGTATCTGGGTGTAATTGTTAATACGAGCGAGCGCTATGAGCTGGAACGCACCAAACAAAAGTTTTTGGACAGCGTCAACAATCAAATCAAAGGTCCTCTGACAGCCATTATGCTCCATATTGAGCTGACACTCGAGGGCGTCCACGGCACGCTACACGAGCAAGGCAAACGCCGCGCTGAGTCAATCCTCGGTGATATCCGCGAGATGATGGCCAGTATCGACAGCCTACTGGAAGTAAACAAGTTACAACAAGGTAGCTTTGAGCTGGATTTAGCACCCAACAATCTAATGAGCCTGGTCAGACAAACACTGATGATGATGCTCTCCGATATCCGGCAAAAAGAGCTGGTCCTCGAAATCAACGGACCAGAACCAGCCGTAATGGTGGACGAAGAAAAAATACTGGGAGTAATTGTCACTCTCTTTAATAACGCTATCAAATACTCGCCGGTAGGCGCCAAGGTAAGAGTGCAGATTATCGAGTCCCAGGATAAAGCGAGAGTCGAAATCATCGACCGTGGTCCTGGTATGACCGACGATCAAAAAGAAGCCTTATTTGACCCGCTCAGACAGCCTACAGTAACAGCCGAAACAGGCTCTGTTGGCACAATACTGGCAGCCAAACAAATCGTAGAAAAACACGGCGGTAGCATGGGCGTAATAAGCCACCAGGGTGCTGGTTCCAATTTTTGGTTTGAATTGCCCAGGGCTGAATAAATATGCTTTTTAAAATTCAGTTGCGAGGGACAGTTAGTGCCGTCCGAGACAAAATAATTGACATTTCGTAAAGACTCCGCCATAACGTCAATACAGGCGCAATTGCTCACATAGCCTGGAGCTGCGCAGTCGCGACAAAGCCAGACAGTAAACGCTGACAGTTGGACTTTTCTGAGAAAAATCTTGTCAAGCAATAACCCATACTAATTTATGATAACCCTCGTATGGGATTTCAAGGCAAGCGGAGCAATTTATGCAGTTTAGCAACAGACCAGGCAAAATTAGTGGAATCATTCTTTTGGCGGCAGTTTCTTTTGCTTCGACAATGGGGATGGCGGCTCCAGCCGAGGCTCAAAAAGCAGCAGTAGCTAAAAGCTACAAAGTTGGCTACTTCAATCTAACTATGGTCAAACTGGCTTGCCCTGAAGCAGCTGGTAGCGAAGCACTACGCTTGCAAGCCGAAGCCCAACTAAAACGAGATGCCGAAGAAGGAAACCGCAAGCTTGAAAAAGCCCAGGCGGAAAAAATGCCTCAGGAAGATTTGCAAAAAATGGCCCGCACCATTCAAACCGAAATTAACGCCAAGCAGCAGGCCCTGGCCCAACTATTGCAAACCGCTAGCGCTCAGGCAAACGAAAAGATCGCCAGAGCTGTAAATACAGTGGCCAAAGAACAGAGTCTGGATCTGGTAGTAGATGGAGCTGGTGTTTTTACCGGCGGTCAACAGGTACTGGACAACGGTGTTGATATCACCAGTGATACCATCAAAAAGCTCCAACCTGGTTATCAACCTACAGTGCGCGCAGCCGAGGCCCCAGCCAAAGCAGCACCTGTAGCAAGCCAGGCTAAAAGACACAGTAACAATCAAATCTTAGCGCTTCGCAACTAACACCTCGAGTTCTTTGAGGTGTTTTTGCCATTGCAACATTTTAGCGGGCTCACGCAAACGCTTGATGGCGCATTGATAGGCCAGCACAGCTTCAGGTAGTTGCCCCTGGCGCTCCAGAACGACAGCGAGACCCAACAAAATATCTGGGTCCCGGGGGTACCACTTGCTACCAAGCAAAAATGTCTTTTGCGCCTCGACTAAATTGTTTTCCTTTAGATAGATATTGCCCAGAGCCTGGGAGCAGGCTGGTCCAGGATCTTCTTTCTTTATTTCAGTTTGATATTCTTTCTTGGCCCCGTCAAGTTGGCCCATTGACACAAGTATTTCAGCTTTAAAATTACGGGCTTCGGTGTATTTGCCGCCATGCTCTTTGATAGCAATGTCCAGCTCAGTCAGTGCCTCTTGCTTATCACCTAGCTTAAAAGCTACTACCGCTTTACCAAGGTGGGCTGAGGGTTGATGTGCTTTTTGCCAGTGCAATTGCCGTATCCAAGTTAGCTACCGCGCCAGTAAGATCACCACTTTGAGCCTGCGCAAGGCCAAGCCCCGTATAAAGATCTGATGATTTGACTCCCATACTTTGAGCGAGTTCATAGTGCTTGATAGACTCGGCGAGCCTTCCTTGTGATTTAAGCAAATTGGCCAAAAGCAGCACTGATTCTTTGTGCTTGGGCTTGAGAGCCAATACCTTTTGACACTCGCTCATAGCTAGATCCATTTTATGCTTGCGCACATAACAAGTACAAAGACCATAATGCGCTTCCCAGAGGTCGGGATTGATGCGCAAGGCCAATTTGTAGGCCTCGATAGCTTGCCTGGTATTACCGTTAAACAGGTTAAAGTTGCCTAGATCCAGTTTTTCGATAGCATGCACTTTAGATACATTGCGCACTTTAGATACGCCAAGGGCAAAAGTCGTGCCACCGCCAGAAGTGGCAGGCTGGGACTGGAGCGGCAACACAAAGATGCTGTTCAATGTCAGCAAGAGCAGGCCGACACCAATACTTTTTTCCATTACTACAGCTCTGGAGCCAAACATCAAAAGCACTCGCAAGCTTTGAGACTATTTACCCTGAGGTTAGATTACTGCGCTTCAGGCTGTGCCGTCAAACTTGTCGTGGCCAGTGCATTTTTTGCTTCCGGGCTCTCCGACTGGCCAATTGTACTGGCAGTCAAACTTGCCAAACCATCAGGTGCAGCAGGGCTCGCAGCTTGAGGAGCAGCGGTAATGGCGTCTGGCAAAACTGGACTGGTGGCAACATCGGAGGGACCAGGCTGAGCACTAGTGCTCGGTGCCGTTACCGGTGCCGGTGCTGCACCCGGTGGAGTCACAGCTGGAGGCAAATCCGACTCTTTTAACTGTTTGCGTAGAGTGTCCATGGCAGTATTGGTAGCAGCTTTGTTAAAGCTATAGCGCAGACCCCCAAAGATACGGAAGTCAAAACCGGAAATACCAGGTACACTGCGACCCTGCCAGTTAAAAACCGGTTCGGCGCGCACAAAAGTTACTAGACCTGGTACCTTTTTGGAAACCTGACGATTAACCTCAAATTGCGGAATCATCGCCATATTGGACTGTCCGGGAATAGCATTGTTGTTTCTGAAGTTTGAAACAAAAGTATCCACAGCCGAAAATGTCCATGGACCGCGTCTGTGCAAAATACCAAAGGTATAAAAAGGGTCTATCTCGCGTGTGGGTGCAACGAAATAATTTTTGCCTCGCATCTGCAGCTGAATATTACCAAAAACAATCGTGCTGGGATTAAGCACATGAGTCACAGTAACTCCGGGCAACCAGTCAAATTGGTGCAAATGCGAAGCTTGCCATATTTCTCTGGCTTGCAAATCGAATTGCAGGTTTGTCCTGCTACGAATCGGGATCTCATGACGCAAGCCCCACGAAAGAGACTGAGTGGTGGGACGACTGAGAATACCGTGATTAGCAAAAACGTCTTTGAGCAAAAAATAGTTAGTGTAGATACTTGTGCGCGGCAAAATGCGATAACCAACAGTCAAGTTAGGCAATGTCCGAAAGACGTAATCAGCCTTTTGATTTCTGTTGGTAAAAAATACGTTTGTTTCTCCGCGCTGACTGATTTCAGTGCTGGAGTTTATCCACAGCCGACTGGGCAAACGCTGCAAAAGATAAAAAGCCGGACCTGGCCGGATAAGTTCACGCTCGCGACCAAGACCAATGGGCGTAATGTCGGTCGGAATAATACTGGGCGGAGGTGCTACGGACTGAGCATTAGCACTGCTAATAGTGGCAAAAGCAACGCATAATGCGGACAACGAGCCCGCTGTCAAAATTTTTCGGTTTAGTAAATTTGGCAAAAAAGAGATAAAAATTGTCGGTTACCTGCGCCATACTCGAGTAAGACAGCGATCATAGTACTAGGAAGCAGTAATGAAAACCAAACGGTAAGCATAGCCCGCCCAAATTTTACTTGCGGTTTTGCGCCTACCCACCATCAGGTTTAACTTGGGCGAACAAGCAAATTGGAGCCACTCCGGAAGTGTTTTTTTCAAGGCCACAGCACGATACTCTTAGAGTAATTTCACCATTACTTTGCTCCACTCTGCACCATAATATGATATCGAAAAGGGCTATTGGCCTATATTTTCAGCAGCTAAGCGCTTCTTAAAAACACGGGTATCAAACTTGAAAAAAGTACTCTTCAGCCTCGTCAGCTCATCGCGCGCCCTGGGTGTGGCTCTCGTCAAAAAAGGCTTGAGCAAAAAACGCCGTC
Organism: Candidatus Obscuribacter sp.; assembly: GCA_016718315.1. Taxonomy (GTDB): domain Bacteria; phylum Cyanobacteriota; class Vampirovibrionia; order Obscuribacterales; family Obscuribacteraceae; genus Obscuribacter. The sequence continues at coordinate 6,187 of JADKDV010000003.1, read as the reverse complement.
AAAACAGAGCAATGCACAGAATCGAGCTGTCAGCTTGTGGCAAAAAGTTCTTAGCTGCATCGCTTTTGTTACTGGTAGCGACCCCGCAATTGACACAAGTAAGAGCTTACGCGCAAGCATTTGAGCAACCTGCGACAGTGGCCACAGTGCCACAAAATTTTTCACTAGAAAGCGCCAGCGCCAATATACAAACAGTTGCAGGACTTGGTGCTGGAGCTTTCCAGGGGATAAACATCACATCAGACAAATTACCTAGTGGCACTGCCACAGATTCTCAGAGCAACAGTCAATCGCAGGCACCGACAGTGCCTCCGGCGCCGGGGATGCCACAACTTGATATGGTGACCGGGCTTGTACCAGTCGTTGCTGGAGTCACTCTCACGCCGGATGTACCGGTTTTGCCTACGACCGGTCCTGCGACCAATAGCGATGCCGCTAATCAAGTTACAACTTCAATAAGTGCGCCAACATCGGCAAATAGCGAAACATCTTCTTTAATAGGTCAACCAGCAGCGGCAGTCGACGCAGGCAGCACCACGACCATAACAGCTCAAGCCGCTCCAGCAGCGGATCTGAGCGATAGTTCAACTACTATTATGGCAGTCAGTCAGCCCGTAGAATCAAGTAGTACTGCTGCAGTTATCACACAATCCAATCAAGGAGCCGAATTAGCTAGCTCCACGTCCGACAGCTCGACAGTTGCAGCCATATCCAGCTCAGATAGTACCTCCAGCGCCCCAGACCCTGGTAATGTCACAATCACAACGGCACCTGGCGACTCATCATCGGCAAGTGCCAATAACGTCGCTCCACAGGCGGCCCAGACAACCGACTCGACTTCAGTAGCGAGCGCAATTGCCGGCACCAGCCAGTTGACCCAAACGCCACAGGTCACCTTAACTACCAATAGTCTTTTTAGTTCTGGTACTAGTTTAGACCTGTCTTCCAATCAAGCCACATTCACCGCTCCTATAGACCAACCTGTCTTTATCTCTGTAGGCGGTACTATTGACGCCAATGGTTCTGTGACCGGTGGCAGCCTGGTGCAGGTCAATCCAGGACAAATGCTCACGGCCTCGCAATATATAGCTGTAACTCAGGTGGTCCAGCACGGCGCCCAAAATATAGTTCTTACATCAAGCGGATCAGCAGAGGGCGGCTCTTTCACCCTCTTTGCTGGACAAACAGGCTCTTTGAGCAATCTAGTATTGCCATCAAATGTGGCACTAGACACTGTCGGATTTACATCCAGCAATCCTTTCTCTGTCACAGGTGCAGCTAGCATCCTGGGCTCACTCTACGCCTTGCAATCAACTGATTCTACAGCTTCAGTGCTTGACTTTGGCAGCCTCACAGTAGGCGGGCTTCTTACTGGTGATATGGCGCAAATGCCAGTGCTGAGCACGATTATGCCAGGATATTTTTCATCATCAGGTCTCGTTCTCAACGCCTTTGGTGGTCTACAAAACTACGGCACAATAAGCACGGCTGGCACACTCACTATCACGTCCAACGCAGATATTGGTAATGCTGGCTATCTCTCAGGATCGAGCGTAGCGCTAAATGCCGTAAGCAATATCACTAACACCGGTAACATTTTTGCATCCGCTGGCAATGTAGACCTAAATTCAGTATCGGGCAATTTTATCAACAGTGGCACAACCAACTCAGCTTTGAGCAATGTCAATTTCAATACTGCTCAAGCGGCATCAATTGCCAACATCAATCTAACCAATGCTGGCGGCTCTATCCTGGCAAACAACGGTAGTATCAATTTTAGAACTACCGACTTTATGGATAAAGCTGATCTCAAAATCACCGGAGGCTCACTTAGCGCCAATACAGTCGAGCTCAATGGCGGTCGAGGCGAAGTTGAAGTCAATGTCGATAATCTTGGCGGTACTGTCAATTCGTCAGCTTATGTAGTAAAGCTTGCAGCAGCTAGCGACATCACTATAGGCAATACCACCGCCAATGGTGACCCAACAATAGTCAGCACAACTGGCAACGTCACTCTAGCAGGCAACCAGATCACAGGTGGTGCGCCACTCTCGGTAATAGCCTATGGCGACATCATTACAGCACCGGGCATCACCATCCAGACCAATGGCGGCGAAGTCTTTATGGCTAGCGGCGTCAACATCCAAGACACAGGTGCTACCTGGACTATCACCGGTCCAGCCAGTCCCAATGGCGGTCTACTCGACCTGCGTGGTGTAACTACCTTTAGCACTGCTGGCGCAACAGGCGGTAATGCGTCACCCTGATTGCTTATGACGGCGGCAATATCGACTCCGGTCGTGTGCTCTTCACTCCAACTACCACTATCTCAACGGCTGGTACAGCAGGAGCAAACGGTAACGTCAAGATCATCGCCGAAGACGCCAACTCAGCCGGATTGCAGTCGATTATCACCGGCACCATCGACACCAGAGGTGCTGGCAATGGCACTATCGGTACTGGCAGCGTGTTACTTGCAGCGGCAAGATTACCTGATACAGTCAATGTGACAGTGGACAAAGTATCTGGCGCGGCAACAGGACTCAATCAATTTGTCCCGGGTGGCGGCTTACCGCGCGATATCAATGTTAATGGCGACATCATCACCAGAGGGGCAGCAGTCTCTCTCATAGCCGGTAACGCTACATCAGCAAACGGCAATATATTGATTACAGGTCAAGTCGACAATCGCATGTCGTCCACTGGAGCCGGAGTTGGTGATGGTGGCTCCTTTACGGTGCTACAAAATAGTGCCAATACCTTTGTCGTTGGCGGTGCCACTGTCAATGGTATCGGTGCCGCATCAAGAGCAATACAGACCCAAGCCGGTACAGGCGGCGGAAAAGGCGGCACCGTCGACATTACAAATAATGGACCGGGCGGCATCACGGCAAACCTGGGCAGTGTCGCCACTCCGATAATTGATACAAGAGCATTTGGTACAAGTTCTGGTGGCTCTTTTATCTTAAGCGCACCAGCTGGACCAATTACACTTACTTCCACCGGCAATGCAGGTCAATGCTCAGGCAGCTGGCGGCAACCAAGATGGCGGCACGATCCAGATAGTGGGTCAAACATTTACAGCCAGTGGTAATCCCAACCTCAATGCTTTTGGTAGCGGTTCTGGCTCCGGCGGCACAGTGACTGTGCAATCGACTCAGGCTGGCAACAACATCACCGTCGGGACGACATCTCCAGATATACGCGTTAACGTCAGCGGCGGACCAAATGGTGCAGCAGGCACTGTCAACCTCAGCGCTGGTGGCAATCTCGTTGTTAACACGGTAAATCTACTCTCGACCACCGGCAACAACCAAAAAGGTGCTACGCTCAACTTTAACAGTGGTCTTGGCGGTGCCGGTATCACTCAAATCATCGGCTCACTAGATGTCAGCGGCAACGGTACTGGCGACGGTGGCACAATCAACCTCAGCACTAATAGCGGTACGGCCTTTACTGTCTCGGGTGGACCAAATGGTGTTACAGGTACACTCAAGGCCAATAGCGGAGCTACGGGCGGCGATGGCGGTACAATCAATATCAAAAACAGTGGTACCGGCGGTATCACTGTCACAAACGCAGCAGCTGTAAGCGTAGCGCCGTTGGCCAATGGCGCTGGTGGTACGCTGATACTAGACGCCGCAGCCGGTGCCACACCTGGAGTAGTTAGTCTGGCCGGCGGCACATACGATGCTAGCGCGCTAGGTGGCAACAACAATGGCGGCATTGTCACGGTCAAAGGCTCGCAAACAATAGGGACCGGGGCCGGTCCTGTCACCATTCTAGCCGACGCCAGTGGCACGGGCAACGGTGGTACGGTACAACTAATCGCAACTGCAGCTGGCAGCACAGCCACAATAGGCAACTCAGCTGGTCAATTTATACTGGATGCCAGAGGCGGCTCAGTTGGCTCAGCCAGCGGCAATGGTGGCACAGTCGAAGCCAGACAGGGCGGCAATCTTACCGTCACAAATCCAACTCTTCTGGACTCAGCCGCTCTAGGCACCAACGGTAACGGCGGTACCTATATATTAGAAGCTGGCAGTGCTGGACTAGGCAATCTCAGCATAGCCGGATCTTTAAATGCGCAGGGCGGTGGCGCCGGCGGCGCCGGTACTGGCAAGGGCGGCGTCGTCCAACTAACCAGCAACAGTGCCACAACATTTTTAGTTAACGGCGGACCCACCACTAACGGTATCGATGGCACGGTGGGCGCATCAGGTGGGGCTACATCAGGAGCAGGCGGCTCTGTCAGCATCATCAACAGAAACACTGGCGGCATCACCTACCAATGCTGGCGATGTCACAGCGGCAGCACCGACAAACGGCAATGGTGGCACCATAATCCTTAACGCCACAGCTGGTGGTCCAGCATTGTCTGGCAATATCACAATCCCCACCGGTACACTCGACGTAGCGGGAGCAGGGGCTACTGGTAATGGCGGGACCATCGACATCAGTGGCAGGGACTTTGTCAGCCCAGGGCAGGCCCCCTCACCTTGCAGGCTAATGCCTCAGGCACCGGCAATGGCGGCATAGTCAGATTTACGACTACCGGCACCACTTCTGACCTGACTGTTGGTGGCGGTGGTGACAATAGCCTCAATGTATCCGCTACAGGCGGCTCGGTCGGCTCAGCTGCTGGCGATGGTGGACTGGTCTCTGTCAATGCCGGACGCAACCTCACAGTTAATAACGCGCCAGGCAGCCTCAACTCCAATCCACTGGGACTTAATGGCAAAGGCGCCAATATCACTCTTTCATCAGGCAACCTGGCAGGCGGCGATCTATTTGTCAACATGCCGTTCGATGCCAGCGGTATTGGCACAGGTGGCGGTGGCTCGATATCGCTAACAACCAATAGCGCCACTACCTTTAACATAGGTACTGGCTCGGTCAATCCTGGTGTAAATGGTGCCCTGACAGCAAATGGCGGAGCAGGCGCAGGAGCGGGCGGTGGCACAATTGCGGTCGTCAACAAAGGTGCAGGCGGCATCAACATAGGCGCCACAACAAACATATCGACCCAAGCATCAGCTGCCGGTGCCTGGTGGAGCAATAACGCTTGACGCTGGTGGCGGAACTTTGACCATCCCTGTGACAGGGGCGGCTGGCTCTCCTACTGCCACACTTGATGCATCAGCAAATGGTGCAACTACAGCAGGCGGGGGCACAATAACCCTCAACGCCAATGTCATAAACGTACCAGGAGCAACACCGCTCAATCTCGACGTCAGTGGTGCTGGAAGTGGTAACGCTGGCACGGTCAACATCACCAAAGGCAGCGGCAATGTAGATGTAAGCAATACTCCGGGTGGCTTCACCATCGCTGCCACAAGCGGTGACGGTGCCATTATCAATATCAAAGCACCAGGCGATATCAACTTTGATCCATCAGCAGTTACATATCTGCCTACAGCGCCAAACGGCAACGGTGCTTGCATCAATCTCGATGCCGGTCAAAACTTGTACGTCACAGATTCGCTTGACGCCAATGGTCGTGGCACAGGTAATGGTGGTTGCATCATCTTATCCAGCAACAGTCCAACAGCTACACCATTTACAATTGGTGCTGGTGCTGTGACAAATGGCGTTGATGGCACTCTCTCGGCAGCATCGGGCCCAGCCGGTGGACAGGGCGGCATTATCCGTGTCTTTGACAAAAACGCTGACGCCAATCCACTTACATGTCAACGGTAGCAATGTCAACGCAAATGCTGGCGGTGGTAACTTTGCTGGTGGTCTGGTCAATATAACAGGTACACAAGTCCTATCTGGCGGCGCAGCAGCGCTCAATGTCACAGCCAACGGCTCAGGCACAGGTAATGGCGGTACTGTCAATCTCACTACCACCTCCAATACAATAGGCGACGTCAACCTAGGCGGTGGAGCCGGACAGGTCAAACTCTCAGCACAATCAGGTGCTGGAGCTACTGGCAATGGCGGTACAGTTTCAGTTAGTGCAGCACGCAATCTCGTAGCTGATGGTACACAGATACTAGTCAATTCTCTAGCATCTAGTGGTACTGGCGGTACTATAAATCTCAGCGCCGGCACCCAGGGACCAGGCAATCTACAAGTAACTGGCAATATCAATGCCAATGGTACTGGCAACGGCAATGGTGGCGCGGTCAATATCAAATTCCCCGAGCCCAACGCAGCTAATCCACTGCTTATCGGCGCAGTG